>SHWW01000011.1 GCA_009693635.1 Flavobacteriaceae bacterium
CTTTTCGCTCAGACCTTGAGTGTGCTAATGTAGGGATTGTCAATCCATTTTAAAAGAGTAAAGTGCCAAAGTTATTAAGAATGATATTGACAAATTATACGACAGATTTTAAATCAAAAATTTATGAATTAAAACAGACTATTTTTGATGATTTACTTCCACAGAAAATCCAATTCTGTATTTGAAATGATCACTATTTCAAGATTTAAAAGGACTTGAAAACTTGGTGATAAAAAAAGTATTTAGGATTAAATACAAATTTTAAATTAAAAAAGGCTTGAATTACTTGAACGGTTTTAACTATTGCCTAAAAGTCTATTTTATTTTGGCATAATTATACATTAAATCTAAAGTGCATTACATCACCATCCTTAACAATATATTCTTTTCCTTCCACTTTGAATTTTCCAGCTTCTTTACATTTGGCTTCTGATTTGTAATGAATGAAATCTTCGTAAGCAATTACTTCGGCGCGAATGAATCCTTTTTCGAAATCAGTATGAATAACTCCTGCAGCTTGTGGCGCAGTAGCTCCAATATTGATGGTCCAAGCACGAACTTCTTTAGCTCCTGCCGTAAAATAGGTTTGTTGCTTGAGTAACTTATAAGCTGCACGAATCAAAACGGATGCGCCTGGCTCGGTTAATCCCATATCTTCTAGGAAAATTTGACGCTCTTCAAAACTTTCTAATTCGGTGATATCCGCTTCGGCACCAACGGAAAGTATGATTACTTCTGCGGCTTCATCTTTTACTAACTCCCGAACTTGATCTACATATTTATTTCCGTTTACGGCAGCTTCTTCATCTACATTACAAACGTATAAAACTGGTTTTGTAGTAATTAATTGGAAACCTTCCATCAATTCTAATTCTTCGTGATTTTGAGGAATTATGGTTCTTGCTGATTTTGCTTGAAGCAATGTTTCTTTGATTCTATCTAAAAGTGCTTTTTCGGTTTGTGCGTCTTTATTTCCAGTTTTGGCGGCACGATTTACTTTTTCTAATCGTTTTTCAACATTTTCTAAATCTTTTAGTTGAAGTTCGATATCGATGGTTTCTTTGTCGCGAATTGGGTTTACATTTCCATCTACGTGGATGATGTTATCGTTATCAAAACAACGTAGAACGTGGATAATTGCATTACATTCTCTGATATTTCCAAGAAATTGATTTCCTAAACCTTCGCCTTTGCTGGCTCCTTTTACTAATCCTGCAATGTCAACAATATCAACAGTTGCCATTTGGACGCGTTCTGGACTCACTAATTCCTCTAATTTTCCCATTCTCGAATCGGGAACATTTACAACACCTATATTAGGTTCTATGGTACAAAAGGGAAAGTTGGCACTTTGCGCTTTGGCATTCGATAAACAATTGAACAACGTTGATTTTCCAACATTTGGTAATCCTACAATTCCTGCTTTCATTATGGTTTGTTTTAAAGATTGCAAATATAGGATTTATATTATTTAATAAAAATTGTATAAAAAATGATTAATGTTAAGTATTCGTTAATTAAAAAAGAAATCTAATTAATCGGTTAATACTGAAGATGGTTTATATTGGAGTCCTGTTCAAAGGGTTTCAACAGAGCTTATTATTATTATTATTATTATGCAACATTAGAATTTAATTTCTAAACTAGATATTTTTCATAAACATAAAAAAAATCCTGAGTTTTAAAGCTCAGGATTTTTTATTTAGTGTTATTTTGTAATTATTCGTTATGCAAGAATGCTTGTCTGTTTAGCAACGTTTCCTCACTCTCAATGTGGGTATCATCAGGAATACAACAATCAACAGGGCATACTGCGGCGCATTGAGGTTCGTCGTGAAAACCTTTACATTCTGTACATTTTCCAGGAACAATATAGTAAATATCATCAGAAATTGGGGTTTGAGCTGCATCTGCATCTACTTCAGTTCCATCAGCTAATATTACTTTTCCTCTAATTTTCGTCCCATCTTTATATCTCCAATCGTCTGCTCCTTCATAAATTGCAGTATTTGGACATTCTGGCTCACAAGCGCCACAATTGATACATTCATCAGTTATTATAATTGCCATATTTTTTTAGTCTTAAAGTTTGATGTCTTAAAGTTCTAAAGTTAAAAGAGATTTGAATCTTTTGACATTTGACTTTTGACATTCGACATATTTATCCTTATTTTTGGACAAAATTACACCCAAAACTATTCATAAGCAAATCAATATGACTTTAGAACAT
Source organism: Flavobacteriaceae bacterium (assembly GCA_009693635.1). GTDB lineage: Bacteria > Bacteroidota > Bacteroidia > Flavobacteriales > Flavobacteriaceae > Flavobacterium. The sequence continues at coordinate 2,231 of SHWW01000011.1, forward strand.
AAAAAAAATATTTTCGTTGCATTAGGGACCTTTTTATCTCAATTTTCAGAGGTTAGAAATCTAAAAAAAGAATCGGTTTTAAATAATGATTTGTTTTTTGACCGTTTTATTGATTTAATCAAATTATCTCAATCTCACAACGGCTGGTACACAAATGACAATGTGTATTTTGCCATTCAATCTTGGGCGGAAGCATTGACTGTTGACAATTTAAATCAATGGTTAGATGCTTATGATTTTACAAATGTAGATTCTAAATCGGTAGGGTTGATATTGGCTGGAAATATTCCACTGGTTGGTTTTCACGATTTTATTTCAGTATTGGTTTCGGGACATAAAGTGTTGGTTAAAACATCTTCAAATGATCAACATTTATTGCCTTTTTTAGCTGAATATTTAATTTCTATTGAACCAAAATTTAAAAATTACATCACTTTTGTAGCTGGTAAATTAGAAGGTTTTGATGCAGTAGTTGCAACTGGAAGTAATAATACGGCACGTTATTTTGAATTTTATTTCAAAGACAAACCTTCCATTATTAGAAAATCAAGAAATTCAGTTGCTGTTTTAAACGGACAAGAAACGAAAGAACAAATGGTAGCTTTAGGAGAAGATGTGTTTCGCTATTTTGGTCTGGGATGCAGAAATGTTTCTAAAATATTTGTTCCGAAAGACTATAATTTTGATGCATTTTTTGGAGGAATGTTTCCCTATCAAGACGTAATTAAATATGAAAAATACATCAATAATTACGATTACAATAAAGCGGTTTTTCTAATGAGTAATTTTAATTTATTGGATAATGAATTTCTAATTATCAAAGAAGACAGCAGTTATGCTTCGCCAATTTCGAGTGTTTTTTATGAATTTTACGAAAATTTAGAAGATATAAAAATACGTTTACACGCTGAAAATGAACAAATTCAATGTATTGTCTCAAATGATTTAATAGAGAACAGTGTCGCATTTGGACAAGCTCAAAAACCAAACTTGTGGGATTATGCTGATAATGTAGATACCATCAATTTTTTAATCGCTTTATAGATTATTAATTTACAAAAAAAAAGATCCCAACTATAACGATTTTGTTAATAAAACAATAAAACTATTTGTGTATTCTTAATTGTTTTTAGATTTCTATTTCCGAAATTTGCAATCTAATTTTTTTGAACACAACAACCATAATGAAAAAACACAACTACAGCGCAGGACCTTGTATTTTACCTCAAGAAGTTTTTGAAAAATCAGCGGCAGCGATTTTAAATTTCAATAATTCGGGTTTGTCACTTTTGGAAATTTCACACAGAAGCAAAGATTTTGTTGCTGTAATGGATGAAGCACGAGATCTGGCTTTGGAATTATTGGATTTGAAAGGAAAAGGATACCAAGCGATGTTTCTTCACGGGGGAGCAAGTTTAGAATTCCTAATGGTTCCTTATAATTTAATGAAAACTGATGGAAAAGCAGCGTATCTTGATACAGGAACTTGGGCTGCGGCAGCGATAAAAGAAGCTAATTTATTTGGTGAAACTGTAGTTGTAGCTTCATCTAAAAATCAAAATTACAATCATATTCCAAAAGGATATACTGTTCCTGAAGATGCTAATTATTTTCACTGCACGAGCAATAATACGATTTTTGGAACTCAAATGAAAATATTTCCAAATGTTTCAATTCCCGTGGTTTGCGATATGAGTTCTGATATTTTTTCGAGAGTTTTAGACTTTTCTAAATTTGATATTATTTATGCTGGAGCTCAGAAAAATATGGGACCTGCAGGAACTACTTTGGTGATTATAAAAGAAGAAATTCTTGGGAAATCAGGACGAATAATTCCAAGTATGTTGGATTATGAAAAACACATTAAAGCAGAGAGTATGTACAATACGCCTGCTGTTTTCCCTGTTTATGCCTCTTTGCTAACATTGCAATGGTTGAAAAAATTAGGTGGTGTAGCCGAAATTGAAAAATTGAACAATGCAAAAGCGGAATTAATATATTCAGAAATTGACAGAAATCCCTATTTTAAAGGGGCTGCAAATATTGAAGATCGTTCTATTATGAATGCAGTTTTCTTATTAGAAAATGAAGCACATGCAGCTATTTTTGACACTTTGTGTAAAGAAGCAGGAATTTCGGGATTACCTGGTCACCGTTCTGTAGGTGGCTACAGAGCTTCGATGTACAACGCACTTCCGATAGAAAGCGTTCAAATTTTAGTCGATGTTATGCAGGATTTTGAGAGTAAATTATCGGGAATGAATTTTTAAGAAAAGGTTAATCGGTTAATTGATGATTCGTTTAATCCGAAGGAATAAATAAATGATACTTTTAGTAACTATAAAAAAATTAAATAATAATTCTGTTGTTAATCTGAATTTCGATTCAACAAATAACCGAATAAACAAATAAACATTATAATGAAAATATTAGCAAATGATGGGATTTCTAAAAGCGGAATTTTAGCTTTAGAAAAAGGGGGGTTTGAAGTAATTACAACAAAAGTTGCACAGGAACAAGTTGCCAATTTTGTAAACGAAAATAACGTGACTGTTGTTTTAGTTCGTAGTGCAACGAAAGTTAGAAAAGATATTATTGATGCTTGTCCAGGATTGAAAATCATCGGTAGAGGTGGAGTTGGAATGGATAATATTGATGTTGACTATGCAAAAAGCAAAGGAATTAGTGTAATTAATACACCTGCCTCATCATCAGAATCTGTTGCGGAATTGGTATTTGCACATTTGTTTTCTGGGGTACGATTTTTGCACGATTCCAATAGAAATATGCCTTTGGAAGGAGATTCAAATTTTGAAGGTTTAAAAAAAGCGTATTCAAATGGAATTGAATTGCGAGGAAAAACTTTGGGAATTGTAGGAATTGGTCGTATTGGTCAAGCTACTGCAAAAATGGCTTTAGGGCTAGGTATGAAAGTTATTACGGCGGATAGTTATATTGAAAAAGTGGATGTTTCGGTAGTATTTTTTGATGGTCAATCCATTTCAACTACACTAGTTTCCCAATCGTTAGAATCTTTATTTAAAGAAGCTGACTTTATCACGTTGCACGTTCCTGCTCAAGATGGATACATCATTGGTGAAGCAGAATTAGCAATTATGAAACCAGGTGTTGGAATTATAAATTGTGCCCGTGGAGGTGTTATTGATGAAGTTGCATTAGTAAAAGCATTAGATAGTGGTAAGGTGTTATTTGCTGGTTTAGATGTCTTTGAAAATGAGCCAACACCAGAAATCACGATCTTAATGAATCATAAAATTTCATTGACACCTCATATTGGAGCTGCTACATTGGAGGCGCAAGACAGAATTGGAACTGAACTGGCTTCACAAATTATAAGTTTATTGAAGAATTAAAAAAGAGTTTCTCTTTAAAGTATTTCATTTTATACAGAAATGCATCTCTAGCTGAGGTGCATTTTTTTGTTTGTCTAAAAAGGTAATTTGGTGATTAATTTTGTAATTTTGATGAAGATTCAAAAATGATGAAAAAGCTTAAAGAACGCTGGGGAATTACGAACAATTTTCAATTACTATTGATTCTTATTATATTCGCTATTAATGGTTCTTTTTCGGCAAGAATTTCAAGTTATTTGATCTCATTTTTGGGAATCAATAATGAAAATACTCATTGGTTTTTCTATTATTTGGTTTTATTACTTCTAGTTATGCCAATTTATCCCTTTTTATTGATGGGTTTCGGCTATTTATTTGGTCAATCTAAGTTTTTCTTTCCCTTTGGTAAAAGAATGCTGAAAAGTATGGGATTGGGTTTTGTGTTTAAATTAAAAACCCCAAAATAAAATTAATTATTTTGAGGTTAATTCAGAGGATTATAATCTATTATTTCAAACTTGCTAAACTTTGCTCGATTGTTCCAATTTTCGCAAGTGTATCTGCTTCTTTTTGTTTTTCGTTTGCTAATACTTTTTCGGGCGCACCAGCAACAAATTTTTCATTTGACAATTTTGATTGTACCGATTTCAAAAATCCCTGAATGTATTTAAGCTCTTCCGATAATTTTGCAATTTCTTCTTCTATATTGATATTCCCTGTAATTGGAATAAAATATTCGTTTGATTTCACTCGGAATGATAAGGCGCCATCCACTTTTTCAGTTAAATAGTCCAATGCGGTTATGTTTCCTAATTTGGTTATTACCGAATCAAAATAAGTAGAAGCGGCATCATTATTAACAATTTTTAACTCGATAGTATCTTTGAATGGAATATTTTTGTCTTTTCTGATGGTTCTAATGCCAGAAATTACTTCCATTGTATTTTCAAAATCGACAATTAAACTTTCGTTAAATGGTTTTAAAACTGGCCAAGTAGAAACAATTAAAGCTTCTTCAGGTGTTCTTTCTGCGATGTAATGCCAAATTTCTTCTGTCAGAAATGGCATAAATGGATGCAATAATTTCAAGTTATTTTCCAACATTTCAATTGCTTTATCAAAAGTAATTTTGTCTATCGGCGCTTGATAAGCAGGTTTGATTATTTCTAAAAACCAAGAACAGAAATCGTCCCAAACTAATTTGTAGATTCCCATTAAGGCATCTGAAATTCTGTATTTTTCGAAATTATCTTCAATTTCTAAAAGTGTTTGTTGCATTTTAGCTTCATACCATTCAATGGCAACTTTAGACGATTTTGGCTGAGGAATAGTTGCGCTAACTTCCCATCCTCGGATTAATTTAAAGGCATTCCAAATCTTGTTGGTAAATCCTTTTCCTTGGTTGCACAATTCTTCATCAAACATAATATCGTTTCCGGCAGAAGCACTTAAAAGCAAACCTACACGAACTCCATCAGCACCAAATTTTTCTATTAAGTCCAAAGGATTTGGCGAGTTTCCTAATGATTTAGACATTTTTCGGCGTTGTTTGTCGCGAACTAAACCTGTCAGATATACATTTGTAAATGGTTTTTTACCAGTGTATTCATAACCCGAAATTATCATTCGGGCAACCCAGAAAAATAAAATATCTGGACCTGTAACCAAGACATTTGTGGGATAATAATATTTGAAATCTTCATTTTCAGGATCCATAACACCACCAAAAACCGATATTGGCCAAAGCCATGAGGAAAACCAAGTGTCTAACGCATCTTTATCCTGAGTTAAATCATTCGTTGTAAGTTGAGGATTATTGGTTCTTTGTTTTGCTAAAACCAAAGCGTCTTCGATAGATTCCGCTACCACATAATCTTCTTTTCCGTCACCAAAAAAGTACGCAGGAATTTGTTGTCCCCACCATAACTGACGAGAAATATTCCAATCTCGAATGTTATTCAACCAGTGCGCATAGGTATTATTAAAACGCGCTGGATGCAATTTTATTTCTCCATCAACCAATACAGATTGGATGGCTGGTTTTACTAAATCTTCCATTTTTAGAAACCATTGGTCAGACAAGCGAGGTTCGATTATGGCTTTGGTTCTTTCTGAAGTTCCCACTTTGTTTAAGTGGGTTTCAGTTTTCACCAAACTGCCATTTGATTTTAATTCTTCTGTAATTGCTTCACGAACTGCAAAACGATCTTTTCCTTGATAATGCATTCCAAAACTATTTAGGGATGCATCTTCATTGAGGATGTCGATAATTTCTAAATTATGATTTTCTCCAAGAGTTTTATCGTTCATATCGTGAGCTGGAGTTACTTTTAGGCAACCAGTTCCAAATTCGATATCTACATAATTGTCTTCAATAATAGGAATTATTCTACCGCATATTGGCACAATTGCTTTTTTACCTTTTAAATGTGAAAAGCGTTCATCATTTGGGTTGATGCAAATTGCTGTGTCTCCAAAGATTGTTTCTGGGCGCGTTGTTGCTACCGTAATAAAGTCCGAAGTTCCTTCGATTAGGTATTTTATATAATATAATTTTCCTTGTTGTTCTTCAAAAATCACTTCTTCGTCAGAAAGTGTCGTTTTGGCTTCGGGATCCCAATTCACCATTCTGAAACCTCGATAAATCAATCCTTTTTTGTGCAAATCAACGAACGAACGTGTCACAGATGCTGACATATCAGGATCCATTGTGAATTTTGTTCGATCCCAATCGCAAGAAGCTCCTAATTTTTTTAGTTGTTCTAAAATTACACCGCCGTATTTATCGGTCCATTCCCAAGCATGAGCAAGGAATTCTTGGCGTGTTAAATCGTCTTTGTTGATTCCTTCGGCTTTTAGTTTTGCTACTACTTTTGCTTCTGTTGCTATAGATGCGTGATCGGTTCCTGGAACCCAACATGCATTGAATCCTTTTAGTCGAGCACGACGAATTAATACGTCTTGAATGGTGTTGTTTAGCATGTGCCCCATGTGGAGTACACCTGTAACGTTAGGAGGTGGAATGACAATGGTATAAGGAGTTCTATGGTCGGGGGTGGAATGAAAATAGTTGTTTTTCATCCAGTATTCGTACCATTTATCTTCTATATTTTTAGCGTCAAATTGCGATGGAATTGTCATTTTATTTTTTATTCGTTATTTATAATTGTTGTGCTTTTTAAACATTTCTAAGTATTCAAATGAAAAAAACATAGCCCTGATGGCATTGGAAATCCCTCGCTTTTTAGCGAGGATTGAAGCGGACAGCAGGAAAATGAATTACTGAAAATGCCAAAAATTTCGCTCCTAGAAAAAGAGATTATGAATTGGTACGTTTTTTGTAATTACTACAAAAGTAAATAATTATGTACAGTTTAAAAAGGGAAATATAAATTTGTGCAATTAATTAAAATAAAGTAGATTTACATGAACTAATTAAATTATACCTCGATGAAAAAATTACTCTTATTATCAGCCTTTTTTGCCATGAATATGTTTGGTTTTGCTCAAAGCGGAGCCAAGATTGAATTTCTGAGTAAGGACAATACTATTGATTACGGAACGGTTACAAAGGAAACTGACAACGGACTTAGAACTTTTGAGTTTAAAAATACGGGTGATGCGCCGTTGATTATTACAAATGTGCAATCGACTTGTGGATGTACGGTACCTACAAAACCGACTGAGCCAATTATGCCAGGAATGACAGGTAAAATAGATGTTAAGTATAATATGAATCCGGGTCCAATTCGTAAAACAATTACAGTTGAATCTAATGCTGTTAATGTTGAAGGAGGTAAAATTGCTCTGAAAATTAAAGGGGAAGTTATTATAAAGCAAGAGATTAACATATTAGAAAAGAAAAAAGCATTGCCGAGTCAGTAAAATTTAAATAAATATTTAAGCGCTTCAAATGGGGCGCTTTTTTATGGAATAAAGATTGCTAAATTCTCGTTTTTTTCAAAATAAATATTGCAAATTTGCATTTCAAAACTACAAATTATGCCAAAAGTTTCAAATAAAGGAAAAAAGATGCCAGAATCGCCAATTCGTAAATTGGTTCCTTATGCTGATATTGCTAAGAAAAAAGGAAATAAAGTATATCATTTGAATATTGGTCAGCCCGATATTAAAACTCCCGAAGTAGCAATGAATTCTATTAAAAATCTTGATATTAAGGTTTTAGAATACAGTCATTCTGCAGGATTTGAAAGTTATAGAACAAAGTTATCCGAGTATTATAAAAGAACAGGTTTACCAATAGATGTAGCCGATATTATTATTACTACCGGTGGTTCTGAAGCATTACTTTTTGCAATGGGAAGCACAATGGATTATGGTGATGAGATAATAATTCCTGAGCCTTTTTATGCTAATTATAATGGTTTTTCTACTGCATCTGGCGTGAAAGTGGTGCCTGTTATTTCTACTATTGAAGCAGGATTTGCATTGCCTCCAATTGCAGATTTTGAGAAATTAATTACCCCAAGAACAAAAGCGATTTTGATTTGTAATCCCGGAAATCCAACTGGTTATTTGTATTCAAAAGAGGAAATAATGCAACTTGCCGAATTGGTAAAAAAGCATGATTTGTTTTTGATTGCTGATGAAGTGTATCGTGAATTTACGTATGATGGTGATGTTCATTATTCAGTGATGAATATTCCTGGATTAGAAGAAAATGCGATTATGATTGATTCTGTTTCCAAAAGATACAGTATGTGTGGCGCAAGAATTGGTTGTATTGTATCAAAAAATAAAGAATTGATGGCAACTGCGATGAAATTTGCACAAGCTAGATTAAGTCCGCCAACATTTGCACAAATTGCAAGCGAAGCAGCTTTAGACACACCACAAAGTTATTTTGACGAGGTAATTACAGAATATAGAGACCGAAGAGATACGTTGGTTGAAGAATTAAATAAAATTGAAGGCGTAAAGGTCAGCAAACCGAAAGGAGCGTTTTATTGTATTGCGCAATTACCAATTGACAATGCAGACACCTTCGCACAATGGATGTTGGAATCGTATGATTTGAACAAAGAAACGGTTATGGTTGCTCCTGCGGCAGGATTTTATTCTACACCTGGAGTTGGCTTAAATGAGGTTCGAATTGCTTATGTTTTGAAAAAATCGGATTTGATTCGTTCCGTAGAAATATTGAAAGATGCTATTTCGGTTTATAATTCAAAGTAATATTTGGTCGACTATAATAAAGCGTCTAAATTGCTTAAAACTTCGTTAATGTATTAATTAGCGAAGTTTTTTTATTTATATTTATAAAAAAATTAAGATTTGACACCTTTTTAAGTTTATGAAATTTATTTTATCATTAATTAGTACACTTTTACTTGTTGCCACAGGATATTCGCAGTTTGATAACGGAAATAATTCTTTTGAGATTTCTCCGATTAGGAAAAATCCAGTTTCTAAAACTAAAAGTACACCCTCAAAATTCAATGTATTTCCTTCAATAAAACCAAATTTCAATGATGTTCCGTTGAAAAAAGAACCAGAAATTATTTTTAAAAAAATAGGAGGTTCGAAACCTATAGATCTGTCACTGAAAAATGATTTTATTAAACCTGGACTTGTATATCAAGATAAATTAAATAGAGTGGGTGATGCGGAGGTTTCTCAGGCTTTTAGAAAAAATCAAAATTTAGGTGATTTTAAAACAAAAGCTATATTCTTAAAAATACTTTGTAGAGACAACCAATTTGTAGATGGAGACCGAGTTCGAATTTATATTAACGACTTAATTATACAAGAAAATGTTTTACTAGATTATAACTTTCAAGAATTTGAAATGACTTTAAAAACAGGTTTTAATAAAATTGATATTGAAGCACTGAATCAAGGAACTTCTGGTCCAAACACAGCAGAATTTCAAGTTTATGACGATAAAGGAAAGCAAATTTCTGCAAATCAATGGAACCTTTCATCTGGATTTAAGGCCACAATAATTGTGATAAAAGATTAAAAATTCTCTATTAATTTATTAATAGAGAATTTAAAAAATATTATCTTCTTTCTAAAAGCACAACGTTTTCAACGTGATGTGTTTGAGGAAACATATCAACAGGACGTACTCGAGTAACTTTATATTTTTTATCCATCAGGGCTAAATCACGTGCTTGTGTTGCGGAATTACAACTTACGTAAACTACCTTTTTAGGTTCGATTTTCATGATTTGTTCAATTACATCTTTGTGCATTCCGTCTCTTGGTGGATCGGTAATAATAACGTCTGGTTTTCCGTGTTTTGCAATGAAAGCCTCATTAAAAACAACTTTCATATCGCCAACGTAAAACTCACAATTAGTGATGTTATTTCTTTCGGCATTAGCTTTAGCATCAACAATAGCTTCAGGAACACTTTCTACTCCAATTACTTTTTTTGCATTTTTAGATACAAATTGTGCAATTGTTCCAGTTCCAGTATATAAATCGTAAACAATTTCATTTCCTGTTAAACCTGCAAAATCTCTTGTTATCTTGTATAATTCAAATGCTTGGTCAGAATTAGTTTGGTAGAATGATTTAGCATTAATACTAAATTTCAAACCTTCCATTTCTTCTAAAATATAATCACGGCCTTTGTATAATTTTATATTTGTATCATATAAAGTATCATTTGCTTTTGAATTAATTACATATTGTAAGGAAGTAATTTGCGGAAACTTCTCATAAAGATGGTCTAAAAGTAATTCACGATTACGCTTGTCTTCTTCAAAAAATTGAATTAATACCATTACTTCACCAGTTGATGCTGTTCGTAACATCAATGTTCTTAATAATCCCTCGTGACTTCTTGGATTGAAGAATGACAAATTATTTAGGTTTGCAAAATCACGAACTTCATTCCGAATTGCATTGGAAGGGTCTTCTTGAAGATGACATTTCGTGATGTCTAAGATTTTATCCCACATTTTTGGAATATGAAATCCAAGTGCGTTTCTATTTCCTAAATCTTGAGTACTTCCAATCTCTTCTTCAGTTAACCAACGGCTGTTAGAAAAGCCAAATTCCATTTTGTTTCTATAAAAAAACTGTTTCTCAGACCTTAAAATTGGTTCAAATTTAGGTAATTCTATTTTTCCAATTCGTTGAAGGTGGTTTTTTACTTCATTTTGTTTGTAATATAACTGTTGGTTGTAGTTCATGTTTTGCCATTTACAACCTCCACAAATACCAAAGTGCTCACATATTGGTTGTATTCTGTGTTCAGAAAATTCGTGAAATTTAACTGCTTTTCCCTCGTAATACGCTTTGCGTTTTTTGAAAGTTTGAACATCCACAACATCTCCAGGAACAACATTTGGAATAAATATAACTTTACCGTCTGGTGCTTTAGCAACTGAAACGCCTTTTGCGCCAGCATCAATAACTTTTATATGATCGAATACGATTTTGTTTGTAATTTTTCTAGCCATAGGGCAAAAATAAGTTTTTATAAATCCAAAAGTAAAAATATTTTTTAAAATTTATTTTATTTAAACTGAAATGGTTTTAATTTGGTAATTCAAGTATTTAAAATCCTTCAAATACACCTAGTCCAAATAATGCAAAGTCATATTTTACAGGGTCGTTATTATCAAATTCTCTTAGAATTAAATCCAATTCTGTAACTGCTTTTCCGTCATTTTGTTTTCGATTTAACATCCCCAATTTACGGGCTACGTTTCCAGAATGAACATCCAAAGGGCATGAAAGTGAAGCAGGAGATATCGATTTCCAAATTCCTAAATCCACGCCCTTATTGTCTTGACGAACCATCCAGCGAAGGAACATGTTAATTCTCTTTGCAGCGGAATTACTCAATGGGTCGGAAATATGTTTTTCGGTTCTATTAAGATGTTCAATTTCAAAAAAGGATTTCTTGAATTCAGATATACCATTTTGCATTGAATTCAATCCATAATTTTTAAATTGCCCTTCATAAAAAACAGCTTCCAAACCGTTATGATTACTATAAATATTTTGTAAACTTTTTATAAAAAACCGAAAATCCTGACTGTTAAAAGTTCTATGTACAAAGGTTTCTAAACGTTCCAAATCATTTTCAGTGTGAGACATCACAAAATCAAAAGGAGCATTACCCATCAAATCCATCATTCGATGAGAATTTTTGATAATCATTTTACGGTTTCCCCAAGCAATGGTAGCGCTTAAAAAACCAGCAATTTCTATATCTTCTTTTTGAGAATATAAATGTGGAATTTGAACGGGATCACTTTCAATAAAATTGGAGTTATTATACAATTCAACTTTTTCGTCGAGGAAGGTTTTTAATTCGGACTTTTTCATGCTTTTAAAATAAGCTAATATAGATATGAACTAATTTGCCCATCAACCATTACTAACTTTCTATCGGCCATATTTGCCAATTCTTCGTTGTGCGTTACAATGACAAATGTTTGTCCTAATTCATCCCGTAATTTAAAAAATAGCTGATGCAAATTTTCTGCCGCTGCAGTATCTAAATTCCCCGAAGGTTCGTCAGCAAAAATTATTGCTGGTTGGTTTATTAAGGCTCTTGCAACTGCCACGCGTTGCTGTTCTCCGCCAGAGAGTTCATTTGGTTTGTGATATATACGATGTGAAAGTCCTAAATAATCCAATAATTTTTTAGCGTGAATTTTGGTTTCCTGTTTGGATTTGTTTGCAATAAAAGCCGGTATACATACGTTTTCTAAAGCAGTAAATTCCGGTAATAATTGATGAAATTGAAAAATAAAACCCAAATTTAAATTTCTGAATTTTGATAAGGATTTATCATTCATTGTTAAAACATCTTCACCATTAATAATAAGTTCTGGAGCTTTACTTATATTGACTTCCTCTTTTGAAATTGGTAAGCTTGGGTTGTCTAATGTTCCTAATATTTGCAAAAGAGTAGTTTTTCCTGCTCCCGAAGCTCCTACAATTGATACAATTTCTCCTTTTTGAATATGTAAATCTACACCTTTCAAAACTTGGAGTTTGTCGTAATATTTGTAAATATTTTTTGCTTCTATCATTTTTGAACAGTTTTCACAAAGAAACAAAGATTTTAATGATTTTTGAAAGGAACAGAAAAGAAAGTTTATTTACAAATTATAAACTTTAGTTAATTTGAAAGAGACCAACAGTAATACTTGATAAATTTGCAGTAAAATAATATTTTATGAAAAAGAAAATCGGAATCCTTTTGGCAATGTTACCGTTTTCGTGTCAATCAAAAGAAAAAGAGGTTATTCTGCCTCAAATTAAACAACCTATAAAAATGGAAATACAAGAAAAAATTGAAGTTGCAATATTTGCTGGAGGTTGCTTTTGGTGTACCGAAGCAGTTTTCTTAGAATTAAATGGTGTGCAATCTGTTGTTTCTGGTTATATTGGTGGGAAAACAATAAATCCAACCTATAAAGAGGTTTGTAATGGCGATACAGGTCATGCCGAAGCAATCCAAATCACATTTGATTCTACTAAAATTTCTTTTGGGGAATTATTGGAAATATTTTTTGCCACACACGATCCAACTACTCTAAACCGTCAAGGAAATGATACGGGGACTCAATACAGAAGTGAAATTTTCTATCATAACGAAATTCAAAAAAATATTTCTGAGGACTATATTGCGTTATTAAATAAAGAAAATACTTTTGGAAAACCAACAGTAACCTTAATTTCTGTGGCAACAAAATTTTACGAAGCGGAAGATTATCACCAAAATTATTATAACCAAAACCAGTCACAAGGGTATTGTAGTTATGTAATAACTCCAAAAGTTGAAAAAGTAAGAAAACTATTTAAAGACAAACTCAAAAAATAAATTAATTATTATTTCATAAAAAAAAAGACACTCTAAAGCGGCTTTTTTTTATTTTTTATTTTTCTTCATTTTCATATTTAAAACCTCTACTAAAAGTGAGACTGAAATCGCAAAATACAAATAACCTTTTGGTACCAAATCTACGTGGTTCCCGAAAAACGATGCATTGGCTAAATGTGCGGATTCTGTAATTAACATAAACCCAATTAACACTAAAAACGTTAAACCTAATATTTGAATAGAAGGGTGTTTATTTACAAAAATACCAACAGGAACTGCAAACTGCATCATAATCAAAACAGAAATTACAACTGCCGTAATCATTATATAAATTGCGCCTTCAACACCATTTGTCATCCCAACAGCAGTCAAAATACTATCGAATGAAAACACAATATCAATCATAATAATTTGGATAATCACATTCGAAAATGACTTTGTTGCAGATTTTCCCAATTCTTTTTCTTCTTGACCTTTTTCCTCTACTTTTTTACGAATTTCATTGGTGCTTTTATATATTAAAAACAATCCTCCAAAAAACAAAATTAAACTCTGTCCTGAAACTTGAGCTGAGAACCAGCTATAATCAAGAAAAAACCAGGCTTCTTTCATCGCAATCAATACAGAAATCCCCATCAAAAGGGCAATTCGCATAAACATTGCCAAAAACAATCCGATTTTTGTAGCTCTTTTTCGTTTTTCCGAAGGTAATTCTCCTGTAGCAATTGAAATAAAAATAATATTATCAATTCCTAAAACAATTTCTAAAAAAGTCAAAGTTAATAAGGCAAACCAGGCACTTGGGTTAAAAAAAACTTCCATTTATTTATTTGTAAAGAATGATTTATAAATTAAAATTTTGATAATTAAAGTTTTTTAGCAATTCCTTTTTGCTTTTCATCACTCCCAATTATTCCAAATTCAAAGGTATAAGAATTTTTCGTAGTTGACACTATTCGCATACTAATTGCCTTCTTTTCTTGAATATTTTTTGGGTGTAATTTCTGCAAAACAAACTCGCAATCATTCACCCAACGCACAGTTGCTGAATCAGTTTTGCCCTCATAGGTTTCAATTTGCAATGTTTCAGATCGTTCAAAAATCGTTGTTTTCTCAACCCCATTCACCAAAATATCAAACTGAAATCTCCCCGTTTTAAAATCATTGCATTTCCGCTCCACCTCATAACACGAAGATAAAATTAGTAGTGGAAAGAAGATTATTATTTTTTTTATTTTCATTTTTTTTTTGGAGTTTTTTCCTGCTGTCATTCCAAATCCTCGCTAAAAAGCTCGAGATTTTCCCTTTCTTCAGGGCTAGTTACTCAATATTAATATCATATTTATCCAATAAACCAACGATTCCCTGCGATGAAAATTTTGCTTTCCGCATTGGATTAAATTCTGGGTCAATTTTGAAATTTTGTGCCAATATAAAATCAGCAGCTGTCAATTGCGTATCATTAAAAATAGCACCTTCTAGATTGCTATTCACAAAAACAGAATTCGATAAATTAGCGCCAATAAAAGTCACTTCTTTCAAAGACGAATTCATAAATTTTGTTTTCAACATTTTTTTATTGGCAAAAGAGGCATAATCTAAAACGCATTCTTCAAAACTGACATTAAATAAAAAGTCATCACATTCATTGAATAAAATCCCCAGCAATTTACAGTTTATAAAATCTACAGTTTTCAATCCCGTTCCTCTCAAATTGGTCATTGAAAGATTGCAATCAAAAAACTCACAATCTATGAATGTATTATTTGAAAAATCACTATTTGAGAAATCACAATTCTTGAAAATACAACCCTCAAACTCTCGGTTGTTGACTCTTTTATTTATGAAATTGATCTTTTCAAAAGTCTTATGAACGTTAATTAAATTTTCCATTATTTTCCGAAAATGCTTTTCATTATTGTATTTAGACCTAAAAAAAGCATTACCATTGCTGTAATACAAATCGCAATTCCGATTCCTAATATCAAATAAAATAAGGGTTGTAATTTATTTATAAAACCAAAATGAATAACTGCTGGACCTATAAATAAACAAGGTAATGCAATTGTAATAAATTTTATTCCTTTGTTCAAAAGTTCTTTATCCGTATTCATTTTATTTATTTTCTGTTAAAAAATGATAGACTGCTTTTCTAACGCTTCCGTATTTTGCTAATAATTCTGCACCAATTTCGTAAGTTACAGGAATTTCGTCTATAATCATTTTCACACCACGATCCACTAGTTTACTGTTGCTCAATTGCATATCAACCATTTTATTTCCCTTGACTTTTCCTAATTGAATCATCGTTGCTGTTGATATCATATTCAGTACTAATTTCTGTGCCGTTCCTGCTTTCATTCGGGAGCTTCCGGTTACAAATTCGGGACCAACTACTACATCTATTGGGAATTTCGCTGTTCTCGAAAGTGGACTTTCTGCATTACAAGAAATAGAACCCGTAATAATATTATTTTCATTGCACGCTTTCAAACCCCCAATAACGTAAGGTGTAGTTCCTGAAGCCGCAATTCCAATGACAACGTCATTTTCAGAAATAGTATGTTCTTGCAAATCAATCCACGCTTGTGTTGGATTGTCTTCGGCATTTTCTACCGCTTTGCGAATGGCTTTGTCACCACCCGCAATGATTCCATTTACTAAATCAAAAGAAACTCCGAAAGTTGGCGGACATTCTGAAGCATCAACAATTCCTAAACGACCAGAAGTTCCTGCTCCAATATAAAAAAGGCGTCCTCCCAATTGTATTTTAACCACAATTTGAGCGACCAAAAGTGAAATTTGAGGCAATGCTTTTTCCACCGCAAAAGGCACGGTTTTATCTTCTTGATTAATATTAAATAACAATTCCTGAACCGACATTTTTTCTAAATGTTCGTATTTTGAGGATTGTTCGGTGGTTTTTATGAATGTCATTTTTTAGGTTCAAAGATTCAAGTTCAAAGTTACAAAGTTTTTATTGAAAGGACTATTGTAATTTTGTGAAATTGTAGTTTTTTTTGCGTGAGTGATTTCAGTGTAAACCCCAAAGTCAAGTGCAGTATAGCAGAACTTGACGTAGACTTGAGAAGTAAAGCCGAACCTCGCAATGAAGTACAACAGCTCCCCGACCAAATTAAATAAAATAAGCCATTGTCATTCCTAAAATAATCATTGAAATTTTGGTAATATTGAATTTGTGTGCTTCGCTGCTTTCAAAAATTATGGTTGAGGAAATATGAAATAAAATTCCAATGACAACTGCCGTAATTTCGGTATAATAATTGTTTAAAAGGGGAATAATATTCGAGAGTAATGTCCCTAAAGGTGTCATAATTGCGAAGGAAACCATAAATAAAAATATCGCTTTTTTATTCAATTGTGCATTTACAAAATAGGTAGTCAAAATGATTGCAATTGGAAAATGATGAACGGCAATTCCTAATGCCAATTTATGTTGGTGACTTACTGGAAAACCTTCTATAAGTGCGTGAATGCACAAACTTATAAATAAAAGCCAAGGCATTTTGAACAGTTTTTCGTGTCCGTGAACGTGACCGTGTTCGGCGCCTTTTGAGAAAAATTCTAAAATAATTTGAAATAAAATTCCCAGCATAATGTATAGTCCAACGGATGAGTTACGTACTTCATATAGTGATGGTAATAAATGCATAACTGTTAATGAAAGCAGGAATGAACCGCTAAATGCCAATATTAATTTTAAGTTTTTCTTAGCTTCGGGCTTTAGGAATAATGCAAATACGTATCCAATTAAAACAGATAGTAGGGGAAGTAGTAAGAGTAAATAATTGTTCATTATTTAAAAATCATTATTAATCTTTCACTTTCTAATTTATGAAATTTTTTCAAACGATAATTACCAAAAACATCTAATAAATAAATATCAGCTTGTTTCATGATAGTTTCAAAATCTTGTAAAGTTAAGGCTTTAACTTTTTCGGTAAAATGATATTTTTCACCTTTATCTTCAAAATCTATTTCTTTACAAATGTGATTATCTTTTAAATATCGTTTAATGTGAAAATCAATATTTTCTACTGTTTTAACTTCGTTTGGAACTAAATTAGCCAAGACATTCGGCACGTTCATGAAGTCAATTACGGCAAATCCATAATCTGAAATACTTTCTTTTATGGCTTTTAAAGTTATTAAATTATCTTCGTCATTTTCAAAATAACCAAAACTTGTAAATAAATTTAATATGGCATCGAATTTTTGTTCGAATGGTTTTCGCATATCGTGTTCTATAAAATGCAAGTTTTCATTCTCTAATTTTTTTGCAAAAGTAATACTATTTGATGATAAATCAGCACCTGTAACATCAAATCCTAATTGGTTTAAATATATTGAATGACGTCCTCTACCGCATGCTAAATCTAAAATTTTAGCGTCTTCAGGAAGGTTTAAATAATGAACGATGGTGTCTATAAACATTTCTGCTTCTTCTTCATTACGTTCTTTGTAAAGGATGTGATAATATGGAGAATCGAACCAAGAGGCAAACCAATTACTCATTTTTAATGGTGAATTTTTGGTGTTTTGTTTATTAGTATCAGGCATTATTTATTTCAATTAATTAAAGTCATGCAAATTTAGTCTATTTTTGCTATGAATACTTAATTTTACAATGGAAAATAATTTTAAAATGATTGCCAAAACTTTTTTTGGTTTTGAAGAAATCTTAGCGAATGAGTTGAAAATGCTTGGTGCGCAAGATGTTGAACAAGGTGTGAGAATGGTAAGTTTTAAAGGTGACAAAGGTTTTATGTACAAAGCAAACCTTTCTTTGAGAACTGCTTTAAAGATATTAAAACCAATTTATTTTTTCAAAGCTACTAACGAGCAAAATTTATATAAAGGCGTTCAAGGTGTTAATTGGTCAAAATTTATTAGTGCAAATCAAACTTTTGTTATTGATGCGACAGTTCATTCTGACAATTTTAATCATTCGGAGTTTGTTTCACAAAAATGTAAAGATGCCATAGTTGACCAATTTAGAGATAGAACAGGACAACGACCAAGCATTGACAAAATTCACCCTGATTTAAGAATTAATATTCATATTGATAAAGACCAAGTATCTGTTGCAATCGATACTTCAGGAAATTCATTGCACCAACGTGGTTACAGAACTGCTACAAATATTGCTCCTATTAATGAGGTTTTAGCTGCGGGTATTTTATTACTTTCTGGTTGGGACGGTCAAACAGATTTCTTAGATCCAATGAGTGGTTCAGGAACTTTTTTGGCTGAAGCGGCAATGATTGCATGTAATATTCCGGCAAATATAAATAGAAAAGAGTTTGCTTTTGAGAAATGGAACGATTGGGATAATGATTTATTTGATTCAATTTTGGATTCATTAATGAAAAGAGTTCGTGAATTTCATCATACAATAAAAGGGTTTGACAAAGCGCCAAGTGCAGTAAATAAAGCAAAGGACAATATAAAAAATGCGAATTTAGACGAATATATTTCAATAGAAGAACGCAATTTTTTTGATACAGAAAAAACATCAGAGGGAAAATTACACATCGTTTTCAATCCACCTTATGATGAGCGTTTGGATATTCACATGGAAGAATTCTACAAAAATATTGGAGATACTTTAAAGAAAAATTATCCTGGGACAAACGCGTGGTTCATCACAGGAAATTTAGAAGCTTTGAAATATGTTGGATTAAAACCATCACGAAAAATCAAACTTTTTAATGCAAGTATTGAAGCTCGTTTGGTAAAATATGAAATGTATGAAGGTAGCAAAAGAACGAAGTTTCAAGTGGTAGAAAATTCCACTGAATAATATATAAATTTAAAATTATGACAAAATTACAAGTCAAGGCTTTCGTTTTCCAATTGTTATTTTTTGCAATTTTATTTATTTTGTGTCGTTTTTTAATTGAAAATTACACCAATCTTTATGGTCTTTGGATTCCGTTTACAGCATTTGCTTTAGGAACACTGTTGGCTCCTAAATTCCAAGCTGTTAAAACTAACGATGGGGAAAAGTTATTTATGAAATGGGTATTTATGAAAGGAATAAAAGAAATAAAATAACTATTTTATTTCTTTTTTACTACTTTTTTGGTGAGAATTTCGTTTTATATAGCGGTAAAAAGTAAGAAACAGTATAGTTAAAACCTACACCAAAATCACCATTATACGTTCGGTTGAAACCTGGAATATATAAATTATCAAAATTTTCAGGTTTCGTATTAGAAAGCGTTCGATTCATTCTAACGCTAAAACTAACGTAAATATTTTTTAAAACTTCTGCTTTCATTCCAACTACAACCTCAAACCATTGAGCTGATAATCCGTTAAATTTTTGCCCAGATATAATTGTAGCCGCTTCAGGAAAATAAGTTGAAGTATTGTATAATTTATAGGTATTAAGTTGTTGACTGAACGTACTGGCTCCATAACGTAATCCGATAAATACCATATTTCTCATATCCAACCAATTTTCATAGGAATTATAATCAAAACCAACTTTAATATAGGTTCCTTTTGCTGTTGAATTTATTCTATCATCTTCAGTTGTTTTGTTCTCATTTCCTAATTCGGCTGCTAAATAGTAATTTTTCGTAAGTCGGTAATCCCCAACAAATTCTATTCCCTTGTAATTTTTATCGTAAAAAGAACGGGTTAATTTGAATAAATCAGCACCAACTCTAATTCCGAATCTTTCAATTTTAGGAGGAATACTATCTGTTTTTTTCTGTTGTGCATTTACTAAAAATGACAGCAAAATTAGTATAATACTAAAAGTAAATTTTGATGTGTGTTTCATTTTCAGTTGTTATGTTTGAGGTTTCAACAGTTATATTTTGAATCCAATATCCATCCGGGATTGAAGGATCAGTTTTAATAAATGGCAACGTCGAATTTAAATAAAAAGTAGTTTTAAATCCACATGCTCTTGATACAAAGATATTTTGTCGTGTATAATTGAATTGCAAAAAATCTTCATTGTTAATAGAAATATTTGTGCTATTTAGTATCAAACTATATTTAGTTATATCTTCATTTGTTTTTAATGGCAATTGGATTTTGCTCTTTTCAGTAAATGGTAAAATGGTTGTACTACCAACCTCTTTAATTGCTAAATTGGTTACGTTTTTTAAAACTGTAGGATTTAAAACATCGTAGAATTCTAGTATTAGTTTTGGTGTTGTATCTTTTGTTTCTTCACAAATATCGTCTTTTTCACAACTTGAGAAAGTAATTGAAAATACAAGAAGAATGATGAATATTTTTTTCATTTTTGGCTGATTCAATTAGATATTAACTACATAAATTTTAAAAACAGCTATTCTTTTTTTATAGCTTCTTCGTATTTTTCTTGAACTACTTTCCAATTAATAATATTGAAAAAAGCATCGATATAATTTTTCCTTTTATTTTGATACTCTAAATAATATGCATGTTCCCATACATCTAATGCTAATATTGGAGTTCCAGAAACATTTGCTTTTGGCATTAAGGGATTGTCTTGATTAGATGTTGTAGTAACTTGTAGCTTTCCAGTTTTGTCAACAATTAACCAAGCCCAACCTGAACCGAATTGTCTATTGGCAGCATTTTTAAATTGACTTTTAAAACCCTCATACGAACCGAAAACTTTGTTAATAGCAATTGCCAATGTGTCTTTTGGTTGTCCACCAGCTTTCGGTCCTATACATTCAAAAAATAAACTGTGGTTGAAATATCCACCTGCATTATTTCTCAAATTTAAACTATCAGTTACTGACTTTGACAATATTTCTTCAATGGTTAAATCTTCATATTCAGTTCCTTTTAATGCTTTATTTAGACTATTTGTATAGGATAAATAGTGATTTGAATAGTGGATTTCCATTGTTCTAGCTTCAATTTCTGGTGAAACGGCATCAAACGAATAGGTTAATTTAACAAGTTCAAATGGACCTTCATCTGCTTTAATATCGTCTGGTGAACCAATTGTTAATTTTTCTACAGCTGAAGGAAGTGGTACTTCAACAACTTCAGTAAGTTTTTTATTGTTACACGATACTACTACTAAAAATATAGAAAAACACAATAAATACAAATTTGCCTTTTTCATAATGAGTTATTTTTTTGTAATGAAAGTATATTTTTGATATAAAGTTTCTTAGCATCATCCATAGACAAATGACTGATTTGCATCCAGGCATTTGTTTTAAATGCATTCCTCAAATCAAAATTTGAATTTTGATTGCTATTTAAATTACCAAAAGTTGCTTGTTTATAATAGGCATACAATCTTAATTGCACATCTTGTGGCAATGATTCTTGTGCCATATTTGTTGCGATTTCTACTGCTTCTGCAAATCTAGTATCTAAATCTTTTATTTTCATTACTATTTAATCGCAATTATCGTTTTACCTCCAATTGCTTTTTCATTCAGTTTTACGTTTATTTGTGTACCTATAGGTAAGAATAAATCTACTCTTGAACCAAATTTAATAAAGCCTGCGTCAGTTCCTTGAATTACTTGCATTCCTTCTTCAGCATAATTCACAATTCTTCTTGCCAACGCTCCTGCTATTTGTCGGTATAATACTTCTCCAAATACGATATTTTCAACAATAACAGAAGTTCTTTCATTTTCTTCGCTAGCTTTTGGATGCCAAGCAACTAGAAATTTACCAGGATGGTATTTACTGAATTTTACTTTTCCATTTAAAGCATATCGAGTTACGTGCACATTTATTGGGGACATAAAAATAGAAACTTGAAGTCTTTTATCTTTAAAATATTCGCCTTCGAATACTTCTTCTATTACAACAACCTTTCCATCAACCGGTGCAATAATGTGATTGTCATTAATTTCGACCGTTCGTACTGGATTTCTAAAAAATTGTAAAATCAATAATAGAAATAATAATACAATTATTTCGACTGCCTTTTGGAGCCAAAGTGTAGCAATAAATGTGTCTGCTAATAATAAAAATGCAACAGTTACTGTTGTTGCAATTAAGATAATCTTTCCGCCTTCTTTATGAAACATAATTCAAAATTTTATAAAATAAAAATACAAATGGTGCTACAAATATAACACTATCTAGTCTATCTAGAATCCCACCATGTCCTGGCATTATTTTTCCGCTATCTTTTACGCCAGCAATTCTTTTAAATTTTGACTCAACTAAATCTCCAATAGTTCCAAATATTCCCACTATAATGGCAATTACTAACCAAATAAAAGTAGTGCTTTCCGTATAGTATTTTGAAATAATATAGCCTGCAATAACTGAAAATAAAATCCCTCCAATAAAGCCTTCTATAGTTTTTTTGGGAGAAATTTTTTCAAATAATTTATGTTTTCCGATAGATTTTCCAACAATATATGCAAAGGTATCATTTGTCCAAATTAAGATAAAAATACCAATGATAATTTTTGGATTAAAACCTCTAACTCCTAATGGAATTTTAGTTATTAATATAAATGGAAGAATAATATATCCTATTAAATATAAATATTTTAGATAGGTATTTGAATTTTGTTTTTTGTCGTTAAATAAGAATAAAATACATTTAATAGAAACAAAAATAGTAGCTACTAATATTATAATTTCATTGATTTTACTTACATAAAAATAGGAAAACAAAGAGTAACTTGTTGCTGCAATTATGATTGGTAAAATTTTATTTAGATTTAAAAGTGAGCAAAATTCATAAACTGAAATCAGTAAAAAAATCCCAAATAAAATTAGAAAACTTTTTAAAGAATACGATGATGCAACTATTAATATAACAACATATATAATACCAGATACTAATCTTATTAGAGTTTCACGCATCTTATAAATCCTCTAAAAGCAATAAATAAAGATTTTTTGCAGAACTTCCATAGTGCAGGAAATCCTCTTCTTTTACTTTTTCGAAATATTTAATAGTGGTAATATTTGTAGGATAGTCTTTTTTGTATTTCTTCTTAATCATTCTAAGTCCGTCGCTTGTACTTTCAACAATTTGACTTGTTGTTGCTAGAATTATAATGTTTGTAGGTAATTCGTTTGGTTTATTTTGCTTAATTTGATTTGAAGAAAATAGAATAGAACCTTCTTCAGCAATTAAATTTTCACAATTAGCTAATAGAAATTTAGGATTTGATGGTTTGTCGTAAGTCAGTTTGTTATCATCTAACATACTATAAAGGCTAGGGTCAAAGCATAAAACTTCAGATTCGAACCAATCGTTTTCTTCTAAAATGTTTTCAAAGTGTTCTTTAACTTCACTAACGTTTTCACAATATAAAAATTTACCTCCATTTTTTTTGAAGTTAAATGTGAATCTTTCATCAACTGGTAATGATAAATCTGATGCCGAACGATTGAATTCACTGTGACTTTCATCTTCTGATGATTCCTCACCAGAACCAAAAAATTTTCTAAAAAGACTCATACTGTTGATTAAAATATTTAGTTAGTTAATACAAAACATCCAAAGATAAAAAAATCTTAATTCAAAAGCATTTTTGAGTTAAGATTTTTTTAAAAAAAGTATAAAAAAAAGTATATTTTAAAGTAAAGTTTCTTCTTTTAAATTTTTGTCAAAGGTTCTTTTTCCAAATATTGTTTCTAAATCATCTTTGAAAATAACTTCTTTTTCAATTAGTATATCTGCTAATAAATTCAATTTGTCTTTATTTTTATTTAGAATTTGAATTGCTCTTTGATATTGTCCTTCAATTAACAATGAAATTTCTTTGTCTATAATCATTCCGGTATCTTCAGAATATGGTTTTGAAAAGTTATACTCACTTTGTCCGGATGAATCGTAATAGGTAATATTACCAATTTTTTCATTCAATCCATAAACGGTTACCATCGCTCTGGCTTGTTTAGTAACTTTTTCTAAATCACTAAGAGCACCTGTAGAAATTTTATTAAAAACTACTTTTTCCGCAGCTCTTCCTCCCATTGTTGCACACATTTCATCAAGCATTTGATCTGGACGAACTATCAATCGTTCTTCGGGTAAATACCAGGCTGCTCCTAAGCTTTGTCCACGAGGAACAATTGTAACTTTTATTAATGGTGCAGCGTGTTCTAGCATCCAACTTACCGTTGCGTGTCCTGCTTCGTGAACAGCAATTGCTCTTTTTTCTTCAGGAGTTACAATTTTATTTTTCTTTTCTAATCCACCAACAATTCTGTCGACGGCATCTAGGAAATCTTGTTTGTCAACTGCAGTTTTGTTATGTCTTGCTGCAATTAAAGCAGCTTCATTACAAACATTTGCAATATCAGCTCCTGAAAATCCGGGTGTTTGTTTTGCTAAAAAGTCGGTATCTAAACCTTCTACTTTTTTCAAAGGTGCAAGGTGAACATCAAAAATTTCCTTTCTTTCGCGAACATCTGGTAAGTCAACAAAGATTTGTCTGTCAAAACGCCCTGCGCGCATTAATGCTTTATCTAATACATCAGCTCTATTGGTTGCGGCTAATACAATTACATTTGAATTTGTCCCAAAACCATCCATTTCTGTAAGCAATTGATTCAATGTGTTTTCGCGTTCGTCATTTCCTCCAGACATGTTGCTTTTTCCACGTGCTCTTCCAACAGCGTCAATCTCATCAATAAAGATAATTGCAGGTGCTTTTTCTTTGGCTTGTTTAAATAAATCTCTAACTCTTGATGCTCCAACACCAACAAACATTTCGACAAAATCTGAACCAGATAAAGAGAAAAATGGTACTTGTGCTTCTCCAGCTACGGCTTTCGCCAATAATGTTTTTCCTGTTCCAGGAGGACCAACTAATAAAGCTCCTTTTGGAATTTTTCCACCAAGATTTGTATATTTTTCAGGATTTTTCAAGAATTCTACAATTTCTTGTATCTCTTCTTTTGCCCCTTCAAGTCCTGCAACGTCTTTAAAAGTAGTTTTAATATCTGTTTTTTCATCAAATAGTTTGGCTTTTGATTTACCAATATTAAAAATTTGACCACCTCCGCCACCTCCAGCGCCACCATTCATTCTTCTCATAATGAAAATCCAAAGTCCTAATATGAGGACAAACGGAAGTATCATTTGTAATAGTTCACTCCAATTACTTTTAGGCAAAAAGCTATATTCTTTCAATTGTCCTGCTTTTACAGCAGCTTCCAACTTATTTTGAAATATTTCATCATTTCCTATATCGAAAGTATAATGAGGACCTTTATTAGGTCTGTTCAATAAATCTTTTGATACAACTTTATGAATTGATTCCTTTAATGCCTCAGCATTAAGAAAAACATCAGCTCCTGATTTATTATAAACAATTACTTTTTCAACTTGTCCTTTTTCAAGGTATTCATTGAATTTTGATGAAGATGTTTTTAGTGGTTCGTCAAAACTAGAACCCCCAGTTACAAAGCTTATAAATAAAAAAATTAATGCGACTGCTCCATAAATTAACCAAGGATTGATTTTAATTTTCTTAGGATTTTGATTGTTTTCTGTAGCCATTTAATATATTTATCGTTAGTATTTATTAATAATAGTTGTAATTTTTGCATCACCCCAAAGGCTTTCGAGGTTGTAATATTCTCTAATATTTTTTTGAAATACATGAACTACAATATTTACATAATCCATCAAAACCCATTCTGCATTTTCCATACCTTCAACATGCCAGGGCTTGTCTTTTATTTCTTTTGAAACCATTTTTTGAACAGAATTGACTATTGCACTTACTTGAGTATTTGAATTTCCATTACAAATAACAAAATAATCACATGCCGAATTATCAATTTCTCTCAAATCTAAAATGTCTATATCATTCCCTTTTACTTCTTCAATACCTTTAATAATGTTTGCTAGTAAAACATCATTACTATTATTATTTTTAGTCATTTAAAATTTTATATTTTTTTGCAAAGTTACCATTTTTTGTGCTTAATTTTGAACCTTAACTCAAGTTTAAATTCTGTAACATATTTTATTAATATGAAATTAATCAAACTCGATGCCATAGATTCTACGAACGATTTTCTAAAGGCTATGTCAGGTAAACATTTGTATGAAAATTTTACCGTTGTTTCAGCCGAAAATCAAACCAACGGCAAAGGTCAAATGGGAGCAAAGTGGAATTCTGAAACTGGTAAAAACCTTATTTTTAGCGTTTTAGTAAATAAAGTTTTAAATAATATTACTGAAATTTTTGATCTAAACGTTGCTGTTGCTTTGTCATTAATAAATACATTAGAAAAATATAATATTCCTGATTTATCAATAAAATGGCCAAACGACATATTGTCAGATAATAAAAAAATTGCTGGAATATTAATTGAAAATACTATCAAGAATAATGTTGAAATCACTTCAATAATTGGTATTGGGCTTAATGTTAATCAACTTAATTTCGATGAACTTCCTATGGCTTCTTCCATGGCAGTTATAAAGAAAATCCAATTTGACAAAGAAATTTTATTAAATCAATTTATTGAATGTTTGAAATTGAATTGCAATTTACTTCAAAATAATTATTCTAAAGAATTGTGGAACAATTACAATATGAAGTTGTTTAAAAAAGGAATTCTAATGGCTTTTTCATTACCTAATGGAAATAAATTTATGGGAATAATTCAAGGGGTAAATTCTTCAGGAAAATTAGAAATAAAATTAGAAAATGATGTCCTAGAAACCTATGGTATTAAGGAAATTCAGCTGCTTTACTAAATGCAATTGAATTTACAATTTATGCATATTTTCAGATAAAGTTTCAATGAATTTGGTAATTGGACCTTTTATCATCATCGCCATCATCGCATTAAATTCTCCTTCAAAAACTAATTGAATTACTGAAGAGGAATCTGATACAGCTTCAATATCTACTGTTAATATAAATGGTAGTTTGTCACTTGCAGCACCTAATATAATTTTTGAATTAACAGTTTTTTCCTTCATTCTCAACTTTATTTCTGGCATTCCTTTTAATCCAAATATAAAAGAATTAGCATCAGTAACTTCAAATTTTGCAATACTATCAGGCATTAATTTTTGAAAATTGGTAACATTACAAAGCGCTTCAAATAAATAAGAAGCATTTTTTTGAACATTAACTTTTGAACTTTCTATATTCATAATATTTAGAATTGGAAAAGAATTATTTTGCCCAAGTTGAAGGACTTTTTCGCCATTCTTGCAAGGTTATTTCTTCTTCTTCGGTGATGTATCTTTTGGCTACAGCCAATGGTAATAAGTTTTCATAATTGCTTAAGGTAAACAAATCAATATTTGCATTTCTGAAATTTTCAGTTGCAACTTCAAAATCATAACTGAAAATTGCAGCCATACCTTTAACATTTGTACCAGCTTCTTTTAAAGCTTCAACAGCTAACAAACTACTATTTCCAGTACTTATTAAATCTTCAACCACAATTACGTTTTGTCCTTTTTGTAAATACCCTTCAACTTGATTCAATCGACCATGTTTTTTATGTTCTGGTCTAACATATACAAAGGGTAATCCTAAGCTCTCAGCAACTAAAATTCCTATTCCAATCGCTCCAGTTGCAACGCCTGCAATAACATCAGGTTTTCCAAATTGTTTTTCAATGTTTTTAGAAAATTCATCTCGAATGTAATTTCTAACCGCTGGAAATGAAAGTATTATTCTATTGTCACAATAGATAGGTGAGTTCCATCCTGAAGCCCATGTAAAAGGATTTCGTGGATTCAATTTAATTGCATTAATTTGTAAAAGCAATTCGGCTGTTTTTTCGGCTGTATCTTTATTAAAAATCATAGTACAAATGTATAAAGTTTTTGTCAACGATAAACCACTTTTTTTAACAAATCAAATCTTCAAAGAAACAGATTTCCAACTGTTTTTACTTGAAAGTGTTGATTTTAAAAGGCTTATCGTTAAAATGTTTCAAAATAAAATTCAAAAAGCCTATTTATATCATCCCGATGAAAAGGTAATTATGAAGGTTTTGAAGACTAAAATTCCAGTTAACAAAGCTGGCGGAGGTTTAGTTTATAATAAAAATGACGAAGTTTTATTCATTTTTAGAAATGGAAAGTGGGATTTACCAAAAGGGGGAACTAATAAAGGCGAAGATATAGAACAAACTGCAATGCGGGAAGTGGAGGAAGAAACAGGGGTGAACGGTTTGTCAATTTCAAAAAAACTTCAAAAAACGTATCACATTTTTAAACGCAACGGCATTTATAAACTTAAAATCACCCATTGGTTTGAAATGCATTCTACCTATGAAGGAATTCCTTTAGGTCAAGCAGAAGAAGGGATTGAAAAAGTTGAATGGAAAAATCCTGAGCAGATTAAAAAAGCTTTGAAAAATTCCTACGAAAACATAAAATTATTATTTGAATAAGGTTTCTAAACTATATTTTTATTTTGAGTTATCTTTGAAAAATGAAAAATAAATACCATTCCAATAATATTCTTCTCAATTTAGGTATTAAAAACCTAAACGAAATGCAAATTGCCGCGCAAGAAACCGTTAAAACCGACAATAATATTCTTTTATTATCACCTACAGGTTCTGGAAAAACATTGGCTTTCTTGTTGCCAATATTTGAAATGTTGCAACCTGAAATTCTATCTGTGCAATGTTTAATTTTAGTTCCATCACGAGAATTGGCTTTGCAAATTGAGCAAGTTTGGAAAAAAATGGGAACTGATTATAAAGTAAATGTTTGCTACGGTGGACACTCCATTGATACTGAAATTAAAAATTTAAGTAATCCACCAGCAGTTTTAATTGGAACTCCAGGACGAATTGCCGATCATATTGACAGAGGAACTTTCCGTTTAGACAAAATTCAAACGTTGGTTTTAGATGAATTTGACAAATCATTGCAATTGGGTTTCCACGAGCAAATGTCATTTATAATTGGGAAATTATCAAAATTAAACAAGCGCGTTTTAGTATCGGCAACTTCTGATATTGAAATTCCAAAATATACGAGAGTTATAAATCCAACGATTCTGGATTATATTCCTTCCGAAGAAGAGCGCACGAATTTGGCAATGAAATTAATGGTTTCTAAAGAAAAAGATAAAATCGGGAGTTTATTCAACTTGATTTGTTCTTTAAAATCGCAATCGGCTTTAATTTTTTGCAACCATCGCGACGCTG
Source organism: Flavobacteriaceae bacterium (assembly GCA_009693635.1). Taxonomy (GTDB): domain Bacteria; phylum Bacteroidota; class Bacteroidia; order Flavobacteriales; family Flavobacteriaceae; genus Flavobacterium. The sequence goes on from SHWW01000011.1 coordinate 31,523, forward strand.
CAGAACGTATCAGCGACACCTTAAACGAAAAAGGAATTTATTCTACCTATTATCACGGCGGAATGAATCAAGACGAACGTGAACGCGCCCTAATTCAGTTCAGAAACGGAAGTGTGAGCTATTTGGTCACTACCGATTTAGCTGCTCGTGGTTTGGATATTCCAGAAATGAAACACGTTATTCATTATCATTTACCATCCAAAGAAGACGAATTCACACATAGAAATGGAAGAACGGCTCGTATGTTAGCTTCTGGAACCGCCTATATTATTGCTCACGAAAGCGAGAAAAAAATGGATTATATCGATTATGGAATGGAGGTATTGAAAATCGAAAATTTAAATGCATTGCCAAAACCACCTGAATTTCAGACAATTTATATAAGTGGTGGAAAGAAAAATAAGTTGAATAAAATTGACATTGTAGGTTTCTTTTCTCAAAAAGGAAAGCTTGAGAAAGGCGATTTAGGATTGATAGAAGTGAAAGATTTCATTTCGTTTGCAGCCGTAAAATTTTACAAAGTAAAAGACTTACTTCATAATATTAGTGAAGAAAAAATGAAAGGCAAGAAATTTAAAATCGAAGTGGCTAGAAAAGTAGTCAAGAAAGCGGATGAATAGCTATTTTTTATAGTTTTATCCCAGCGCCCCTGGCTTAATCGTCTTTTCTAAGGAGAGTTTATCCAAAAATAAATGCCTCCAATCCTGTTATGTTTGCTCTATCTGAAAGGGGCGGGTTGTCGCCAGTCGATTTTTTATTCAATAATTACTTTGTCATTATTATAAACTCTAATTGAGACGTATCTTCGCAGCGAATTGAAGAGATTGAGCCGAATGAAGCAATTGCAATTCCAAATGCAAAATGATAATTCACTACAAAAAAAGAAATTTTTATTTTAATGTCTTCCGATTTTGGTTTCTACTTTAAACAATCTACTTTTGCAAGACAATAACAAAAATCACTTTTAAATGAATACAATAACCATAACCGATTTTAATTTTCCGAATCAAAAATCGGTTTATCGCGGTAAAGTTCGCGAGGTTTACAACATTAATGACGACCTTTTAGTCATGGTTGCCACCGATAGACTTTCGGCCTTTGATGTAGTGATGCCAAAAGGAATTCCTTATAAAGGGCAAATTCTAAATCAGATTGCGACTAAATTCATGGAATTGACGCAAGATATTGTGCCGAATTGGTTGGTTGCTACTCCAGATCCAAATGTAGCTGTTGGTCATTTATGTGAGCCTTTTAAGGTTGAAATGGTGATTCGCGGTTATGTTTCGGGACACGCTGCCAGAGAATATGCTTTGGGAAAACGAATTTTGTGTGGCGTTACTTTGCCAGAAGGATTGAAAGAAAATGATAAATTTCCAACACCTATTATTACGCCTTCTACAAAAGCGGATAATGGCGAACACGATGAGGATATTTCTCGGGAAGATATTATATCCAAAGGAATTGTTAAGGAAGCGGATTATGTGGTTTTAGAAAAATATACTAGAGCTTTATTTCAAAGAGGAACTGAAATTGCTGCCAGTCGCGGATTGATATTAGTGGATACTAAATATGAATTTGGAAAAACAAAAGAAGGAAAAATCGTTTTGATTGACGAAATTCATACGCCAGATTCTTCTCGTTATTTTTATACAGAAGGATACCAAGAACGACAAAACAACGGCGAAGAGCAAAAACAACTTTCTAAAGAGTTTGTAAGACGCTGGTTAATCGAAAATGGCTTTCAAGGAAAGGAAGGGCAACAAATTCCAGAAATGACTGACGATTATATTGCCACAGTTTCAGAACGTTATATTGAATTGTATGAAAATATAATGGGTGAAAAATTTGTGAAAGCGGATATTTCTGATATAAATATTAGAATTAAAAAAAATGTTTTAGAGAATTTGGCTAAAATACAGTAATAACTTTTTTTGGCTTATTTAATGCGAAATAATTAAAAACGAACTTAAAAAAGTTCGTTTTTTTTATTTTAATTATGAAGTTGTTAACAATTTAATAATTATATGTTTAATAACTTTTTTAAACATTGATATTATTTTGCTCTAAATTAATTAAGTTTGATATTAAATTAACGATATTTTAAGTATTGTTAATGATAGTGGAGTCCAGAAACCATAACATAAACTGGGGAGAAACTGAAAATCCTTAAGAGTAGGAAAATTTTTTATAACCACTATTAAAATAATAAATTATGGAAAAATTGACATTATTTTTTGGAAGTACATTATCTGTTCTAATCGTTATTTATCTACTGGGTAGATTTTATTCAGAACTCCTTCAAAGGCAGATCCCTAAAATACTTAACCTTGAAGAGATTAGAGATAATATAAGAAAATCAAATGGAATTTGGGAATTTACAATTCCTTTCGCTCTTGTTTTTGGATTTATATTTAATGTTATTGCTACTGGAATTTGGTTTATTGGAGAAGTTATTGTTTGGGGTTTAAAATTAGCAAAATGGTTATTTACTGAATTTTTTATTCCAGGAGTTTGGTTTTTAGTTCGAATGGCATGGCATTATATAGTAATTTGGCCATGGACTATTATTAAAATAGGTTTTAATCAACTAAAAAACGGATTTAATGTTGGGCAATATAAAGTTGCTGTAGCAGGTTTGTTTTTTACTTTTTTAATTTCTTTTTTAGGTAGATTTTTTGCAACTTGTTTTGGTTATGAATGGTGTATTCATGTTGCAACCGTATTGTCATTATTTCCAATTGGAATTTGTTTAACAGAAATTGCCTGGATGCATGGAAATCAAGGAAATGAGTTCAATAATTCTCATAGAATCAAATATTTAAAACACCTTGGTATATTAATTGGCTTTTTCGGACTTTTATTTGTTATAGAAGCACTTTTAATTAAATTAGGAACTACTACAAATTATTCTAACGCCTTTTCTTCACTTCTTATAGGCGGAACTTTAATATCTTCTTTATTTATATTGTTTAATGCAGTATTATTATTGTTTATTTTTAGTGCTTTACCTTCTTTCAGTCCAAATTATTCAGGAACATTGAAAGAATTCCCTGGGGCTTTGTGGAATCATATTAAAAGTAAAGGATTACAATATTTATTAACTTTATTGGCAACTTTGGTTCCGATGATAATTTTAGCTGTAATTCCTTACTATTTAACTTCTGGTATTGTTAATATTACACAAAATACAACAAATCAGATCTATGACAGAGAAATAAATTCAGCACAAAAAGATTCTTCTGTTATCGATTATAATGTTTGGTATAACACGGATTCTATCTCTAATCAAAAATTAGATGAATTATTTGCTAAAGATAAAGTTTCATTTCAAAATAAACGTCACATAGCTATATTAACTTCTAGCAAAGATTATCTTAATAGTGTTTACAGTAAACACAGCGATCCTATTTTAGCTACACCACTTTTTTCTTTATTTGCTGCATACGGAAAATATAATAATTTGCAATCAGAAACAGTAAACATTAATAGACCTGAGCAAACTATATTTTTTGAGCAACCATTAAATAATGATAAGTCTAATGCAGAGGGAATTGAAAAAGATGTAGAGACTATTCTTGCAGATAAAGAAAGTTATAAAAGTCAAGTATGTAATGAAACTTCAAGTCCTGTAGTTGAAAGTCAAGATGCTGCTCGAGCTGAAGCTCCAGCACAAGAACCTGCAAATGAAGATAATTGTGCATTGGCTAAAAAACAAGTTGATAAAGCAACTTTGTTATTAGCTAGATCCAAAAAAATTACCTCCTATCATAAAGATATGATAGATTATTCAAAATCAATTAACGGCGCTGAATCCAATTCAAATTATTTAGCATGGTTATTTGCATCAATGTGGATTTCATTATTGCTAGCATTGTCTTTTGGATTTTCCTTAGCTTTATTTGCAAGAACCAATCAAACTATTTATTCAAAAGATGATGGGGCTGATGAATATGTTTTTGTTGGAGAAATAAAAAGAATGAATGCTATTAATTCCAATCAACCTTTATTAGCTTTAGGAATTTTATTTGGTTTAATATTTTTATCATTATCTTCATTAGGGACTTTCTTTGATAAAATAAAGGATATTTTCCCAAATAATGTAAATCCAATTGTTAATTCTGCCCCACTATCAGTGGATGATTCTGTTTATACAGATTCAATTCAAGTTACTTCAGATACAATGGCTGTGGCTTTAGATACAGCTGCTGTTGATTATCCTGAGTATCAAGAAATGCCTGCAGATACAGTATACGCAGCCCCACAATATTAAAAGAATTTAAATAATAAGTTTTTTAAGTTAAAGCCAGACTATTTAGTCTGGCTTTAATTATTAAAAAAACTGAGCTCCTTTCTCGGTTTTTTTATTAGGTTAAATCGTTCGTTTCCTTCTTTAAATATGATTTAAATTAACCAAATGACTGCTGTAATTTTCCAATTTAAAACTTTTCCGTAAATTTACTACTTAAATGATTAATATGAGAAAGATAAAATATAAGAAAGGTATAAAATTGCACCCTTTTAGCCTAGAGTATACAGGAATTCATAATGAGACAGATTCAGAAATGCAACTGTTTGTTTATGATAGTTTTAATTTATCTGAATATGAAGATTTTCCTTTTTCTAAATTAGAAAAAAGCATTGATCATAAAAAAATAAATTGGCTCAATATCCATGGATT
>SHWW01000077.1 GCA_009693635.1 Flavobacteriaceae bacterium
GCGTTTATTTCGATATTAAACAATCTTAGAAACAACCAAATTTCAAACGATGACATTGCCGTTTTAAATCAATATGTAAAACCCAACTTCGATTTAAATAACAATAAAGGGTATATCATTCTTTCCACTCATAACGCGAAAGCTGACGCCATAAATGCGAAAGCCCTTGAAGATTTGGGAGGAAAATTGATGACCTTCAATCCGGAAATTGTCGACGATTTTCCAGATAAAATTTATCCGATAGAACATAATTTACAATTAAAAGTCGGCGCTCAAATTATGTTTGTCAAAAACGATCCTTCCTTTGAGAAAAAGTACTTCAATGGCAAAATGGGACTCATAAAATCATTGTCAAGCAATGAAATCCTTGTTCATTTTCCCGAAGAAAATTTAACCATAGAAGTTGAAAAATTTGAATGGCAAAATATCCGCTATAAAATCAATGAAACAACCAAGGAAATCGAGGAAGAAATATTAGGAACCTTTGTTCATTATCCAATAAAATTAGCTTGGGCAATTACCGTTCACAAAAGCCAAGGACTCACATTTGACAAAGCCGTACTTGATGTTTCGCAAGTTTTTGTACCCGGCCAAGCCTACGTTGCGTTATCGAGATTAAGGACTTTAAACGGGTTGATTTTGCTTTCTCCGTTGCAAATGAATGGGATTTCGAACGATCAAGATGTGATGGATTATTCCTTGAACAAAGCTTCAGAGGAAGCGCTTGCGGAATCGTTGCAACAAGACACCAAAAAGTACCTTCATAATTATCTAAAAGCTACTTTTGATTGGGCTGATTTAACTCAAGAATGGAGAAATCACCAGTTCAGTTATAACGAAAAATCGGAGGTTTCTGAGAAGTCGAAACATGCCGTTTGGGCCAAAAAACAAGCGGAAAGTATCGGAGAAGTATTAGATCCATCTAGAAAATTTTTATCACAATTAGATAAACTATTTACTGCCGATAATTTTGACATCAACCAAATATCTGAGCGAATTCATGCGGCGTACCATTATTTCTTTGCAACAATGGATCGTGCCGTTTACGATATTTTATGGAAAATGGAAGAAGTGAAACGCGCTAAAAAAGCAAAAGCCTATTACGAAGAATTAGTGCTTTTAGAAGAAATGCAAATAAAAGCCGTTTTCCAATTAATGAAAGCTAAATTATTAATAAATACAGTTGCCGCTGGGGCTGAAATTTCAAAAGAAAATTTGACTTCCAACGAAATTAAATCCTATAGAAACAACAAGATTTCTGAAATCCAAACAAAATTCAAAGAGCTAAATATTACCATTGTAAATGATGATGTTTACATGGATCGATACATCAAAAAGAAAAGTTCAAAAACAAAAGAACCCAAAAAATCTACCACTCAGGAAACCTATGAATTATGGCTTCAAAGCAATTCAATAAATGAAATTGCGGCCATTAGAAAATTAACACCACAAACCATCTACGGCCATTTCGCCAAGTTAATAGAAGCAGGGCAAGTCCAACTTCAAGACGTGATGCCAGAAGATAAAATAGAAGCGTTAACCCTTATTTTAAAAGGATTTAAAGGAGAATCTTTGAACGAATTAATGGAAGCCCACGGCGATAAATTCACGTGGAACGACATGCGATTGTTCAAAGCGGCAATAGGGAAATAGGCTTAGTTCAACCAATAAACGACCATCACGGCAGGAATAAAATAGATTACAATAGTGCGAGCGCCATCATAATCTTTAGCCAATCGCTGACCAAAAAGTAGCATTAACAGTGTTACGCACGAAAATATTCCAGCATAAAAACCAAAAGTTCGGCCATCATTTACATACAATTCAATTACTCCAACAATGCTTAAAATGCCCGAAATTAATTCTAAAACCAGCACGTGAAACAATGCAAATGGCACCGCTTTTTTCAAGATTGTATTTGCAAAATGCCCGGTTAACCAACCAACATTATCTTTCCAATGGAACAATTTATCGTAACCAGATTGTAAAAAAGTGATGGCTAAAAAAATCAAAACTAATATAGAAGCTACATTATTCATAATTTGTTATTTTTTGTGAATTAGACGAGTTAGTTTTATTGATAAATCTGTTAAAATTATTTTCGCATTTCCGTTGCGTTCAATATGATACATTGCGTCGGAAAGTTCCTTAAAAATATCGTTTATATTGTTTCCGTTTACAAATGGCGCAAAATTTTCCAATTGGAATTTAGGCACTTTCATTTCCATGTAAACCAATTCTTTTGTTTCATAATTTAGCATTAAAGCTTGGCGAAACATATCGATGCAAAAGTTCAAAAATTTCTTCTGCGTTTCCCTTCCTAAACCTGCAATTTGTTCGCTCCAAAGAATCAAATCTTGAATCGCTTCTGCATTTCCTTTAGCTCTAAAAGCTGCACGAACCCAAGAAACAAACCATTCTTCAAACGGAAGTTCTTCACTTTCTTCGTCTAGTAAAAGCAACGCTTTATTGTAATTTCCTTGCGATTGGTGTGCAATTTTATCAGCCAAACTTGCCTCAATATTCTCACGTAGAATCAAACTATCGGCGATTACTTTTTCACTCAAACCACCAAAATGTAACACTTGGCAGCGAGATAAAATAGTTTGAATAATATCCTCTTCATTTTCGGCAATCAAGATAAAAACCGTTTTTTCTGGCGGTTCTTCCAGTAATTTTAAAAGCTTGTTGGAGGCAGTTACATTCATTTTTTCGGCCATCCAAACAATCACAATTTTGTGTCCGCCTTCATATGATTTTAAAGAAAGTAATTTCAATATTTCCTGCGCATCGTCCACTCGAATTTCCCCTTGCTTGTTTTGAACGCCTAAAATTTTGTACCAATCGAACAATCCACCATAAGGATTTTCAGCAACAAATTGACGCCAATCCGCCATAAAATCGACACTCTTGGGTTTAGTTTTTACATCTTCAGTGGTTACGGTTGGAAAAATAAAATGCAAATCGGGGTGAGAAATTGAATTGAATTTTAGGTTACACGATTCGTTGCCGTTGGTGTTTTCGCCGTCAGTATTGTGGCACAAAATAGATTGAGCATACGCAATTGCCATCGCCAAAGTTCCACAACCTTCGGGTCCTACAAACAATTGTGCGTGAGGAATCCTGCCCGAAGAGGCACCTTTTGTCAAATGATTTTTAAGATAATCTTGTCCTAATATTTGGGAAAACAGCATAAAGCAAAGATAATAGAAAGTTGGGAATAATGGTTATTTGAGGATTTGGTTATTTATTTAACCGTAATTAGCGCAAGGATTTAAGCTTTTGTTTCTTTTGTGGCGAAAAAATGGATTATCGTTTATTTGTTGAATGAGTAGTTTAAACTAGCAAAGGCAAAATGAAGTTGAATAAAATTATATAGATTGGTTCCGTTTGCTCCTCCCTCAAGTAGTCTATAGCCAATATTTCCTTGTACGTTTTTAGAGAAACTATATCTTCCAGATAATGAAAGGTCTATTGCTCTGCCTTTACTTGCAGCTATCCCTTCTCCAAATAAATCAACACTCATTTTTTGAGACATATCCCAATTGGCTATTAGGTTGATAAGAGGAGCGAAACCAACACTAAAATTTTCACTTAAAAGCGCTCTATTCTTTAACGAGACTCCTGCATCTCTAATTTTTGCAGTCAAGCCAATTCCAAATTTAAAACGGTCTTTGTTTATGATTCTTCTATTATAGGTAAAGCGATAAGAATTAAACTTGTAAACAGCTTCTATTGGTAAGTTAGCTTTAAAGTTGTTTCCATCAAACAGTATATCCTTTTCTATTGTTCCAGTTTCTACAATTTTTAAGGGAGCATAAAGAAATGAATAATGATTTTTCCCATTTGATAAATAGCCAGCGCGCAACCTCAAAAATGGACTTACTGGAGTTTGAAAATCATTTTTCAGAGAAAATAACGTTCCATCATTTCCGTTTCGAATATCATTAATAGCCGTAAAGAATACTCCTGATTCAATATTAACGAAAACCTGAGCATTAGCAGACAAGTTGGAATTCAAACAAATAAAGAGAATCCAAAATCTAGAATGGAAAAAAAGCTTAGAAGCCAAGTGATTCATATCGAGTTCTTATTTTTTTGAAGCGTGTTATTTAATGTTTTATAACGGTTTTTAGCTAAGCGCGGTTGCGAACTTCGTAACCGTTTATTTTCCACTAAAGATAAAATTTCTTGCGGAACGCAAAAGTGAATTTCTCACAAAACTAGCAATTGCTTGAAACTGCTGTTAGCTGTTGTTTTTTCTTATCGCTGTTATTGAATACACCATTGGTATTTTGTTTCCCAAATGTTCTATTCTATATTTTTTGTGTTCAAATTCCACCATCTTGTTAAAACAATTATAAGGTGAATAGTCAAACTCGTCTAGTGATTTTAATTCAAGCCCGTTATTAATCAAACTATTCAGCACTTCGCTGATACCGTGATTCCAAAATACATCAGATACTGTCAAATCAGCTGTTTTGTCAGCATAAGTTCCGCTATTGGTTTCTACAATTGCTCCTGAATTAAAATATCTATAGCCGATTTTATCAAAGTTGTCGTCAAACATCCAAACAACAGGATGAAATTCTACAAACACAAATTGTCCGTTTGGTTTTAGAAACTTGGCAATAATTTTTGCCCACTTGTCCAAGTCAGGTAACCAACCAATTGTACCGTAACTTGTAAACACAATATCAAATTTTTCGTCCAAGTGATTCGGCAAGTCGTAAATATCGCAACAAATGAACTTTGCTTTTGAGTTGGTGTCCTTTGCTATTTGTTTCCCACATTCAATAGCTTTATCTGATAAATCAATGCCCGTAACGTTAGCACCAAGTCTGCCTAACGAAATAGTATCTTGTCCGAAATGACACTGCAAATGCAAAATAGTTTTTCCTTTAATGTCCCCAAGCAAGTTTAATTCAATATCATTTAGTGAACTTTTCCCATTTAGGAAATTGTCAAGGTCGTAAAATTCAGATTTTAAATGTGTCTCGGTTCTATTGTTCCAAGACTGTCGGTTTATTTCTATATAATTTTGTTCTGAGTTCATTTTTTCTACGATCGTTTTTTTTTAAATAACAGTTAACGTTTTTGGGCTTGGCGAAGGTGGGGATTAGAAAGTGCCAAAGTTTAAATTTAGTACAAAAGCTAATAGAATGTACAAATGTTCAGCCTAGTACTAAAGCCCCACTTTTGCCAAACCCATGTTATGGGCAGCCTTTGAGGTATCAGTTATCATCATGTCGAACATTATTTTCAAATGGGATATTTTTTAGTTCAAGGAAATCTTTTACTTTTTCAAAACAATTTTCCCCTTTAAATGCATTCATTAACGCTATTAATAGTTCAGCTTTATTTTCATTTTCTATTTCAAGTTCTCGGTATAGTTGAGCTAAATTTTCTTTTGTAACTATGGTAAAATATTCATCTTCATAATTGTCAGCAAGCTTCCAATAATCCACAACTAAATTGTCTTTTTCAAAATATGCATAACTATTTATATTAAAATCAGAATCTTGGTATTCATATAATGTTTCCTCCAATATTTCAGCAAATGATTTTGCCTCAATGATAAGATTAGTTTCGGTTACCGATTTATTTTTTGTTTCAGTGCTATATTTTTTTATTTCATAATCAGGCCAAGGCTCTTTAGACTGCCTTACTATTCGAAAAGCGTTGGCAGTATCCCAGAAAAACTTCTTAGCGTTGACTACATTCGTTTCATCTAATTCATATAATCCGATTACTCTACCTATTATGTATTCAAATTTTACTTTCAGATGTTGCGATGAGAATTGAGCGTATGTTGGTTGTAGGTTTTTATATCTTTCATCAAATTTTATTGCTATTGCTACTAAAACCTTTTTTAAGGGTTTTCCACTTATATCAATACCGATAAAGTCTTTTACTATTTCTTCAATAGCAGTTTCGTCTGAAAACCCGTGATTAAACATTGTTCTATAAATGAATTAATTTATGATTAAAGGTTGCCCATAACTTGTATATAGGCCTGACAAAGTCAGACTTATCAACCCTAAATTGGGCAGCTTTGTCTGACAAACGCCATGCTTTATTTCAAATATAGAAATATAAATACATAAATCGTGAAAATGATATTTAATTATGAATTTAAACACATTGCTATTATTCTAAAATAATAATTCTTAACTCTGAAATCCTAAGCCCGCGCCTAAAAAAATAAAATTACTATCTTAGCGACGAATTTAATTTCTAACAAAAACCATTTCAATGAAAACGCTTCAAGACGCCAATTTTAAAAACCAAAAAGCCGTAATTAGAGTAGATTTTAATGTTCCTCTAGACGAGAATTTCCACGTTACAGATGCCACCAGAATTGAAGCTGCTAAACCAACCATAGACAAAATTCTTGCCGATGGCGGAAGCGTAATATTATTATCACACCTTGGAAGACCAAAGGGTGTTGAAGAAAAATATTCATTGAAACACATCGTGAAAACTGCATCGCAAATCCTAGGAACTGAAGTGCTTTTTGCTTCGGATTGTGTGGGTGATATTGCCGAAACTGCGGCGAAAAACTTACAACCAGGACAAGTTTTATTGCTTGAAAACCTTCGCTTTTATGCTGAAGAAGAAGCGGGCGACGTAGCTTTTGCAAAACAATTAGCGTCATTAGGCGATATTTATGTAAATGACGCTTTTGGAACTGCCCACAGAGCGCACGCATCAACCACCATAATTGCTCAATTTTTTGAAGGTAAAAAATGCTTTGGCGCTCTTCTTACCAAAGAAATTGAGAGTTTAAATAGAGTTTTGAAAAACAGCGAAAAACCGGTAACCGCAGTTCTTGGAGGGTCAAAAGTATCTTCAAAAATTACCGTTATCGAGAATATTTTAGATAAAATAGATCACATGATTATTGGCGGCGGAATGACCTTCACGTTCGTGAAAGCATTGGGCGGAAAAATAGGAAATTCTATTTGCGAGGACGATAAAATGGAGTT
>SHWW01000078.1 GCA_009693635.1 Flavobacteriaceae bacterium
AAAGTTGCACAAGGAAAAGGAGATTTTGGTTATAATGCCAAAACTGACGAATATGTTGATATGCTAAAAGCGGGAATTATAGATCCTAAAAAAGTGACTCGTGTAGCCTTAGAAAACGCTGCTTCAGTTGCAGGAATGATATTAACTACTGAATGTGCATTGGTAGAAATTAAAGAAGAAAATGGCGGCGGAAACCCAATGGGTGGAGGTATGCCGGGAATGATGTAATAAAATAGGTTTTCAAATAAAAAATACTATAAATTATTATTTAACTACGGTTTTCTTTAATAGCTTAAACAGTACCGGCCCTGTAGTAATAAGTACAATTCCGATTACTATGTATTCGATGTGACTTTTTAAATCAATATTGAATTTCTCTAAAAATAAAGCAGACAAATAATGCCCTGAAAGAATCATGCTGAAGGACCAAAGAATTGAACCAATAATATTATTCAACATAAATTTTTTTTTATTCATAGCCGCAATTCCGGCAACTATTGGAGCAAAAGTTCTAAAAATAGGCAAAAATCTGGCGAAAATAATTGCTTTCCCTCCGTATTTTTCAAAGAAATCCCTAGATTGCAAAAGGTATTTTTCCTTGAACCAAAAAGTATCTTCCTTATTATAAAGATAAGAACCACCTTTAAAACCAAACCAATACCCTACCATATTTCCAAAAATACCTGCCAATGAAACCAATGTGGATAATAAAATCACATTAGCAAAATCATTCCCCAATGATATTTGCTTAGTCAACAACTCGCTATAAATACCTGCTAAAAACAATAGGCTGTCGCCGGGAAGAAAAAACCCTGCAAACAAACCTGTTTCGGCAAAAATTATAAATAGGATTACTATCAATCCTATTTTTATTCCGCCAAATTCCATTAAAATATAAAATTCGGGATTTATTAATTGTGTCCAATCAAAAGAATTCATAGGTAAATTAGGTTTCTATTTTGAGTTTATTTGCCATTTTAAGCAGAACTATCGAGTGTGAAATTAGATAAAATTTAACTTAGACACAATTTATTAGTGTCATTTAAAAATTAATTACCGTAAAATCTTCCTACTTTCTTTCATATTGGCAACATCCTGGCAATTTATCATAACTTTCAACAAGTGCTTTTACCTCATCGGTATCATATCCAGCTTTTGCAATTGATTTTTTAACAGCAAGAATAGTTGTTTTTTCTTCATTTAGAATTAAACTCAATTCGTGGGATTCAATACTCCAAGATGCCGATTTTACTCCAGAAACTGAATAAGCTGCTTTTTGTATTCTACTTTGACACATTTCACAATTACCATTCACTTCGATTACATATTTGGCGTTTTTATTCCCCTTTTCTTGAGCCTGAATTGAAAATCCAACGAAAAAAACTACAACTGCTAAAATTAAATTTTTCATAATTATTGATATTTTGATGTTACTAATTAGTTTTTATTTTTTTGATAATAAAAAGGATGTTACTATTGGCATTGATATTATTTTATTTTATAACGTAATCCGGCATAATACATTTGTCCAAATACTGGCGCGTAAATAATTGATGTATCAAAAGTTGTTCCAAAAGGATTGTCACTACCAACAATAGCTTTTTGCTGTTTGTAATTTCCAATGTTTTCACCTCCGACATATACTTCAAAGATAGATGAAAATACTCTTGTTACTTGCATATTCATCACATAAAATGAAGGTGAATATTCTGGCAACTTGTCAATAGCAGGATTTGACGCTGTATTTGGAAGTTTTTGTTCTCCCAACCAATTCAAAGTAAAATCAAATTTCCATTGTTTACCTTTTTCAGTTACTTGTGTTTCATATCCTAAATTACCGAAAAATCGATGTTTCGCTTGTAACGGTCTTTCTTGATTTCCAGATAAATAGTTGGTTTGAATATCATAATATTTATAGGCCGACCTTAAATTAAAATGCCTTGCCAATTCGTAATTAAACTCAACTTGTAAACTGTTTGCAAATGATTTTCCATTCAAATTATAAAACAAAACTTGCTGAGGGCTTTGGTATAAATCAACAATAACTTGGTTTTGAAAATTGGTTTTATAAAAATCAAAGCCAACATCGCCACTCCTATTAAAGAGTTTAAATCCCTGTGAAAAACTCAAACCGTAATTCCACGCTATTTCAGGATTAAGTCCGTATATTTTTCCATTTGTATTCAAAATATCAAACATTCTTGAACTTGCAAATAGTTGTTGATTTTCAGCAAAAATATTTGCACTACGCTTTCCTCGACCTGTCGAAAATCGCAAGACTCCTTTCTCCCAAGGGTTGTAACGAAGGTGTAATCTAGGTGTTAAAAAAGTTCCCAATCGGTTATGATTGTCAACTCTACCTCCCAATACTAAACTAAAATTATTGGTATTGTCATATGTGTATTCAAAAAAAGCTCCAACAGAATTATCGGTTCTACTGTAATCTGCAACATTCACAAATTCCTCATATTTATCATACATAAAATTAAAACCTGTGGCAAATTTATGCATCGTATTATTAATTATAGAATTGAAAATTAAGTTCGAATAATAGCTTTGTTGTTTGATATTGTATTGGTTTAAACCAAAATACGATTCCTGATTGTGACTGTTAAACGCATTTTGAAATCCAATACTTTGGAATGGAAAATCTTTAAAAACATAGCCTACTTTAGTTGAAATATCAATGCGTTCGGTATTGATTTCTGAACCCCAATAATTCATAGTAAACTTGTCTTGCTTGGGATCAAAATTCAATTCTCCAGTTTGTTTTTTGTCATTCATATAACGGAAATTTACAAAACTAACGAAGCCTTTTTGAAAATCTGTATATTGCCAACGATTTAAAATATTGACTTGATTTGCCAATGGATTATCGAGAAAACCATCGTTATTCATATCATTTTTGGAAACTCGAGTATTTCCGTGAACGAACAAACTTGTCGCCCATTTATCTGATATTTTTCTGTTGAAATGCGTGTTCAATTCAAAGCGAGAATCTGAAGAACCATAAGCATTCAAGAAAAACGGAATGTCTTTTATGGGCTTTATTAATTCTGTATTTATTTGTCCTGAAATACTTTCGTAGCCATTCACAACACTTCCTGCGCCTTTCGTAATTTGGATACTTTCAACCCAAGTACCTGGCGTAAATGACAACCCATACGCTTGAGAAGCACCCCGAACAGAAGGAATATTCTCTTCGGTAATCATCAAATACGGACTCGTTAATCCAAGCATTTTGATTTGTTTTGTTCCCGTTAAAGCATCTGAGAAATTGACATCAATAGATGGATTTGTTTCAAAACTTTCTGCCAAATTACAGCAGGCAGCTTTTAATAATTCTTTGCTTGAAAGCAGTGTGGTATTGGCTGTTAACTTTAATGATTTCTGCAGACTTTTTTGCGAACTTTGAACCTTAATTTCTTTTAAAGTATCTTGGGAATAGAAATTAATCGAACAAAACAATAGCAATAAAAGTATTGAAATTTGTTTTTTCATATTTATAATTTTAATGTTTTTGAATATTTAGAAACCACAACAATTGTGATTCTATTTATAAAAACATAAAATTAAGCGTAGAAAATATACTGGCTGTACAACTTAAAAAACGGAGGCGCATTGGCATCGCAAAAATAAGAAGTAATTGAATTTCTCTTGAAATTCGGGGTTGAAGTAATTTGAAATGGTTTCCAATCTTGTTTAAAAAATAAAAAATCAGAATTGAAAGCAATTATATTGAAAGATGAAGTTTCCGATTTTTTTTGAAAATGAAGCACTTTATTTTTACAACAATGTGATTTTTCCTCAACAATTCCACAGCAGTTTTCCTCAGTATTATTTGATGAAAATGCAGATTTTAAAGAAACCGAAGCAATTTCGTCGCCACAATAATGCACATTAAATGCAAATCCTACGTTGGAAACCAACAATAAGAACGCAAGTAAAATACAAATATGTTTTCTAAAATTCATACTGCAAAGTTAATAGATAAAATTTGTTTAAAATCAAATTTTTGTTAAATTTTACAATTCAAACTCTTACCCCATTAATGGAATCGTACAATCAAAATGATATTTTTTCAGAATTAAAATCAACAATATCAACTGAATGTTTTATAATTTTCATCTTTTCTAAATTTAATTAGTAAAGAATTTAAAGGCTTGTTGAAGGTAATCAAAATATTACATTATTTACTTTGTTTTTGAATATAAAACCCAGGAATAAACAACAATAATAATAGCGGTTGAATTAAAAATCTTCGGATATAAAATAATGTCATTTTACTTTCTTCCCCGTAAAATGAATACACAAAAAAGAAAACTGAGATTAGAATTACAAAAAAAATAAGGTACAATGCTGAGGCAAATTTGACCAACTGTAGGTCTTTAAAAGCAAAATAAATTATCGCAATTGAAATCGCCGAATTTAAAAAATATCTAAAGAATAATCCAAAAAACAAGTTTAAGTTATCTAATAATGGCAATGGGAAATTAGTATAATCTGATTTAAAATAGTTTAGTAAAGGGTCATAAAATAAATTTTCTTCAAATATCCGAATCATAACTAAAAAAGACACCAATACTATTAAAATCAGAATTCTAAATTTGTTATTAAGTAGTTTTTTTAGCATAAAATGAAAATTTATTAACCCAAATTACCCACAAAATAAATACTGTTCCATAAATTACTAAAGGGAAAAGAATGTCGTGCAAAATAGTATTGGCTTCGGGAAAATTGTAAAACGCAACCATTAAAAGTGATATTCTTGTGATATTTAAAATGTGAATAATCAAACTCCCTCCTATTATATATAAAATCGTATGTTTTAATTTTCCTGAAAAAGCTATAACGAAAGCAATAAACAAAATAATCACACTCAAGGCATTACAACCTTCAACAATTCTTGAGATGAATTTTCCATTGTAAAAAAACTTGTAACTCGGCTCCATTGGATGAATTTCGGTGCGTGCATCACAATTGAAAAACAATAAAGTTTGTTCGACCTGACTAGTCACTATTTTTGTAAAACCGTCAGGTTCGTGATTTTTCACATCGAATTGATTCAGATAATATTGATAAGCAAATGTCAAAACTAAATATGTTAGTGCAAATTTCCCTAAGAAAAGCAAAAATGGCTTGTATTGAGACCAGTATTTATTCACAATTGTAATTTTTAACAAATTTATGTAAAAATAGATAACAACAATTAAATACTTTTGTAAGAAATAAGATTATGACTTTTGACGCATTAAAACCATTGGTAATTAAACTAGTATGTGATAAAATTACAACTCATGATGAAAAGCTAAAGCAAATTTGTGAACTTCTTGAACAGAATATATCCTATTATAATTGGGTTGGATTTTATTTTCGCAATGGCAATAAAGAAGAATTACTACTTGGCCCCTATGTTGGCGCACCAACGGATCACACTGTAATTCCATTTGGAAAGGGAATTTGTGGACAAGTGGCAGTTTCAAATCAAAATTTTGTCGTTCCCGATGTTGCAGCGCAAGACAATTATATTGCGTGTAGTTTTACGGTAAAATCTGAAATTGTAGTTCCGTTATTTGTGAATGGTGAAAATATTGGTCAGATTGATATTGATTCTAATGTTTTAGATCCTTTTACAGCTGCTGATGAACGTTTTTTAGAGTTTGTGAATAGCGAAATAGCCAAACTTTTTTAGTTATTTAGACTATTAGGCGCAATTATAAAAATTTAATAATTCTTAATTTTTATAAAAAATATTAAATTATGAATAATTCAGAATGTAAATTATTATTTCTGTTGGCGTTTTTTGTAGTATTTCAATTTGCATCTTGCAGTAAATCTCAAACTCCAGATCCAACGCCAATCATAACAGAAACTTTTGCAAAAGGAGCTGATGTGGGTTGGCTGTCACAAATGGAAGCTACAGGATATAAATTTTATGATGTTGATGGAACAGAAAAAAACTGCTTACAACTATTAAAAGATCGTGGAATAAACACAATCCGTTTGCGTGTTTTTGTAAATCCATCCAATGATAGAATTAATGGACATTGCAGTAAAGACGAGACCGTTGCAATTGCATTGAGAGCAAAAAATATGGGAATGCGCATTATGATTGACTTCCATTATAGCGATACTTGGGCAGATCCGGGACAACAAACAAAACCAGCTGCTTGGGCAAATCACTCTTTTCCATTATTATTGACGGATGTTTACAACCATACTTTTGAAGTTCTAACTGCACTAAAAACAGCCGGAGTAACTCCAGAATGGGTTCAAATTGGCAATGAAATTCCGGGTGGAATGCTATGGCCAGATGGAAGTTATACTAATTTTGTTCAATTGGCGCAATTGTTAAATAAAGGATATGAGGCTACAAAAGCAATTGATTCTTCAATAAAAGTAGTGGTGCACATTAACAACGGACATGATAATGCTCGCTTCAGGTGGTTTTTTGATAATGCCAGAACAAATAATATAAAATATGACGTCATTGGACTTTCGTATTATCCCTATTGGATTAACAGCGATTACACAGCTACGATTGCAGATTTGCAAAACAATCTTAACGATATGGTTACTCGCTACGGTAAAGAAGTGATGATTGTGGAAGTTGGCGGTGATTTTACATTGGCCCAAAACACTTATAATATGTTAGCAGCCACAATAACCGCTGTCAAAAATGTTACCAATCACAAAGGACTTGGGGTAATTTATTGGGAACCAGAAGGAGAAAAAAGCTGGAGTGGCTATCAATTGAATTGTTGGAAATCAAACGGAAAACCTTCAATGGCTTTAGATGCTTTTAGAAATTGAGAATTCCATACTAATAATTACCTTTGTTTTTATTTATACCCTAATACAGTACTATTTTTAAACTAATATCTATAATCCCTTTTAAAGATTTAAGTTTTATATTATTTAAATATCTATTAATTGTATTAATTTTTTTTTACTTTTGTTTAATATTTATATATTTAAGTTAAACAA
>SHWW01000079.1 GCA_009693635.1 Flavobacteriaceae bacterium
CATTGTCACAAAAGGAAGTTACAGTTTGTTGATTCAAAATCAAAATACCATTCGAAACAGCTTGTTTCATCAATTCCTGCATCATCATTCCGGTGTCAATTTGACCTTCAAACGGATTGAAAATCACACTTTCGTGAATGCCATTAAATTCAAAACGATCAATTTCTTTGATGAAAACATCCGTTTTAAAAAGTGGATTCAATATTTCATTGATGAAGGGAAGTTTGTTCAAACATTCAATATAAGTCGCTTCGTGTTCCTTTAAAAATAGTTCGTAACCGCCAAATGGTTTGTAATCTAATTTATCATCGCCAATTCTTTTTCGTAGTAATTGCAATCCTTTCCAGCGTTTTTGAATGAGCTGAATTACCTCTTCCTCGGTGTGCGATTTCAAGTCATCTATTATTTCCGAAAGGCTACCAAAACAGGCAAAACCAGCATTTTTAGTACTTGCTCCTTGAGGCAACATCCCTTTTTCGAGTGCCAAGATTTTGCTTTCCGGGAAACGTTCGCGCAATCTCAAAGCGGCATGCAAACCAACAATTCCAGTGCCAACAACAGTGTAATCTACATTGGTAAACCAATTTTTTATTTCCCAATAACTGAGTTGCATCTTTTTTATTTCAAATGTAATTAAATATCTCTTATGATAATTATAAATTGATTTCTAAGTCCCATCACACAAATTAATTTGATTATCATTATTAGAATAAAAATAGTGCTTTTAAACTTTGAAAAAACTTTGTAACCATAAAGACAAACTTAAAAAAAATATATGTTTTATTCTAAATCATTCATTTTAAAGGTATCCATAAAAGCGGTTGTATAATCTCCTGCAATGTATCGTGGATCATCCATTAATTGTCTGTGAAACGGAATGGTAGTTTTAATCCCTTCGATAACAAATTCATCCAAAGCTCTTCTCATTTTGCTAATTGCTTCTTGACGAGATTGGGCAGTTGTAATCAACTTTGCAATCATTGAATCATAATTTGGTGGAATGGTATAGCCTGAATATACGTGCGTATCTAATCGAACTCCGTGACCACCGGGCATATGAAGCGTAGTTATTTTCCCCGGAGAAGGTCTAAAGTCATTATAAGGATCCTCAGCATTAATTCTACATTCGATAGCGTGTAATTGCGGTAAATAATTTTTGCCAGAAATTGGCACACCAGCAGCTACAGAAATTTGCTCTCTAATTAAATCATAATCGATAACTTGTTCTGTAATTGGGTGTTCTACTTGAATACGAGTATTCATTTCCATAAAGTAGAAATTACGGTGTTTATCAACCAAGAATTCTACAGTCCCTGCACCTTCATATTTGATATATTCTGCGGCTTTAACTGCTGCTTCACCCATTTTAAGACGTAATTCGTCTGTCATATAAGGTGATGGTGTTTCTTCTGTTAATTTTTGATGGCGGCGTTGAACCGAACAATCTCTTTCAGAAAGATGACATGCTTTTCCAAACGAATCTCCCACAACCTGAATTTCGATATGTCTTGGTTCTTCTATTAATTTTTCAAGATACATTCCGTCATTTCCAAATGCTGCAGCCGATTCTTGGCGCGCACTTTCCCATGCTTTCAGTAATTCTTCATCTTTCCAAACCGCACGCATCCCTTTTCCTCCTCCACCGGCAGTTGCTTTTAGCATTACGGGATAACCCATTTCTCGTGAAAGTTCTTGTGCTTGTTCGAAGGATTCTAAAATGCCTTCAGAACCTGGAACACAAGGAACACCTGCTGCTTTCATGGTAGATTTTGCAGAAGCTTTATCCCCCATTCTGTCAATCATTTCAGGTGAAGCACCAATAAATTTGATATTATGTTCTTGACAAATTTTTGAAAATTTTGAATTTTCAGAGAGGAAACCATATCCAGGATGAATTGCATCCGCGTTAGTAATTTCGGCAGCTGCAATAATATTGGACATTTTTAAATAAGACAGATTACTTGGAGGTGGTCCAATACAAACTGCCTCATCTGCAAACTTTACATGTAAACTTTCGGTATCTGCAGTAGAATAAACTGCCACTGTTTTGATTCCCATTTCTTTACAAGTTCGGATGATGCGAAGTGCAATTTCTCCCCTATTTGCAATTAGTATTTTTTTAAACATTTTTTTTGAATTACGAGTTATGAGTTATAAGTTATAAGCTATGAATGGCAAAACCAATTCATAATTTATAATTCATAATTTATAATTAAAATTATGATGGATCTACTATGAACAAAGGTTGGTCGTATTCAACTGGTGACATATCGTCGACTAAAATCTTAATGATTTTACCCGAAATTTCAGCTTCAATTTCGTTAAATAATTTCATTGCTTCAATTACACAAAGAACATCTCCTTCAGAAATTGTTGATCCTACTTCTACAAACATTGGTTTATCTGGAGAAGATTTTCTGTAAAAAGTTCCAATAATTGGAGATTTTACAGTTATATAATGAGCGTTTTCAATAGCTTTTTCTGCTGGAGCAGCAACTACTGGATTAATTTGCTTAGGAGCTGGTGCCTGTTGAATTTCTGCCTGAGCAGGCATTTGCTGAACATAAGTAGTTTCTGAACTATTTCCTTCCAAAGTGGTTCTAATGGTGATTTTCACATCATCCATTTCTAATTTTACTTCAGCAACTCCAGAATTTGCTACAAATTTGATTAGATTTTGAATTTCTTTTAAATCCATAATTATTTATTTTAGTTTAAATTTATTTTTTATCGTATGCCCATTTTAAGTAAATAGATCCCCATGTAAATCCTCCTCCAAAAGCCGCCAAAATAATAGTGTCTCCTTTTTTAAATAGGCGTTCAAAATCATTTAAGACAAGACCGATGGTTGCGGAAGTTGTGTTCCCGTATTTTTCAATATTCATTAACACTTTTGAATCGTCCAATTTCATTCTATTGGCAATTGCATCTATAATTCTCTTGTTGGCTTGATGAGGAACTAACCAATCTACGTCTTCATTAGTCAAATTATTTCTTTTAATTATCAGTTCACTACAATCGGCCATATTATTAACTGCATATTTAAATACGGTTTTTCCGTCTTGGATAATTTTGTGTTTATTATCCTTTATCGTTTGAACCGTTGTAGGAAGAAGCGATCCACCTGCCTCAATTTTTAAAAAATCTCGACCTATTCCGTCACTTCTTAAATATTCATCCTGCACTCCAAGTCCTTCATGATTTGGCTCAAACAATGCTGCTCCAGCTCCATCTCCAAAAATTATACACGTAGTTCTATCTGTATAATCTACAATTGAAGACATCATATCGGCTCCAATAAGCAATACTTTTTTGTACCGACCGGACTGAATATAAGCCGAGGCAACCGAAACGCCGTACAAAAAACCCGAACAGGCTGCCTGCAAATCGAAGGCAAAAGCATTTAAAGCTCCTATTTCGGTAGCTACATTAGAACCTGTAGATGCAATAGGCATATCAGGTGTAGCCGTAGCCATGATCAGCAAATCTATTTCTAAAGGATCAATATTTGATTTAGCTATTAAATCTTGTGCTGCTTTTATGGCTAAATACGAAGTTCCTTTTCCTTCTTCTTTCAGAATTCTTCTTTCTTTAATTCCTGTACGAGATAATATCCACTCTTCATTTGTGTCAACTAAAGTTTCGAGAACCTTATTTGTAAGCACATAATCCGGAACATAACCTCCAACTGCGGTAATTGCGGCTGTAATTGTATTCATTTATATTCTTCTGTTTTTTGTCGAATGTTGCCAACAACAAAATTTTTAAATTTTCTAAAATTACAAAAAAATTCTAAACTTAATCGCTTTAAAACTTCTTATTTAATGAAAATTATAAACAACAAAAAACTCTCACATAGTGAGAGTTTAAATGTCATTTACTAAAATATATTAAGCAACCGCTACAGATTTATCTATAACAACTTGACCTCTGTAGTACATTTTTCCTTCATGCCAGTAGGCTCTGTGGTATAAATGCGCTTCGCCTGTGATTGGGCAAGTAGCGATTTGAGCTACAGTAGCTTTGTAATGTGTTCTTCTTTTATCTCTTCTTGTTTTGGAGATTTTTCTCTTTGGATGCGCCATTTTACTATATTATTTATCCGTTAATAGTTGCTTTAATTTGTCCCATCGTGGGTCAATATTTTCTTGTTTTAATTCTTCTTTCTGCTCTTTTATTGTCAATTCCTTCAGTATTGTCAAAGCTTCGTTATTTAAACTCCCATCTTTGATTCCTGGATGAACGCGTCTTAGAGGAACAGAAAGTACCAGCATTTCATAAACATATTGAGCAATGTCAATTTGAAATTCTCCATGTGGCAAAATCAATAATTCTTCGTTATCATTGTTAAATGCATCCCCAAAACGCACTAACAATTTCATACTTCCTTTTATTGGCAAATCAAACTCTTCATTTGTCATATCACAAGGAATATTTACAGTTCCTTTATGCTTGAAGGTTAGATCCAACATGGTGCTATTTTTCTCTAAAACTACATTTACTTTGATATTTGAATTATAAAATTCATGAAAATCAAAGATTTCAAAGAACGCATTACTTATTTGATATTCAAAATGATGTTTCCCGGTCTTTAACCCTACGAAAGGAATTAAATATTCTTTTGTCCTATCCATTTCAATCAAAATTTTCCCTAAACTTCGGGAGTGCAAAGATATAAAATATTTGCAAATCCAATACGGTTATTTGCCTTTTTTTGTTTAAGCTTGTTTTTCTTTTGTTTTTAAAGGTTTTTGGCTGATTTCTGCATACTGATTTCTTGAATTATAAATATCAATTGCAAGATAAACTGCTTCTTTAAATGAATTAAAGTCGGCTTTCCCTGTGCCAGCAATATCATAAGCAGTTCCGTGATCAGGCGAAGTTCTAATTTTGTTTAACCCTGCAGAATAATTGACTCCTTTTCCAAAAGACAAGGTTTTAAACGGAATTAGCCCTTGATCATGATAAGTAGCCACAATAGCATCATATTTTTCAAATTGATTGCTGCCAAAAAAACCATCCGCGGCAAAAGGCCCAAAAACTAAAGTTCCTTTTTCAAATATTTTCTTCAAGGCTGGCTTCAATATTTTATCGTCTTCCGATCCAATAACCCCTCCATCTCCGCAATGTGGATTCAATCCTAAAACAGCAATTTTAGGTTTAGAAATACTAAAATCTTGAATTAAAGATTGCTTTACTGTTTCGATTTTTTTAATAATTAATTCTTCTGTCAGGTGAGAAGCCACTTGATTTAACGGAATATGATCTGTTAAAAGTCCCACGCGCAAAGTATCCTGAACCATCATCATTAGGGCATTTCCTTCTAATTCTTGATCTAAATAATCGGTATGTCCTGGAAATTTGAAAGCATCCGATTGAATGTTATATTTATTTATAGGTGCCGTAACTAAAACATCAATTAATCCGTCTTTTAAAGCCTTTGTGGCAGTTGTAAATGATTTAATTGCATATTCTCCAACCTTCTCGTCATTTACACCAAAGTTTATATTCACAACTTCATTCCAAACGTTCAAAACATTGATTTTTCCAATAACAATTTGATCTAATCCATCAATTTCATGAAGCATTGAGGTGGATTCGAAAGTGTTTTTTACAAACGAGAGTGTTTTTACATTAGCAAAAATAACGGGGGTACATAATTCTAACATTCGAGAATCTTCGAATGTTTTTAGAACTACTTCGCTTCCAATACCGTTTAAATCTCCTATTGAAATTCCTACGATTATATTTTCTGCATTTTTTATCATGGCATCAAGTTATTTATTGCTAATTTTGAAGTGCAAATTTAGTAAAATAAAATTAAGAAATGTTTACAGGAATTATAGAAACGCTTGGTGCTATCCAAGAAATTAGAAAAGACAAAGATAACATTCATATAACGGTGAATTCCTCCATTACCAACGAACTTAAAATAGACCAAAGTGTAGCTCATAACGGAATATGCTTGACTGTAGTCGATATTGTTGGATCAAATTATACTGTAACAGCTATTGGCGAAACGATAAAAAAAACAACTATTTCTCATTGGCTAAGTAGCGAAAGTGTAAATTTAGAGAGAGCCATGAAATTAGGAGATCGACTAGACGGTCATATTGTGCAGGGTCATGTGGATCAAATAGGTACTTGTATCGTTGCAGAAGAAACAAATGGAAGTTGGTTTTATACTTTTGAATATGAGGAATTACTCGACAACATCACCATAGAAAAGGGATCAATTACCGTAAATGGTGTTAGCTTGACCGTTGTAGATTCTAGCAAAAATAAATTTAGTGTTGCCATAATTCCTTATACTTATGAGCACACTAATTTTAAAAATATTGAAGTAGGAAAAAAAGTAAACCTTGAATTTGATGTTATAGGAAAGTATGTTTCAAGATTGTATTCTAATAAACTGTAAATCGTCAGCAAAAAGTGGACTGATTTAGTCAAAAACTAAGAGAGTATTTCATTAAAAGATGAAGAACCCCGGTCTTATCAAGAAAATCAGTTTTAAAAAATAATGTTTGAAAACCAAAAAAACAATTAGTGCCAAATCACTGCCAAGAAATTATCTTAAATTATATATATTTGTAGTATTACTTGAAGTCAGTAAATAAAAAATCCTTGTACACATTAGCATACAAGGATTAATATTTG
>SHWW01000012.1 GCA_009693635.1 Flavobacteriaceae bacterium
TCATTCCGTTTTTCGGCAAGCGCTTTCAACCCTTTATATTCCTGATTCAATTGCACATAACGTTTTTGATCGCTGATCACATCGGGCTGAATAATCAAATCCGAAATCTCATCGAAACGCTGTTTTACTATTTGAAGTCTATCTAACATCTTATATTTTCCTTAATTAAGTCTGCAAATTTACAAAAAATAGTTGAAAAAGTAAAGATGTTATGTATTGGATTTTTTTGAAACTTTCTATCCTTTTCGCTAAATCTTTTGAAACTAAAGTTGTCCCAAAATATTGTCTCTTCGATCTTTGCTAGTACTTTAGGATTTAAAACTACTTTTAATTTTGAATTATTTTTTTACCTAATTTTCAGACAATCAATCAAATAGTAAATAGTATTCATAATAATTCTAAATAAGCTTTGAAAAAACAAAATCTGTAATTATATTTGCACTTTATATTTAATAAGTCTAAATAACAATTATGAAAGTCGCTATTACATCCTTATTTATTGTCTTTTTTTCAATATTCACAATCCACGCAAAAGAAACAGGAATCGTAAAAGGTAGAATAATTTCTGCCGATGGTTTTCCTCTTAATGGGATTACAATTAAGTTCGGAAAAGCAATAGCTTCGAGTCAAACAGATGCAAAAGGGGAATTTATTTTCAAGGATTTTCCAACAGGAATTCATACCATTACATTAGAAGGAATCGGTTTGGCTAAACAATCCAAAGAAATTAAAGTTAGTGCCAATGAAATTACTAATGTTGAATTCGTATTAATAGAAAACATCAATACGTTAAAGGAAATAGTAATTAGAATTAAACAAAGCACAAACAAAAAAAAGGAATCGATACTTTCAGGTTTAGAAATAAAACCTTTCGATTTACCGCAAAGCATCCAAATAATTGGAAATGCTACCTTGGAACAACAACAAACCCTTAGATTGAGCGATGTTGCAAAAAACATTAACGGCGTTTACATTGGTTCTGCCAGAGGAGGAGCGCAAGAATCTTTGTGGTCAAGAGGCTATGATATGACAGCCAATAATATGTTCAAAAACGGTTTCCGACTCAATAGTGGCTCGATGCCCGAAGTAGCCACTTTAGAAAAAGTAGAAGTTCTAAAAGGTGGATCTGCATTATTATTTGGAAATGTTACCCCTGGAGGTGTCCTCAATATGGTAACCAAAATACCACAATTCAAAAACGGTACCGAAATTACGTTACAAACTGGAAGTTATTCATTCTATAAACCATCGGCAGATGTTTATGGCGCATTGAATAAATATACTGCTTATCGCTTTGTTGGAACCTACGAAAATACAGGTAGTTTCCGAAATAATGTAACCCGAGAACGCATTTACATCAATCCATCGGTACTTTTAAAAGCAAGTGAAAAAACGGAAATCATACTCCAAGGAGATTATCTAAAAGACAATTGGACACCCGATTTTGGTACTGGTTCTATTGGAAAAGTTATTGCAGAAGTTCATCGCAACACCTATTTAGGCGCAAGTTGGTCTAACGGACAAACCTTTCAGTCTTCAGTTTCAGGATTGGTAAAGCACAAATTTAATGAAAATTGGAAACTAAATTTCAATACGGCTTTTCAAAATTACGAACGAACTTGGGAAGGTACTGAACGTATTCAGCCAATTACAAATGGAGATTGGAACCGCCCTTTAGGGAAAAATAAATCAATTGACCAAATGATTAGCAATCAAATTAATTTACAAGGTAATCTTACAACTGGGAAAATTAAACATCAATTTTTCACGGGAATAGACGCCGATAATTCAAACACTCAAGTTTATACTTTTGTTTACAATCCTGCCATTTATGATATGATAAACATTTTTGACTCAAGTTTATATCCACAAAACACTATAATTCCAGAAGCTATAAATACCAAAATTGTGAAAACAAATACCAACAGATTTGGAATTTATGCACAAGATTTAATTTCTATAACAGATAAATTTAAAGTTTTAACAGGATTGCGTTGGTCTTGGCAAGAAGCTTTAGCGGAAAATTCTAACCTCGTTACAAATACAATTACAGAAGATGCAAAAATAAAAAATACCGCTTTTTCTCCCAAATTAGGTTTGGTATTTCAACCTACAAAAAACAGTTCATTATTTGGAAGTTATTCCAATTCATTTTCACCAAATACAGGAGTTACCATTAAAAATGAAACATTAGAAGCATCAATAATAGATCAGTTTGAAATTGGAATTAAAAAAGATTTCTGGAAAGGTATCATTTCATCTAATATTACTTTTTATCAAATTACAAACAGCAATTTTGCGCAAACTGCAGAGTATAATTCTGAAGGAGTTATAAATACCAACGCCAACATCAAATCATTGAGCGGTGAAACCAAAAGCCAAGGAATAGAACTTGATATTACCGCGCAGCCCATCGAGGGAATGACTGTTTTGGCTGGGTATAGCTATAACTACATGCGGTATTCTAAAACTTCGGATGCAAATGGCAGTTTTATTGTTGGTGATAGACTGGTACGAACACCTTTAAACACAGCTAATGGAAGTATATTTTACAGTATCCCGTCAGGAAAATTTAAAGGATTTTCAATAGGAACCATTGGGAGTTACATCGGACAACGAATTGGAGGTTGGAACAATACTATCGGGCAAACCATTCCCGACAGAACGATTCCTTTAAATGGATTTACAACATTTGATTTATCAATGGGATACAATTGGAATCAATTTTCAGTTTTATGTAAAATATCAAACGTTACAAATGAACTAAATTATACTGTTCACGAAAATTACAGTTTCAATCCAATTGCACCAAGACAAATTTTAACTACTATAAAATATAAATTCTGAAAGATGGAAAAAATTAACTTCAGAAACTTACACCGAGATTTAGGCTATTTTTATATTGGTTTAATCATTTTCTTTGCTATTTCCAGAATATTGATGAACCACCGAGACAGTTGGCACGCAGACAAATATACTACCGAAACCAAACCGATTACTATTGTACTTCAGCAGAAAATAAAATAACAAACCAATTTGTCGAAAATTTAGGAAAATCAGGTGGTTTAGAAGATAAAATGAGAAACTAAAAAATTAAAAAAGGAAATTTGGAAATTTCTTTTGAAAATCATGATATAGAGATTGATTTGAAAACAGGAAAAGGAGAATTGACTTCTTTTATAAAAACACCAATCGTTAGTCAAATGATGAAATTACACAAAATCACTTCTAATTGGTGGAATTTATTATGGTGATATTTTTGTATTTCTTTAATTACAATTGCACTAACAGGAATGATAATGATTCCTTCGGGAAAGCTGTCTTTCAAAAGAAGGGTAGGAAGCAGGCAATCGCAGGTTTAATTTTTCCTTTATTTATATTGCTATTATTAAATTAAAATAAGAAAATTCTTACTTAACGGGAGTCTTCATATTTTAAAATATAACTGGAATTAGATCTTTTTCAATTGCTCTTTCATCATTATAATTTGATCTTTAAGCATATTTTGCTTATCTAATTTTTTTGCTTCATTCAATAAAGTAGTTGCCTCTAATTTTCTTCTTCTTGTCATTGCAACTCCAGCCAAATTTAATTTTGCAACTGCTAAATCCATATCCATTGACAATCCTAATTCAATTGCTTTCTTGAAATATTTCTCCGCTTGCATTAAGTTTGTTTGCGAAAGCATAATTCCATGAAGATAATTAAAATACCCTTGTTGTTTTCGAACCAATGCCGATTTTGGTTTTTTGATAAGAGCCAACCATTTTTGAGCACCGGGAAAATCTTGTTTTCGTAACTTTAAAAAAGCCAATAAAATGAATTCATTTTTATAGTATAAGAAAATAGGAATAATGGATAAAAAAATAAGGAAAATACCATTTCCGATTTCGCTTTCTGTAAACCTCCATATTCCTGAACAGATAATAAGAGCCGCTAAAATTAGTTTTATATTTTTGTGAAACATAATATTTGATTAAATTATCTTACAAAGATAGTAAAAGGAATTTAAAATATTTTTACAAAACTACTTGCAAAGAAAAAAAGTCTTTGTATATTTGCACTCAGTTTTAAATCAAATCGTTTTTTAAAACGACCAATGATATTTTATTATACGATTTTAAAGATAACAAACAATGAGTAAAAGAACGTTTCAACCATCAAAAAGAAAGAGAAGAAATAAGCACGGATTTATGGACAGAATGGCTTCTGCAAATGGTAGAAAAGTTCTTGCTCGAAGAAGAGCTAAAGGAAGACATAAATTGACTGTTTCTTGTGAACCAAGACATAAAAAATAATGTTTGTTTAAACTTATATAAAGGCGTTACTGTTTATAGTATCGCCTTTTTTTATATCTCATAAGTAAAGTATATTAAAACAAGGTATAGATTGCAACTAGCCTCAAATAACAGAACAACAAAATAACTTACACAATGCCAAAAGACAATTCAATAAAATCAGTTTTAATAATAGGTTCTGGCCCAATTGTTATCGGACAAGCATGTGAATTTGACTATGCAGGTTCCCAATCGGCAAGATCCATTCGCGAAGAGGGAATTGAAGTGATACTTATCAACTCCAATCCAGCAACTATTATGACCGATCCTTCTATGGCCGATCATATTTACTTGTTGCCGCTAAACACAAAATCAATAATTCAAATTTTAAAAGAACACCCTCAAATTGATGCAGTATTACCTACAATGGGAGGGCAAACAGCTTTGAATTTATGTTTAGAAGCCAATGATAAAGGAATTTGGAAAGACTTTAATATAAAAATGATTGGAGTTGATGTTAATGCAATAAAAATTACCGAAGACAGAGAACAATTCAAACAATTGCTTAAGAAAATTGGAGTACCTACTGCACCTGCCGAAATTTGCACATCTTTTCTTCGAGGAAAAGAAATTGAACAAGAATTTGGGTTTCCATTAGTTATTCGTCCTTCCTTTACATTAGGTGGAACGGGAGCAGCTGTAGTATACAAAAAAGAAGATTTTAATGATCTTTTAACTCGAGGTTTAGAAGCTTCTCCTATTCACGAAGTTTTAATCGATAAAGCTTTAATGGGTTGGAAAGAATACGAATTAGAATTACTTCGCGATAAAAATGACAATGTGGTTATCATTTGTTCTATCGAAAATATGGATCCAATGGGAATTCATACTGGCGATTCTATTACTGTAGCGCCGGCAATGACACTGTCTGATACCACATTTCAAAAAATGCGAGATTATGCAATTTTAATGATGCGTTCTATCGGAAATTTTGCTGGAGGTTGTAACGTTCAATTTGCCGTTTCTCCTGATGAAAATGAAAACATTGTAGCTATCGAAATTAACCCTAGAGTTTCTCGTTCTTCTGCATTAGCATCTAAAGCAACTGGTTATCCAATTGCAAAAGTGGCTTCTAAGTTAGCTTTAGGTTACAATTTAGATGAATTACCAAACCAAATTACCAAATTAACCTCTGCTTTATTTGAACCAACATTAGATTATGTAATCGTTAAAATACCACGTTGGAATTTCGATAAATTTGAAGGTGCTGATAGAACATTAGGAATTCAAATGAAATCGGTTGGAGAAGTTATGGGAATTGGTCGCTCGTTTCAAGAAGCATTACATAAAGCAACTCAGTCACTTGAGATTAAAAGAAACGGTTTAGGAGCTGACGGAAAAGGTTATAAAAATTACGAACAAATTATCGAGAAACTAACTTTTGCAAGTTGGGATCGTGTTTTTGTAATATATGATGCTATTGCTATGGGAATTCCATTGATTAGAATTCACGAAATTACTAAAATTGATATGTGGTTTTTGAAACAATATGAAGAATTATATAGTTTAGAAAGGGAAGTTTCAAGATTTAAAGTTGATACATTACCTAAAGGATTACTTTTGGAAGCCAAACAAAAAGGGTTTGCCGACCGTCAAATTGCTCACATGATGGGTTGTTTAGAGAGTCAAGTTTATAAATTACGGGAAGAAAAAAATGTGAAACGAGTTTATAAATTAGTAGATACTTGCGCTGCAGAATTTGAAGCAAAAACACCTTATTACTACTCGACTTTTGAAGCGGAAATCCAAACTGCCAGTGACAAAAGATTTGTACATAACGAAAGTATCGTAACCGATAAAAAGAAAGTAGTTGTTTTAGGTTCTGGTCCAAATCGTATTGGTCAGGGAATTGAATTTGATTATTCTTGTGTTCACGGTGTTTTAGCAGCAAAGGAATGTGGTTATGAAACCATCATGATAAACTGTAATCCTGAAACAGTTTCTACCGATTTTGATACTGCCGATAAATTGTATTTTGAACCTGTATTTTGGGAACACATTTACGATATTATTCAACATGAAAAACCAGAAGGTGTTATTGTACAATTGGGTGGACAAACTGCATTAAAATTGGCTGAAAAACTATCGAAATACGGAATTAAAATTCTAGGAACTTCTTTTGATGCTTTAGATTTAGCCGAAGACAGAGGTCGTTTTTCTGAACTATTAACAGAATTAAAAATTCCATTTCCACAATTCGGAATTGCTGAAAATGCTGACCAAGCAAGTGCTTTAGCAGATGTGTTAGATTTTCCACTTTTGGTCAGGCCGTCTTATGTTTTGGGTGGACAAGGAATGAAAATCGTTATTAACAAAAAAGAATTAGAAGAACACGTAATTGATTTATTAAAATCGATTCCTGGAAATAAATTACTATTAGATCATTATCTTGACGGAGCTATTGAAGCTGAAGCCGATGCGATTTGCGATGGTGAAAATGTGTATATCATTGGAATAATGGAACATATCGAACCTTGTGGTGTGCATTCAGGTGATAGTAATGCTACTTTACCACCATTTAATTTAGGGGAATTGGTGATGACTCAAATAAAAGACCATACTAAGAAAATTGCATTGGCCCTAAGAACTGTTGGTTTAATCAATATCCAATTTGCCATTAAAGACGAAGTGGTTTATATTATTGAAGCCAATCCAAGAGCATCAAGAACGGTTCCATTTATTGCAAAGGCTTATGGCGAACCATATGTAAATTATGCTACAAAGGTAATGTTGGGGCACAATAAAGTCACCGATTTTAAATTCAATCCGCAATTAAAAGGATTTGCGATTAAGCAACCTGTTTTTTCATTTAGCAAATTCCATGGTGTAAATAAAGCATTGGGCCCAGAAATGAAATCCACAGGAGAAAGTATTTTATTTATTGAGGATTTGAAAGACGATCAGTTCTACGAATTGTACTCCAGACGAAAAATGTACTTAAGCAAGTAATACAATATATAAAAGCAAAGCCTCAATAAATTTCTTTTTTTTTGATTATTTACACAAATTGCTTTGAACCCAAAAAAATATTTACTCAATATCTTTGATAAATTCGTCGTATTCAGAATAAAACAGTTCCAAAGCACTCATTTTCTCGTTAAAAAAAGCAAATATTTCATCCCAATACTTTTGATTATTCAAACTTACATTTAATTTTTCAACCCAAATTCTGCTAATTGTTTTTCCATTTTCTAAACTAAAATTTTTCTCAAATACGAAATCTGATATAAATTCATCCTCAAGAATATTTTTCAAGGATTCTAACTTTTCAAAATATTGAATTCGCTTTATTTCATCTCGATGTTCAATATCAATTTGAACTTGTGCTTTAGTATTTTCAACACAAAACTTAAATGAAAAATCTTTAATTTTCGTGTCGTAAAGAACCCATTTTCTTGGATATTTTTTGGAAAAAGTAACCCAAAATTCCCTTTTTAATTTTTTATTTTCTTCTTTACTATACATTTTTGCTTAATTTATCTTTTAATGTTGGTTTTCAAATAGTTGCAAATATGGTTTTTTAAACTACTTTTATAATGATTTTAAATGCAAAAATAGGACATCAATATGGATTTTATCGAGTTTTTGAAATATGTTCCAAAAATAGAAATAGAAAAACTTCTTGCAGAAGAGGCCCACCTAAAAATGGCCCCTGCAGAACGTGTTTTTGCTATTAACAAGGAAGATTTTTTCTATAAAAATCCCAGAAAAGCTGCTGTAATGATGCTTATTTATCCAAAAAACAAAAAAACACACTTAGTTTTAATCGTCAAAAATACTTATTCAGGAGTTCATTCTTCACAAATTGCATTTCCAGGTGGTAAAGTAGAATTAGAAGACGAATCACTCTCACATACCGCTCTTCGAGAAACGCATGAAGAAATAGGAATTCATCCCGAAAATATTAAAGTAATTAAAACATTTACAGAAGTTTATATTCCTCCAAGTAATTTTTTGGTAGCCCCATTTTTAGGAATCAGTCACACAGAATTGACTTTTACAAAACAAATTGATGAAGTAGCAGGAATAATAGAATTGCCCATAATTGATCTCTTAAACGAAGAAACAATCGTCATAAAAAAAATGGATACTTCCTATGGAGCTGGTATTGAAGTTCCTACATTCAAAATCAATGAATATTTTGTTTGGGGAGCCACTGCAATGATGATGAGCGAGTTGAAAGAAGTACTCAAAAATTCTTTTAAAAATTAATTTTGTAAATTCGCAATTACTTCTTATAAAAAAATTATGTTTTTAATTAAAAGAAACCCATTTGGTCATATCCTTTTCTTAAAAAAATGGCTTATCCGAATTTTTGCAGTTTTAACCCACAAGCGCTACAGAGGTTTTAATCAATTACAAATCGAGGGTTCCGAAATTATAAAATCCTTGCCTGACACCAACGTACTTTTCATTTCCAATCACCAGACTTATTTTGCCGATGTAGTCGCTATGTTTCATGTATTTAATGCAAGCCTAAGCGGTCGTCAGGATTCTATAAAAAATGTTGGATACATTTGGCAACCCAAACTAAACATCTATTATGTAGCGGCTAAGGAAACCATGCAAGCAGGATTATTACCTAAAATTTTGTCCTATGCTGGTGCAATAACAGTCGAAAGAACATGGCGTTCATCTGGAAAAGATGTCACCGAAAAACGCGATATAAATCCAAATGATACCGAAAATATAAAAATTGCACTCGCCGACGGTTGGGTAATAACCTTTCCACAAGGCACCACAAAATCGTTCAAACCCGTTCGAAAAGGCACTGCACACATCATCAAACAACACCGACCAATAGTAGTCCCTATTGTGATTGATGGTTTCCGTCGCTCATTCGATAAAAAGGGATTGCGCATGAAAAAGAAGGGGATTCTGCAATCTTTTATCATTAAACCTCCCTTAGAAATTGATTATGATAATGACACCATTGAGCAAATTGTTGAAAAAATAGAATTTGCCATCGAGCAACATACCTCATTTCTAAAAGTTATTCCTGCCGAAGAAATCGAAGCCCAGGAAGCGTTGAATAAAACCCGACAATGGGAATACTAATTTTTTTGGAGCGAATTGTTCGCGCATTTTTAGAAATTGTAATTGTCCGAAAAACAAAATTTCCCTAAAACGATTTGTCTTTGTAGTAATTCACCATCAAATCTACAAACTTACTATAGCCTTCCAAACCATCTTTCTGCTGATTGAATTTCAGAAAATTGTCGTAGAATATTTGAAAACCCGTTTCTATAAAAGTTTCATATTGCCTCCAGAATTCTTCACTTTCCTTGTAGTTTTTCAAAATTCCTGGTTGAATCGTTTTTAATAATTCTTCGAGAACTTTTTCATCTCGAATTTGCCAATTTCTCAAGCAATACCGCAACGCATAACTGTAACCCGAATATTGAAAATACACATTCTCATTTTTTATAGACGCTAAAAACCCAATAAAATTAGCTTCGCTTTCAGAAGCATATCCCAATTGGTGAGCCATTTCGTGACAAACCGTTGTTGGAAAATTATACATAGGTCCTTTGTCATTGACCTGAGCTTCATTAGTAAAAGGATTCAAATAACCACCAAAACCCATATAACTTAAAGGCAAACTAATAAGCGATTTCTTAACACTTGGATGGTCATATTCAAAACTTAAAAATTGGTCAGAAAGAATTTTAAAACCCGTCAAATTCATCTCAAAAACCTGCTCTTGCGTATACGGAAAAACAATTTTTAAACTATCATTTTTCTCAATTTGACTATGAATTTGATTTGTTTTCGCAATCAATACTTTCGTAAATTTTAGCAAATCTTCATTGGAATATTTACGCTCAATCGCCATTTTTTCATATAATGGCACCCGATGATAATTCATTGCCCAAAGCAAATTAAACAAAAAATAAATCACCGATAGAAAACTCAGAACCCATAAAGCCGAATCTTTCCAATTTAATTTCCCCAGTTTGCGTTGTTGGTAAAACCATCTTAAAATCAAAAATAAAAGTACAAAATAAATACAATCACCAACAGAAAAAGGAAATCTACCAAATACTATTCTAAAAAATTTGGAAATATAAACATACAACCCATTACTATAATAACGCTCTACCAACTCTGGGAAAAACGAAATCAGTTGTAAAAATAGAATCTGAATTATAAGTAAAAATAGAAGAATATATTTTCGTTGCATCTACTGCGAAATTTAAATGTAAAGTAACAAATTTAGAAGCATTAAATATTTTAAAATAAATGATTTTTTTTACAAAACTATCTAAGCACCTTTGTAACTTTGAGCCACAAAACTAAGAATATAATAAACACATAGATGAGTCAAGAAATTAGAAACCTCGAACCAAAAGCACTTTGGAATAAATTTGCCGATTTAAATGCTGTTCCGCGTCCTTCTAAAAAAGAAGAACGGGTAATTGAATTCATAAAAAACTTGGGAAACAATTTAGGATTAGAAACTTTTGAAGATGAAATTCGAAATGTAATTATTAGAAAACCAGCAACTCAAGGAATGGAAAATCGCAAAGCTGTTGTACTTCAGGGGCACTTAGATATGGTGCATCAAAAAAATTCGAATACTGTTTTTGACTTTGACACACAAGGAATTGATATGTATATTGATGGCGACTGGGTTCGTGCTCGTGGTACCACTTTAGGAGCCGATAACGGCCTTGGGGTAGCGATGATTATGGCAATTTTAGAAAGCAAAACTATCCAACATCCTGCTATTGAAGCGTTATTTACCATTGACGAAGAAACAGGAATGACTGGGGCTTTGAACCTAAAAGGTGGTATTCTAAAAGGAGAAATCCTATTAAATATGGATACCGAAGAAGATGATGAAATTGATATAGGTTGCGCTGGAGGTATTGATGTTACCGCTACAAGAAGCTACAACGAAGAGGAAACTCCCGAAGGTTCTGTGGGATACACCATTACTGTAAAAGGCTTGAATGGCGGACATTCAGGAATGGACATTCACAAAGGTTTGGGTAATGCCAATAAAATAATGAACCGATTATTGTTTGACGCTTTCGAGAATTTCGGACTTCAAGTGGCTGAAATTAACGGTGGAAGTTTGCGAAATGCTATTCCAAGAGAAAGTGTTGCCAAAGTTATTGTGGCTCAAATGTATGATGAAGCGTATGTTTTTGATATGCAAGAAATTATCAATGACATAAAAACCGAATTCAAAACTACGGAGCCTAATTTGACTATTGAAATCGTAAAATCAGAATTACCTTCAAAAGTAATGGATTTAGGAGTTCAAGAAGGAATTATTCGTTCGATTTATGCAGCTCATAATGGTGTGTATCGCATGAGTGCCGATATGGAAGATTTAGTAGAAACCTCAAACAATGTCGCTAGAATTATCATCAAAGAAGGTGAAATTACTATTGGTTGTTTGACTCGTTCATCAGTTGAAACTTCCAAATTTGATTTGGCTAACGCATTGCAGTCGGCTTTTGAATTGAGTGGTTGCGAAGTTACTTTGTCGGGTTCTTATCCGGGTTGGACTCCAAATGTAAAATCTGAAATTCTTGATGTTTTGGTTGCTATTTATGAGAAACAAAACAATGAAAAACCAAAAGTGGTGGCGTGTCACGCAGGATTAGAATGTGGAATCTTAGGAACTAATTATCCTGATATGGATATGATTTCTTTTGGACCTACCATTCACGGTGCGCATTCGCCAGATGAAAGAGCCAGTATCAAATCGGCACAAAAATTTTGGAAATTTGTATTGGAAATATTAGAAAGTATTCCTGAAAAAAAATAATCTAATTAGCAATATTTAATAATCAAAAATAACACTACGTTATTTAGATTATTAATTTTTAAACCATTCAATAAAAAAAAAGACTATTTATGAATTAGTAAAATAATTTTGACCTTTTTGATACTAATAATTTGAATCTATGTATAGAAAAATAGCCTTTGTATTTTTAATCTTGAGGATTTTCGCAAGTAGCGCACAATCAATTATTCCAATTATTCCAAATCCAAAATTTCTTAGTTTGGATGAAGCTTCTCCTTTTTCTCTTACAAAACAAACGGTTTTAATTGCACCTAAAGGAAATCTGGAAGTTCAATATTTAAAGGAAATTATTAAAAAACAATTGGGTTATGAATTAGCAACAGCTAAAGTTGCACAAAAATCAAAAAACAGCATCGAATTGACTTTGGATTCATCACTAAAAATGGATATTGAAGAATATAAAATCGAAATTGATTCCAATAAAATACATATTCAAGCATCAAATTCTAATGGACTTTTTTACGGAATTCAAACATTGAATCAATTGATTGAATATTACTCAAAAACAAATTCGCTAATACCTGCATTAACAATTCTAGACCAACCAAAATATAAATGGCGTGGAATGCATTTGGATGTTGTGAGACATTTTTTCCAAAAGTCAGATATCAAGAAATACATCGATTATCTCGCTTTATATAAAATGAATGTTTTTCATTGGCATTTAACTGATGACCAAGGTTGGCGAATTGAAATTAAGAAATATCCAAAACTAACTTCTGTTGGCGCCTTCAGAAAAGAATCTATGGTCGGGCATTACAATGAACAACTGTTTGACGGAAAGCCCTACGGTGGATTTTATACTCAAGAAGACATAAAAGAAATTGTAGCTTACGCGAAACAAAAACACATTACAGTGGTTCCCGAAATTGAAATGCCAGGACATGCAACGGCAGCTTTAGCAGCTTATCCGGAGTTTTCCTGTACAGGCGGCCCATTTGAAGTTGGGACAAAATGGGGAGTTTTAGATGATGTTTTTTGTCCAAACGAAAATACATTGTATTTTTTGAAAGCCGTTTTAGAGGAGGTTTTACCTCTATTCCCTTCTGAATACATTCACATTGGTGGAGACGAATGTCCCAAAACAAGATGGCATCAATGTGCAAAATGCCAAGCTTTAATCAAACAAGAAGGATTAAAAGACGAACATGAATTACAAAGTTATTTTGTATCTCAAATAGAAAAACATATAAATAAAAAGGGGAAAAAAATTATTGGATGGGATGAAATCCTTGACGGAGGTCTCGCACCAAATGCAGCGGTTATGAGTTGGCGTGGAACAGAAGGCGGAATCGCTGCTGCAAAAGCTAAACACTTTGTGGTGATGAGTCCAGGTTCTCACTGTTATTTTGATCATTATCAAGGCGAACAAAAAACAGAACCTTTGGCAATTGGAGGGTACACTCCTTTAGAAATGGTTTATGATTTTAACCCCATACCCACTGAATTAACCGCAGATGAAAGCCAATATATTCTTGGTGCTCAAGGAAATGTTTGGACAGAATATATGGGAGATTTTGCAAAAGTAGAATATATGGCAATGCCAAGAATGGCTGCATTATCAGAAGTGCTTTGGGGAAAAGATTCTACTTCTAATTATACAAATTTTAGAAATAGATTACAGCTTCATTTTTCGCTTTTAGATAAAATGAACGTCAATTATAGTAAGGCCTTGTTTGAAGTAAAAGCGAAAATTACTGCATCGGCTACTCATTTACTTGAAGTTGAATTAGTGGCTGCAATTCCTTCCTTTTCTATATTGTACTCCCTAGATGGAACCCAACCCACTAGTCGTTCTTTAGTTTACACTAAACCCATCACAATAGAAAAAAATACCACATTAAAAGCGGTGAGTTTTGAAGGTGCTACTCAAAAAAGTGCCGTTTTAGAACAAAAATTTGAAATTCACCTGGCCACGGGAGCAATTGTTAAATTGAATGGGGAACCCAGCAATTCCTACAAAGCATATGGAGCCTTTAGCTTAGTTGACGGAATGTATGGTGATCGTGGTAAATTTGGCAGAGATTGGTTGGGGTTTTCTGGCAAAGATGCTATAGCAACCATTGATTTAGGTTCCGTAAAAAAGGTTCATTCAATTACAATCGATGTATTGTCGAGTCCCGCTAGTTGGATTTATTATCCGAAGCAAATTACAATTTCTTATTCTAAAAATGGAATCGATTATTCTGATGAACTCTCTATTTTAGGGCAAGAAATCGAAGATTCAAAAGGAATTGTAAAAGTCGCAATACCTAACGCTACCCTTCGATATATAAAAGTAAACGCATTCAATCAAGGAAAAATAGTAGCAGGAAATCCTGGAGCTGGTGAACCAGCCTGGTTATTTATAGATGAAATAAAAGTTGACTAATGAAAACAAGAAGAGATTTTATTAAAACAGCTGCTGTTGCAGGAGTAGGATTGGCATTCACAGGTGTAAAAGCGGACACGAATTTGAGTTTTCCAACCAAAATAAATAAGCCAATTGTGGTTTCTACCTGGCGTTTCGGAATTGAAGCCAATTTAGCTGCGTGGGAAGTCTTAAAACGGAAAGGACGTGCATTGGACGCTGTTGAAGCAGGAGTTAAAATCCCTGAAGGCGACCCCAATGAAAGAAGTGTGGGCTTCGGTGGCCGACCAGATCGAGACGGACATGTAACTTTAGATGCTTGTATTATGGATGAACATGCCAATATAGGTTCTGTAGCATGTTTGGAGTATATAAAACATCCTATTTCGGTAGCAAGAGCCGTTATGGAAAAAACACCGCATGTTATGCTTGTGGGTGAAGGAGCGATAGATTTTGCCTTATCACAGGGATTTAAAAAAGAGAATTTATTGGTCTCCGATTCTGAAAAGGAATGGAAGGAATGGCTTAAAAAATCGGAATATGTACCTAAGGCAAATATTGAAAATCACGACACTATTGGGATGATTGCTTTGGATGCCGATGGGAATTTATCAGGCGCTTGTACCACGAGTGGTATGGCTTTTAAAATGCATGGCCGTGTTGGCGACTCTCCTATAATTGGAGCTGGATTGTATGTAGATAATGAAATTGGAGCTGCAACAGCAACTGGACATGGAGAGGAAGTAATTCGAATTGCAGGCTCTCATTTAGTAGTAGAATTAATGCGCCAAGGCAAAACTCCTCAACAAGCATGTGAAGAGGCAGTTCAAAGGATTATTAAATTAACAAAATCACGAAACAAAAATCTAATAGACATTCAAGTTGGTTTTATTGCCTTAAACAAATCGGGAGAATATGGTTCTTATTGCATTCAAAGTGGGTTTAATTATGCTGTTTGTGATGCCAAAGGAAATAGATTAATTGACGCACCATTTTATTTAAAATAGAACTATGAAATTGGAAGTAGCTTGTTTTAACTTAGAATCGGTGGCTGTAGTTGCCCAAAGTAATGCTGATCGCGTTGAGTTTTGCGATGAATTTAAAGCAGGAGGAACTTCACCAAGTATTGAGAATACCAAAAAAGCAAGGGCTTTATTTTCAAAAGAATTGCTAGTAATGATTCGGCCAAGAGGTGGCGATTTTAACTATTCCGATGCTGAATTTAATGCAATGAAGCATTCAATATTAGAATTAAAGAATACAGGAATTGACGGTTTTGTTTTCGGAATCCTAACACAAAGCAATAACGTTGATTTTCAAAGAAATTTAGAACTTGTATCCCTTGCAAAACCACTACCGTGTAGTTTTCATAGAGCTATAGATTATACTGACACCTATTTTGAAGCGATAAATACTTGCATTAATATTGGATTTAATACAATATTAACCTCTGGACATCAATCAAAAATAGAGTTAGGTATTGATGCCGTTCAAGAAGCTATTATTCGTTTTGGAAATCAAATTCAAATTATGCCGGGAGGTAGTTTACGATCTTCAAATGCTTCAAAAATAAAAACCATTACCAAAGCTACCTATTATCATACCTCAGCAATTACCGATGCTACTGAAATTGCAAATCTCAATGAAATTAATGCACTAAAAGAGTATCTATCCAATGAGTAAAAAGTGCTACTTAATACTAATTCTATTTTTCAATTCGTTCATTGGGTGGACTCAAAATTGGGAACGCTCGCTTTCAAAAGAAAATTGGAAAGTTCAGAAATTCTCAGATAATGTATGGAGCAAAGCCCATATTCCAGGTACTATTCATACCGACTTGTTGTTGAATCATCAAATTCAAGATCCTTTTTATGGCAATAATGAAAGTCAATTGCAATGGATTGAAGAGCAATATTGGGTATATCAAGCCAAATTTAGTATTTCTAAAAAAGAGTTAACCGCTCAAAACAAAGAAGTTGTATTTTACGGTTTGGATACCTACGCTTCGGTTTATCTTAACGATTCCTTGGTTTTAGAAGCCAATAATATGTTCAGAACTTGGCGCATACCAATTAATAAATTCATTCTTCAAGGCAGCAATACACTGCGAGTTGAGTTTGAATCGTCTTCATTAAAAGCTAAAAAAACTGCGGCACTATCCCCTTTTGTATTACCTGGGGATGAAAAAGTATATGTTCGAAAAGCGCCCTATCAATTTGGTTGGGATTGGGGACCTCGTTTTGTTACAGCAGGAATTTGGAAAAATGTAGCACTCCATTTTTGGAATTCTGCCCAATTGGAATCGGTATCCTATACTCAAGAGAAATTAAACGATAAAGTGGCCCAATTAAAAATTAAAACGACAGTAAAATGTGACAAAGCAGGCATTTATTCCTTTGAAATTAATGACAAAAAACAAACAGTTTCTCTCAAAAAAGGAATTCAAATAGTAGAAATTCCATACCAAATTAATAATCCCAAAAAATGGTGGCCAAACGGATTGGGAGCACAAAATTTATACACTTTTTCTATTCAGATTCGAAAGAAAGGAGAATTACTAGATAAAAAGAAATTACAAATTGGACTTCGAACTATCGAATTAGTTCAAGAAAAAGATGCAATTGGCAAGAGTTTTTATTTTAAAGTCAATGGCAGAAAAGTATTCATGAAAGGCGCAAATTATATTCCACCAGAATCTTTTATGCCAAAAATGACTTATAAAAAATATGAAACCATAATTGAAACCGCTGTAAAATCCAACATGAATATGATTCGCGTTTGGGGAGGTGGCGTTTATGAAAATGATGCGTTTTATACATTATGTGATCAAAAAGGAATTTTAGTATGGCAAGATTTTATGTTTGCCTGCGCTCTATTCCCCGGAGATGATGCCTTTATTTCCAATGTAAAACAAGAAGTTCGTGACCAAGTAGTTCGTTTGCAAAATCATCCTTGCATTGCCCTTTGGTGTGGAAATAACGAAGTAGATGAAGGTTGGAAAAACTGGGGTTGGCAAAAACAATACAACTATTCAAAAAACGATTCTACGACCATTTGGAACAATTACCAACGATTGTTTGAAAAAGAAATTCCCTCCGTTTTGGATTCTATTGTATCGAAAGAGAACAACCGCTATTGGCCGTCCTCCCCTTCTATTGGCTGGGGAAAAAAGGAAAGTCTCACGCAAGGCGATTCCCATTATTGGGGTGTTTGGTGGGGAATGGAACCTTTAGAAACCTACTCCAAAAAAATAGGCCGATTTATGAGTGAATACGGTTTTCAAGGAATGCCAGATTATAAAACTTTTAAAACTTTTGCCAAGCCTACGGAAATGAATCTCACTTCCGAATCGGTGAAAGCGCATCAAAAACATCTTACGGGTTATGAAACAATTCAAACTTATATGGAGCGAGATTACAAAGTTCCAACCGCATTTGAAGATTATATTTATGTGTCGCAATTACTACAAGCGCTTAGTTTTAAAATAGCAATTGAAGCCCATCGATCAGCAATGCCGTATTGCATGGGAAGTTTATATTGGCAACTGAACGATTGTTGGCCCGTAACCTCTTGGAGCAGCACGGATTATTATGGTCGTTGGAAAGCAGCACAATACCAGGTAAAACGATCTTTTGAATCCAAATTAATCGTAATTAAAGGAGTTGAAAATACTGATAAAAATGAGCTGAATTCTATAAAAGTTCAAATAGTTAATGAGGGTTTAAATAATGAAAAAGGAATGCTAAAATTGAGCATTATCAATTTTGAAGGAACAGAGTTATGGAAAAATTCAAAATCTATCCTTCTGCAATCCAATACAGTAACCAATGCGATGGAGCTCTCTAATTTGGAAATTCCATATACTAAATTATGGAAAGATTGTTTGATTCATGCTGTCTTTATCAATTCAAAAGGAGAGAAAACTTCAGCAAATTATTATTTCTTATCACCCAAAGACTTAAACCTTCAAAAACCAAATATTACTTATAAATTCATTGATAACAATCACGTGGAACTTTCTACAAATACATTGGCTAAAGATGTTTTTATTCAAGG
This sequence comes from Flavobacteriaceae bacterium, assembly GCA_009693635.1. Lineage (GTDB taxonomy): Bacteria > Bacteroidota > Bacteroidia > Flavobacteriales > Flavobacteriaceae > Flavobacterium. Next base: position 18,566 of record SHWW01000012.1, read on the forward strand.
CGAAGGAATAGAATTTGAAGACAATTATATCGATTTATTACCCAATGAAAAAAGAGTAATTACTTTCAAGGGAAAAAAGGGTTTGTTGAAAATTAAGTCTTTGAACGATTTGTAATTTGGTAATAATTACATCACTCTCAAAAGTAAACTTTTGGAGTGGTGAGAAATAAAAAAACCCGAAACTTATGTTTCGGGTTTTCTGTTGCGGAGATTCTCTAAATGTGGACTCGTATAGGAAACAAAAAAAACCCTATAAACACTGACGCTTAGAGGGTTTTAAGATTTTATGTTTCTTTTGAAACATCCTTTTCGCGGAGAAAGAGGGATTCGAACCCCCGGACCTGTTACAGTCAACAGTTTTCAAGACTGCCGCATTCGACCGCTCTGCCATTTCTCCAATAAGCCGCATCCTTTTGCTCAATGCGGTTGCAAATATAGTAACCTTTTTTGGTTTTTTAAACATTTATTTAGAAAATATCAAGAAAATAGATACCTAATTGAGGAAATATTTCATTTAATATAAGTTATAATGAAGTATTCTAATTTTTATAAATAATAACTGAACAAAAATCTCCTTAATATTTTACATATTCTGAAATTTGAAGCCCATAACCTGTAATTCCTACGCGCTTGGTTTGCTCGGAATTAGATATCAATCTGATATTTGAAATATCAATATCGTGAAGAATCTGTGCCCCTATTCCAAAATCTTTAGCATCCATTTTAATCAGTGGAGCCTTAATTTCTCCTTGAGTTTGTAATACTTTTAATTCACAAATTCGATTCAAAAGATTGAAAGATTCCAACTCTTGGTTAATAAATAAAAAGGCACCTTTACCCTGTTTATTAATTAAATTGAATATAGAATCCATATTTTTGTCGGCATTATGGGTTAAAGCTCCCAAAATATCACTATTTATTTGTGTAGAATTAATACGTGTTAATATTGGCTCTCCCAAATTCCAATTTCCTTTTGACAGTGCAATATGAACTTGCTTATTCGTAGTTTGCAAATACGCTCTCAATCGGAAAGTACCAAATCGTGTGGTAATATCAAAATCTTCTTTCTTAACTATCAAACTGTCATGAAGCATTCTGTGGGCAACCAAATCCTCTATAGAAACTAATTTCAAATCAAATTTCTTAGCCACTTTCGCCAATTGAGGCAAACGCGCCATAGTTCCATTTTCATTCATAATTTCCACAATCACTCCCGCCGATTTAAATCCTGCTAATCGCGCAAAATCTATCGCTGCTTCCGTATGTCCAGTTCTTCTTAAAACACCACCTTGCTTAGCAATTAAAGGAAAAATATGTCCCGGCCGAGCCAATTCGTGGGGTTTGGTTTCAGAATTTACCAATGCCAAAATTGTTTTCGCTCTATCAGATGCTGAAATTCCAGTTGTTACTCCATTGCCACGTAAATCTACAGAAACCGTAAACGCAGTTTCCATTGGATCGGTATTGTTATTTACCATTACGTGCAATCCTAATTCCTTGCATCGGCTTTCTGTTAATGGGGCACAAATCAAGCCTCGACCGTGCGTAGCCATAAAATTTATCATTTCTGGAGTTACTTTTTCGGCAGCAGCCAGGAAATCTCCTTCGTTCTCCCGATCTTCATCATCAACCACAATAATGATTTTACCCTGACGAATATCCTCAATGGCTTCTTCTATTGTATTTAATTTGAAAGTTGAAATTGACATTTTATTTAATTTTGTGATGGAAATAATTTTTGGAATAATTTTTGGAAATTCTGTGTAATAGAATCAATATTGAAAAGTCCAATATCATTAGTCGCTCTATATGTTAATAATAATGCCATTGGAGTCAAAATAATTGACGACAACCAGGATCCTAAAAATGGGGAAATACCATCTTCGTTTGCTAATCTTTTCCCAAAGGTATTTATAAAATGGAAGGTTATAAATATTAAAACTGCGAATATAATTGGAAATCCAATGCCGCCTTTTTTAATAATTGCCCCTAATGGTGCTCCAATAAAAAACATCATCAAACAAGCAAATGCCACTACAAACTTATCATATAAAGCTATAAAGTGACTGTTTATAATCTTTTTTTTATTAATCATTTCATCTTTTGAACTATCAATTGAAAAAATAGTACTTGAGATACTACTTGATGCAAATTGAAGTATTTGAAGCTTCTCACTATCACTCAGCAAGGAGAGCAGATCAGCTTTTACAGCATCTTTTTTAAGCGGTAATATAGCTTTGTTAACATTCATTATTTCTGAACGCTGGTGAATATTATCTGCAAAAGAAACTAAATCGCGATTATAGTTTTTATTTAACGAATCTATCGTATAATTCAATTCACTCATATTCAACATCGTAGTGGTATTGGCAATATTTTGATTGTTTTGATCTCCATTCAACTCCAATAAATCAAGATTGATTATATCTTTTTTGAAGGAAGCTTTCGCAAACGGAATTTTATTTCGATCTTCATATTTATTTGGGATTAAATCCTCATAATAATATCCATTATTCAAAACCAATTTTAAAATATTAGAATTTTCATTACTAATCAAATCTCCATCTTTCGCTTTAATAACAGTACGAACTCCATCGCCATTCCAAGATTTTTTATGAATTGTAATTCCAGTAAGATGGTTTCCGTTTTCTCCCGATTTTTTATCGACTTTAATAGTATAATACCCAATTTCACTGAACTGACCTTCGGCAATTGCCATCGCAGGTTTTCTTTGTGCTATGTTTTTTCTAAAATTGATGAATTTATATTCGGCATACGGAATTACATTATTAGCAAATACAAAAGCTAAAACACTCAAGAATAATATGAATACAGTTAATGTTTTCATAACTCGTTGTAATGATATTCCGGCAGATTTCATGGCTGCAAATTCATAGTTTTCAGACAAATTTCCAAATGTCATAATGGAAGCCAGCAAAACTGAAAGTGGCAATACCAAAGGAATAATTCGAGGCATTCCAAAAAGTAAGAATTTAACAATCAGCATCAAATCCAAATCACGACCTGCTAAATCATAAATGAAAAGCCATATCGTTTGAAGTATGAATATAAAAAACAAAATTACAAATACCGTAGTAAATGTAATTGTGAAAGTTTTTAAAATGTATTTGTCAAGAATCTTCAAATTAATCTAATTTATTGATGTAGTATTTTGGGTACTTACTCGCGTCAAAGGTAAATTGATTCTTTGACAATGGTTGGTTGGTTTTGAAAGAATTAACAGTCAAAGTCGTTTTGGTTCCATTCTTTCCAACCTCAATCAAATTATAGATATTTTTAGTTTGAATATCAATACCTAAAAGGATTTCTTTGCGCTGGTCTTTCGAATTATTAGGCGACAATTTAATATATTGTATTTTACGCCCTTTAACATTTTGAACAATATCCCAATTGAATTTATATCCTGTATTGAAAAAAGTAAGCATTTTTGATGGTGTAATGGCATTATCCTCTTTCTCATTAAATTTTGAAATCGAGACTTCTTCATCTTCAGGATTAATGGTATATGTCTTTTTTCCGTCAAATATTTTCGTTACGCCCATTAAATTCAATACATATGCATTGCCTTTCATCGTAACATTTCCCTTACTTTCCTGATTAATATTCTCTTTTAAATTATTTAATGAATATTTAAAATCAATGATAATATTGTCGTAACCTTTGATTTTTAAAGTCACTTCGTCTAACAATGCTTTTGCTTTTTTATCTTGCGCTTGAACGCCAAAACTGAAAAAAATTGCAATAGCCACTAGCATAAAACATGTTTTAAATTGCACTGTTTTTATAGGAAATAAGTTAATTTTCATTTTAGGAATTAGTTTTGTTCATTACTAAAAAATTGATCAAGAGCGACCAAATCTAAAATATTAACATTTCGTGCTTTACTTCCTTCAAACGGTCCAACAATTCCTGCAGCTTCTAACTGGTCTATCAATCTTCCCGCACGGTTATAGCCCAATTTAAGTTTTCTTTGCAAAAGCGACGCAGAACCTTGTTGAGCTGTAACAATGATTTCAGCAGCTTCTCTAAATAAGGAATCTCTCTCGGAAATATCCATATCAAGATTAATGCCACTTTCTTCACCTACAAATTCTGGAAGCAAGTACGCATCTGGATACGCTTTTTGAGAACCTATGAATTCTGTAATTTTCTCTACTTCTGGAGTGTCAATAAAGGCACATTGCACCCGTACAACATCATTCCCATTTGAATATAGCATATCACCGCGACCAATCAACTGATCTGCTCCTTGCGTATCTAAAATAGTTCTAGAGTCAATTTTTGAAGTTACTCTAAACGCTATTCTTGCAGGGAAATTTGCTTTTATCAAACCTGTAATTACATTCACAGAAGGTCGTTGCGTTGCTATAATCAAATGAATTCCAATTGCTCTAGCCAACTGTGCCAATCTCGCAATGGGTGTTTCAACTTCTTTTCCTGCGGTCATAATCAAATCGGCAAACTCATCGACAACCAATACAATATAAGGTAAAAAACGATGCCCATTTTCAGGATTTAATTTACGTGCTTTGAATTTATCATTGTATTCCTTGATATTTCGAACCATCGCATCTTTCAATAACAAATAACGATTGTCCATTTCCACGCAAAGAGAATTCAACGTGTTGACTACTTTTGCATTATCAGTTATAATCGCATCGCCAGAATCGGGTAATTTAGCCAAATAATGTCTTTCTATTTTATTGAAAAGTGTTAATTCCACTTTCTTTGGATCTACCAAAACAAATTTTACTTCTGCTGGATGTTTCTTATATAATAAAGAGGTTAAAACAGCATTCAAACCAACAGATTTTCCCTGACCTGTAGCTCCTGCCATTAATAAATGGGGCATTTTAGCCAAATCAACTACAAATGTTTCATTGGAAATTGTTTTTCCAAAAGCAATTGGCAATTCCATTTCAGCCTCTTGAAAACGTGCAGAACCAATGACGCTTTTCATAGAAACCATTGTTGGATTCTTGTTTGGTACTTCAATTCCAATAGTTCCTTTACCTGGGATTGGTGCAATAATACGGATTCCTAAAGCCGACAAAGACAATGCAATATCATCTTCTAAACTCTTTATTTTCGAAATCCGAATTCCAGCTTCTGGGACAATTTCATACAATGTAACCGAAGGTCCAACAGTTGCTTTTATTTGAGCAATCTCAATTTTATAGTTGCGAAGTGTTTCTAAAATTTTGTTTTTATTTTCTTCTAATTCTTGCTGATTGATAGTGATACCTCCAGTTGAATACTCTTTCAGCAAGTCTAATGTTGGAAATTTATAGTTAGATAATTCTAATGTTGGGTCAAATAATCCAAAGTCAGCCACTAAACGAGAGGCTAAATTTTCTTCTACAATATCTTCTTCATGGGATTTTTCAATAACAAAATCGCTCTCCATATCAGAAAATTCATTAAAAATAACTTCTAGATCTTCGGAAGGTGATGTTGAAAATGACGGCGTTTTTAAAACAGGATCCATATTGATTTCAGAAGCATTACTAATAGTAGGCTTCAAAGCTTCTTTGTTAATTTCAAATTGAGAAGCTGGTTTCGAAATTGGATTCTCAATTTCGTCCATTTCTGTAACCGCAAATTCTTCTAAATTATACAACCCTTCAGAAACAGGTCTGTTTACAGGTGTTAATTCTGTATCAATTTCCTTTTTAGATCTTTCAAAAAAAGCTTTTATAGCATCTGGAGATATATTTATTTTGAAAATCAAATAGATAATTATACCTAATAATAAAACCAAAAGCGTACCCGATTTTCCAATATAAGTTTGAGAAAACAAGTTCATTTCATAACCAATCGTTCCGGCTAATTCTGGTAAAGATGTTGCAAAAAATCCAAGTAGAATGGAAATAATTATAATTGCAAACAAATCCCAAAACCATACATTTTTCATTTTTTTCAATGATATATCCATTACCAAGAAACCACCCGTCAAGAAAAATAATTTTACAAATAAGAAGGAAGCAACACCAAAACCTTTGTATATGAAAAAATCTGCTAAAAAAGCACCAAATTTTCCCAACCAATTATTTACGGTTTCAGAACGATTTGCAAATTCAGAAACAGCACTTTGGTCATCTTGTCCGTGAATAAAAAAAGAAATAAAGGCCAATAGCAAAGCCACAGAAAATAATATCAATATAAATCCAAATAAGATTTTATATTGTCTTACTAACTTCCATGGTTTTTTAACTTCAGAATTAGATTCTTTTTTATCAGCTGTAAGTGTCTTTTTTGCCATTCTTGATTGTACTAATTACTGTTATTAAAACAAAGGATTTTATATTATATTAATTTAGGTAAATATATCATTAAACCTATTGAAATAGCTGTCATTGCTGCAAAAAATACAGCACCCGCAGCAATATCTTTAATAAAACCTATTCTATGGTGAAACTCAGGATGAATAAAATCAGCTACTTTTTCTACCGCTGTATTTAAACCTTCAATACTCAAAACCAAGCCAATTGCTAATGTTTGAAACATCCATTCCTCGTTCGAAATATTAAAGTAGAAACCCGCAATTATCATCAATAAAGACAATGATAATTGCACCATTATACTGTGCTCAGTCGTTATCAATTTAATAGCGCCCTTAAATGCAAATCCCAAGCTTTTAAATCTCCCTGTAAAAAAGGTGTTGTCTTTTTGAAATTCCATAATGAATATTAAATTGCTGCCAAAGCTCCTTCATAATTTGGTTCGTTGGCAATTTCACCTACTTGTTCTGTGTGCAAAATTACTCCGTTTTCATCAATGACGATTATAACTCTTGAATGTAAACCTCTCAAAACGCTATCAGAAATTTCCAAACCGTAGTCTTTTCCAAAAGCACCTGTGTTAAAATCTGAAAGATTAATTACATTTTTAAGCCCTTCAGCACCACAAAAACGACTTTGTGCAAATGGTAAATCCCTAGATACACACAAAACCTTTGTGTTTGGTAAAGCACTTGCTTTTTCATTAAATTTTCTAACAGAAGTTGCACAAGTTCCAGTGTCAATACTTGGAAAAATATTCAAAACCAATTTGCTTCCTGAAAAATCTGACAAGGTCGCTATTGATAAATCGCTTTTAACCAATTTAAAATCCATTGCTTTTGAACCCACTTTTGGTAACTCACCACTTGTGTTTATTGGATTTCCTCCTAATGTAATTGCCGCCATAATTGTTGTTTTTTTTAATCATCAAAAGTAAGCAAATATATTGGGAATAAAAAAATTGAAATTAACTAAGCATAAGTAATCTTCAAATTTCTTCTTTTGGAAGCACCCTAATTAAGAACATTGAGAGTCCGGATGCAATTTCTATTAAACTCTGTCAGACTGTTAACTAAAATCTCTATTTTAACTTCGTTCCAAAGAGGATTTCCACTACCATCACTTCCACAAACTTCTGATTTAAGACGTAAGTTATTAGATATTCCAAAAAAAATCTACAAATAACCAACAAATCCGATAAAAACTTGACTATATTGTCCTATTAAAATAACTCAAACTTATTATGCTAAAAATAAATTGTAATAGAAAATAAAACAACAAGTGAGGCGATTTTTTGTAGAATTAAGAATTAGGACTTAAAGCGCAAAGCTTGGAATAAACTTTTATAAAACGGAAAAAGTCGCAGAAGAACTATTTTTTAAAACCTAATTTTACATACTAATAAATATTTATTCTTTTTCGTAACGTTCCATTTCACGATCATAAAACGCATTGGCAAGTTCAATTAGCCCTTCCATTTCAGAATTAAGTTCAGCTTCATCAAGATCTTCAGCTTCTTCAATAAATTCAACTTCATCGTCTTTTAGATTGATTATGAATCTTGGATAATCTAAATGTATAATAAAAATATCTTCAGTAAAATCGGTATTATCTCCAAGTAAAAATTTTGGTAATTCCATAATATAAATTATTATTTAAGTTGGTTTTAGTCGAAAAGTAACAAAAAACAAGTCATATAGCTTATTTATCAGACAAAATAACGGGCGCATTTCCTTTTCCATTCATAAAAATAATTTTTGTGTTTGGAGAAGCTGCCAATTCTTTTTGCGCTTTTATTTGTTCATATTGCAATTGTTTATCTGTTAATCCCATCGATATAATACGTTGGTAATCTGCAATACCTTGGGCTTCTACACGTTTCCGTTCAGCTTCTTGTTTTTCTTTCTGAAGTACGAATGTCATTTTTTGTGCATCTTGTTCGGCATTGATTTTACTTTCAATTGACAATTTTACAGAAGCAGGAAGATTGATATTTCTGATTAACAATTGCTCTAAAACAAGCCCTCTTTTTTTGAAATCATCTTCTATACTTTTGAAAATTCGTTGTTGGAATTCATTTCTTTTTGTTGAATACAAGGCAACAGCATCATAATAAACAGCATTATCACGGATTCGAGTTCTTGTAACAGGTCGAACGATTTTATCTGAAAAGTTTACCCCAATTTGTTTGAAAATTTTAGGCGCATCTGATGGAGAAATACGATATAAAACCGTTAAGTCTATTACAACTTCCAACCCATCGTTAGATAAAACACGAATGGCATCATCCCCCTCTTGAGCACCTTCAGAATGAATTGCCGACATCGTGTAATTTTGAGTTTGAATATCAAATTCAGTAACATCTAATAACGGATTTATTAAGTGCAATCCGCTTTCTAAAATATCGGGTTGTACATTTCCGTATAGTGATTGCACCCCTACTTTACCAGCATCAATTTGCTTAAACATAGAAGAAAATAATCCAATTGCGATTACAAAAAAAGCTCCAATTTTAAATAAACCTGAGAATTTTGTTAAAGGCGAAGCATTGTTTTTCAAGGTTGAACCTATCAAAAACAAAATAATTCCAATAATTACTGAGAATAATACCATTTTTTTAGAATTTTAATTACAAGTTTTTTAATACCTGTTTGTTTGTTAGTTTATGAAAGCGAATATACAAAAATAAAGCAGCTGTTGTTAGCCCTGCTAAAAGTCCTACCCAAATTCCTATAGCGCCTAATTCTGTGTGTTTTCCAAGGTAATATGAGATTGGAAAACCAACAATCCAATAGGCCACAAAGGTAATATACATAGGTATTTTAACGTCCTGCAAACCACGTAAAGCGCCCAAAACAACTACTTGAACACCATCGGAAATTTGGAAAACTGCAGCTACTAAAAGTAATTTTGAGGCAATGAAAATGACTTCTTTATTTTCAATAAACTGCGAAACATTGTTCATGTTTAGAAATAAATGAGGCAAAAAATTATGCAAAACAACAAATAAAATACCAAAAATAGTTTCTACAATAATTGCCAATAAGAATATCGATCTCGCAACTACAATTAATTTTTTATAATCCATGAATCCTTTTTGATTGCCTACACGAATAGTTGCGGCAACGCTGAGACCCATTGCAAACATAAAAGTTGTTGTAGCTAATGTTAGCGCAATCTGATTTGCTGCCTGGCTTGTTTTGCCAATTGATCCTGAAAGCCAAATAGCTGCTGTAAATAAAGCCACTTCAAATAGCATTTGCATTGCAGAAGGAATTCCTAAATTAGATATTTTTATAAGCATTGATTTTTTAATTTCTTTAAAACTGAAATTTTTGAAATACTGCTTGAGTTGGATGTTGTTTCTCATGATTAAATGCATGAAAATTAACATCATAATTCTGGAAATTACCGTTCCTAGAGCCGCACCTAAAATTCCTAATTTCGGGAAAATCCAAATACCGTAAATTAACATATAATTTAAAAAAATGTGAACTATATTGGCTAATAAAATAGCATACATAGAATATTTAGTTCTTGATAAACCATCTGCAAACTGCTTATATCCTTGAAAAATTATAACTGGAATTAAAGAAAATGCAACCCAATCAATGTAAGGAGCTGCCAAATTTACTACTTCTTTAGGTTGGTGCATCAATAGCATTATTGGTTTTGCTAGAACTATCAAAATAAATAAAACAAGTCCTAAAACGGCACATGACAATAAACCATGGAGAAAAACAGAACGAATTTTCTTATCATCTTTTTCTGCATCTGCTTCTGAAACAAGTGGTGTTATAGCGGTTGAAAATCCAATTCCTATAGACATTCCAATAAAAACAAAACTACTTCCCAATGAAACAGCAGCCAACTCTGTAGAACCGAGCTTGCCAACCATAATATTATCTACAATTGTAATTAATGTATGGCCTAACATACCAAGAATTACTGGATATGCTAATTTGAGATTATAAGAAAACTCTTTTGTGTATTGTTTTAAATTCAAATTGAAGTTTTTTTTAAGGCTATAAAGATAGCGGAATTATAAAGCGGAATAATTATATATTTCTGAACAGAATTTGTTCCTAAAATTTGTTAATTAAAAGAAATTATTTCTCTATTTCTCCCAAATTCTCCATTTTTTTTTGCGCTAAAAAACCCGCAATATTTTCAAAATGTTCTTTCACACGCTTGTTTCCAAATTCAAAAACCTTAGTAGCTAGTCCGTCAAGAAAATCTCTGTCGTGAGAAACAAGAATTAAAGTGCCGTCAAAATCACGTAAGGCATCTTTAATAATTTCTTTGGTCCTCATATCCAAATGATTTGAAGGCTCATCAAGAATTAGTAAATTTACTGGTTCCAATAATAATTTTATCATCGCTAAACGGGTTTTTTCTCCACCTGAAAGCACTTTTACTTTCTTAGTAACATCATCGCCATGAAACATAAAAGCTCCAAGAATATCTTTTATTTTTGTTCGTACATCGCCAACAGCAATTTCGTCAATAGTTTCAAAAATAGTAGCATTTTCATCTAATAAAGCCGCTTGATTTTGAGCAAAATATCCAATTTGCGCATTATGACCAACTTCTAAACTTCCAGAATTGATTTCTATTTGCTTCATAATAGCTTTGATCATTGTAGATTTTCCTTCACCATTTTTTCCAACGAAAGCTACTTTTTGTCCTCGTTCAATAACCATATTTGCATTTTCAAATACAACATGATTGCCATACGATTTGGATAAATCTTTAACAATTACAGGATATTGTCCAGAACGAGCTGCTGGAGGAAATTTTAATTTCAATGCCGAAGTATCTACTTCATCAACTTGAACGATTACAAGTTTTTCCAACATCTTCACACGAGACTGAACAGCATCCGTTTTAGAAAACGTCCCTTTAAATCTGTCGATAAAAGTTCTGTTATCAGTAATCATTCTCTGTTGCTCATCATACGCTTTTTGTTGGTGCACTCTCCTGTCTTTTCTAAGTTCCAAATAATGAGAATATTTGGCTTTATAATCATATATTCTTCCCATCGTAACTTCAATTGTACGATTGGTAATATTATCAACAAAAGCTCTATCGTGAGAAATTACAACTACAGCTTTAGCAGAATATATCAAGAAATCCTCTAACCACTGAATACTTTCAATATCCATGTGATTCGTTGGTTCATCTAATAAAATCAAGTCTGGTTTTTGCAAAAGAATTTTAGCCAATTCGATTCTCATTCTCCATCCACCGGAAAATTCAGATGTTTGACGCGTAAAATCTTCACGGACAAAACCTAATCCAATTAGTATTTTCTCAACTTCGGCTTCATAATTAACCTCTTCTATTGCATAAAATTTCTCGCTTAAATCAGAAACTTTTTCAATCAACTTCATATAGGCTTCACTTTCGTAATCCGTACGTATCGTTAATTGCTCATTGATTTCGTCAATTTTGGCTTTCATAGAAAAAATTTCACCAAAAGCTTTAGAGGCTTCGTCAACTAAAGTTGCGCTGTCTATTGTTAATAAATGCTGCGGCAAATAGGCAATAACAGCTTCTTTTGGAACAGAGATAGTTCCAGTTGAAGGTTTGTTTTGACCAGAAATTATCTTTAATAAAGTGGATTTTCCAGCACCATTTTTACCCATGAGGGCAATTTTATCATTTTCGTTTATAGCGAAAGAAACATCACTAAATAATCTAGTTCCACCAAACTGTATGGAGATATCGTTAACTGTAATCATTTTAGATTGATAGATTTTTGAAGGCGCAAAGATAGTTTAAAAAGACAATTGAAAAAGAGATCTAGAAAAATTAAATACTCATTCTAAAATCATCAATTACTGGATTTGCTTTTCCAAAATCAACTTCTTGGATAAAAAGTTCAACTACTAAATTGGTATTCCCAAATCCTGCTAATCGTGCCGATTGAATATTTTCTTTTTTAACAGTTGCAACTCCTACAGCTTTAATTTTTTCTTGTAGAGCTAAAGCTAAAACTTCACTTCCTGAAAATATTTTTATTAATCCCATTTATTATTTATAAATATTAAGTATTGTTAATTATTAGTACAAAAGATGTTGTTTTGATTTATTTTTCCAACCAGCTTGATTTTCATATTCTACAAAGAATATTTTTAAATCGGCTTGATTTTCATATCTCACAAAGAATATTTTCTTTTTAGCTAGATTTTCATATTTAGTAAAAAACCATTTACCATTATTTTGTCCTACTTGGTTTTCATATTTCACTTTATATACTTTTAAATCAGCCTGATTTTCATAATCCACAACAAAAACTTTTACGTCAGCTTGATTTTCATATTCTACAGAAAAAACTTTCTGTGCTTTACAAACTGAAACTGAAGAAAATATTAAAATTAGCAACAAAATTAAATTTTTCATTTTATTTTTTTTAAAGGTTAATTATCAAAATTAAATATACATTTTTTTAGAGCTTATAATTCTTTAAATTTCATAGAAATCGAATTGAAAATTACGCTCTTTTCTAAACCACAATTGCCCTTCAAAAACTTCTAATTGACAATCAAAATTATTGGTAAATAATCCTCCGGTTCCAAGTCCTTGATGCATGTAATTTTGCTGTAAAAACGTCCATTGTGAAATTGCATTTAAACCAACATTACTTTCTAAAGCCGATGTAATCCACCACTTTATATGATGCTTTTTAGCCAATTCAATCCACTCATTTGTACCTCGAAAACCACCCACAAAACTTGGCTTTAAAATAATGTATTGGGGCTTAATTTTAACTAATAATTGCTCCTTTTCTTCCAATGAAAATACTCCAATTAGCTCTTCGTCCAATGCAATTGGAATTGGACTCGTTTTACATAAATATGACATACTGTCAGTGTTATTTTTTTGTATAGGTTGCTCAATACTATGTAACTCAAATTCAGATAATTTAAATAATTTATCTAAAGCTTCACTTTCATTAAAAGCACCGTTTGCATCGACTCTAATTTCGACTTGTTCAGGTGTAAAATGTTGGCGAATAAAACGCAGTAAGTGTAATTCCTTATCAAAATTTATCCCGCCAATTTTAAGTTTTATACAATGGAAACCTTCCGCTAGTTTATCCTCAATTTGTTGCCTCATAAAAGCTTCATTTCCCATCCAAACTAAACCGTTAATTGGAATAGATTTTGCCCCATTTGTAAAGTCCGATGGAAAGAGTAAAAAAGGGTTGGAACTTGCTAAAGATTGAAACGCCATTTCGATACCAAATTGAATAGACGGAAAATCGATTAATGCTTCCCAAAGTAGCTCATTTCCAAGATGTATATTAGCGCAAGTCCACGCTAATTTTTCTTCATAATCAGGTCGATCGTCACAACTTAAACCGCGAAGAATTCCGCACTCACCTATTCCTTTTTTTTGTTCGTTTTCGATGATAATAAACCACGTTTCTTTATGAGTCATTACCCCTCGAGAAGTACCCGATGGCTTTTTAAAATTCAAAATATATTTGTGGTATGACGCTTTCAAATTTTCTATTAAATTATAATTCTAAACTTTCCCCAATTTTTAAGAGCATTAAATCTTTGCCTTTATCGAAGAATTTCTTAATGGATTGTTCGTGATTTATTTCGATGAAACCGAATGTATCGTAGTGATAGCCTAGTATTTTGTCGCATTCTACGAAATCGGAAGCGATGATTGCGTCGACAATATCCATAGTAAAATTGTTGCCGATTGGAAGGATTGCTAAATCGAGTTTGGTGCGCATCGGGATGAGTTTCATGTCCATTGTGAGGGCTGTATCACCTGCAATATAGATGTTTTTGTGCTCGCCTTCGATCACAAAACCGCCGGGGTTTCCTCCATAACTTCCGTCAGGGAAAGAGCTTGAATGAATTGCATTAACGAATTTTACGGTGCCGAAGTCGAATTTCCAACTTCCTCCGTGGTTCATTGGATGAGATTTTAATCCTTTTTTGCTGTAATGTCCTGCAATTTCAGCGTTGGAAATTATAATAGGGTTGGTGCGTTTTGCAATTGTTTCAACATCAAGAATATGATCTTGATGGGCATGTGTTAGCAGAATATAATCGGCTTTTAGCGCGTGAATATCAATGTGAGAAGCTTTAGTATTAGCAGAAATATAAGGATCAACTAGAATATGTTTTCCAGCAATTTCGATACCTAACGAAGCGTGACCGTAGCATGTGATTTTCATTTTTATTAAATTTAAATGTTAAATATAATAGTAAGTGGTTCTTATCTTCCTCCCATAAACAAGTTTACAAAAATGTCTTGGAAAAAGAAAATCAAACTTAACGACAATAAAACAGATAATGCGAAGGTGCTTAACGCCACTTTTTTCAATTCAGCATCTAATTCTTTGGGTGTTTTATTTTTATAAACGGTGACAAGATTCTTTATTAAAGGGATGTAAGCCAAAACATAAATATATTGGTCGATATTAAACTCTTTGAAATAGGAGAATTCTAACATTAAAACCATAGCCGAAATCACCAAAAAATAATGATACACTTTTGCATTTGCACCGCCCATTTTGACAACTAAAGTGTTTTTATTTGATTTTCTATCAGATACTTCGTCCCTCATATTATTGAGGTTTAATACCGCAACGCTCAAAAATCCGATGGCGGTTGCGGGCAATAATAAATACCAATCCATTTCTTTAGCAAACATAAAATAAATTCCGAGTGTGCTTACCAAACCGAAAAATAAGAATACAAATAAATCTCCGTATCCTCTATATCCATAAGCAGAATTACCAACAGTATATCGGATTGCGGATGCAATTGCTAAAATTCCGAGTCCTAAATAAAATAATGAAAACCCTAAATTATGGTCTTTGAAAGCGACATAAATTAGCAAAATTGCTGAAATTAAAGTCAGTATTGAGGTAATTACCAAAGCGCATTTCATAGCTTCTGGAGTAATTACACCACTTTGAATGGCACGTTTTGGCCCTACTCTATCTTCGTTGTCTGTTCCTTTTATTCCATCGCCATAATCATTAGCAAAATTGGATAAAATTTGCAACCCTAAAGTAGTAGAAAGTGCAAAAATTATTATTTTCCAATTGAACATCGCTTGTGACATGGCGTAAAAACTACCCACAATAATGCCCGAAACCGACAATGGCAATGTTCTTAATCGAGCGGCTTGAATCCAATGTTTCATTTTTTATGTTGATTTGTTAATTCGGTCATTTGTTGAACCCTTATTGAAAAGATTACGGCAACCATTTTTTTTCAAAATTCGGTTTGCGTTTTTCAAGGAATGCGTTTCGTCCTTCTGTCGCCTCTTCGGTCATATAGGCTAATCGAGTGGCTTCACCAGCAAATACCTGCTGTCCCACCATTCCGTCATCAGTTAAATTCATAGCGAATTTGAGCATCTTTATGGATGTTGGCGATTTTTGAAGGATTTCCTGTGCCCATTCAAAAGCGGTATTTTCCAATTCATCGTGAGGAATTACGGCATTGACCATTCCCATTTCCATAGCATCTTGAGCGGAATAATTTCTTCCCAAGAAGAAAATCTCACGCGCTTTTTTCTGACCTACCATTTTTGCTAAATAGGCTGAACCATATCCGCCGTCAAAACTGGTTACATCTGCATCCGTTTGCTTGAAAATAGCGTGTTCCTTGCTTGCCA
>SHWW01000080.1 GCA_009693635.1 Flavobacteriaceae bacterium
AGCATTTTTGCAGCTTTAGCCCCCATTTTTACTCCATTTTGCCCAACGGTTGTAATACTTGGCGAAGAATATTTAGAGATTAATCCATCAGTAAATCCAATAATAGATAAGTCTTCAGGGATTTTAATTCCCAAACGGGTTGCCACTTTAATAGCTGTTACTGCAAATAATTCATTTACTGCAAAAATGGCATCAACGGATTTTGTTTTTAATAAATCTTCAATGGAATCCTCAAAATGTTCGGTGTCTTCAATTCGAATTATCAAACTTTCGTCCAATTTGATATCATTGTTTTTCAATGCTTTTTTATAGCCATCAGTTCGTAATTTTCCTACACTTACATAATCAACCGTGGTGATTAATGCAATTTTTTTCAATCCTTTATCAATTAGAAATTGAGTAGCATTGAAAGCGGCCAAATGATCGTCAATGATAACTTTATCGCAAAGAATATCGTTTGTAATTCTATCAAACATAACCACTGGCATTCCTTGATTAATAATTTCAGTAATATGATGAAAGTCCTTTTTTTGTTGTGTTTCTTTAGAAAGTGACATTATAAACCCATCTATATTTCCATTTGCTAACATCTCCATATTGATGACTTCTTTGTCGAATGATTCATCAGAAAGGCAGATAATAACATTGTAACCGTTTTGATTTGCCACATGTTCAATACCACTAATTATTGTAGTAAAAAAGTGATGAATAATCTCGGGAATTATAATGCAAATGGTTTTCGTTTTTCGGTTTTTTAGACTTAAAGCGATATTGTTTGGTTTGTAATTGTAGAATTTTGCAAAAGCTTGTACCTTTTGCCTTGTATCTTCACTGATTTCCAAGCTATTACGTAATGATTTAGAAACAGTAGATATAGAAACATCGAGCTCTCTAGCAATTTGTTTTAAAGTAATTTTTTTCTTCATGAGAAAATGATAAATTTATATTTGATAAATTAGCAGGTATTTTTTTTAATTATTTGTAAATTTAGGATTAAAATCACAAACAATCAATAAACTTTTCAACACTATCACGTTTTCGTAACCCTAATTTTAAGTTTTTTTTTTGAAGTTGTTTAATAATGTATAAATTTATTATTCGAAGTATAAATATAAGCAAAAAAACCAATTTTTAACTTAAACAAAATGTATGAAAACAATTTACAAAAAGTTGTTATTTTTATTCTTACTACTCCCGTTTAGTGTTCTGGCTCAGAATACTTTAAGCGGAGTTGTTCTTGACAAAACATCAGGACAACCATTGCCAGGGGTAAATATAGTAGTTTCAGGCTCATCTAAAGATGCGGCTACAGATTTTGACGGAAAATTTCAATTGCCAAAAGTGGTGAAGGGGGACAAGATCGTTTTTTCATTCATTGGATTTAAATCCGAGACAATTATTTATTCTAATCAAACTACAATTAGTGTTAGCCTTCAAGAAGACGCTAATTTATTAACCGAAGTAGTTGTTCAGGTTGGATATGGAACAGTGAAGAAAAAAGATGCTACAGGTTCTGTGGCGGTTTTATCTGCGAAAGATTTTAATAAAGGAGCGAATGTAACTACCGAAAACTTATTGAACGGTAGAATTGCAGGTGTTACTGTGAATACAGGTGGTTCGCCGGGTTCGGGTTCTACAATTAGAATTCGTGGAGGTTCGTCTTTATTTGCTAGTAATGATCCTTTAATTGTGATTGATGGTTTGCCTATCGAAAATGCTACAGGAACTGGTTCAACTTCGTTTTTAGCTTCGTTAAATCCAAGTACAGTTGAGTCAATTACAGTACTTAAAGATGCAT
The DNA here is from genome assembly GCA_009693635.1 of Flavobacteriaceae bacterium. GTDB lineage: Bacteria > Bacteroidota > Bacteroidia > Flavobacteriales > Flavobacteriaceae > Flavobacterium. Next base: position 1,799 of record SHWW01000080.1, read on the forward strand.
CTGCAACCGCAATTTACGGTTCACGAGCTTCAAATGGTGTAATTATGATTACTACCAAAAAAGGAGGAAAAACCCTTGCTATAGATTATAATGTACAATATGGTTCAGGGAAATTAGTTGATCAAGTAAAAGTTTTTACTGCAGATGAATTTAGAGCTGTTATTGCTGACAAATTACCAGGTAGAGTTGGAGAACTAGGAACAGCAAATACCAATTGGCAAAAAGAAATTTACAGACGAACGGACTTTATTGACAACAATATTTCTGTGAGAGGAAGTTTATTTGGAGCTATTCCTACTCGTTTAACATTAGGAAAAACCTATCAAGAAGGATTGCGTCTAACAAATTCATTCAATAGAAATACAGTTGGATTGGCTTTAAACCCATCTTTTTTTGGGAATAGTTTAAAAGTGAAATTAAATGCTAATTACTCTAACGAGAACAACCGTTTTGCTGATGGAGTTGAAGGTTCAGCTTTAGTTTTAGACCCAACGCAACCTGTTAGAGATAATGGTGCTGCTTATGGAGGATTCTTCGAATACCATGCAGCAGTTAATGCTAACGGACAATATTCATTGCTTTCGCAAACACCAAGAAATCCAGTTGCTCAATTATTACAAACAAATGATACGGGTTTGAGCAATAGAATTTTTGGAAATTTCGAGTTGGATTATAAATTGAGTTTCTTACCAGCTTTGAGAGCGGTTGTGAATTTAGGTTTTGATGAAACTAACGGAGAAAGACAAAGAAATGTTCTTCCTGAAGTTGCAGCAGCAACAGGAACAAATAATAATATTCCTTATGGAACAGATGAATTTTCTTCAAGTACAAGAAGAAATAAATTATTAGACGCTTATTTTGTTTATAATAAAACGGCTGGTAAATTAGTTTATGATGTAACGGCTGGATATTCATATCAAAAATTCCAAAGTAATAGTTTTGCAAGCGGAAATTCTTTTGATCCTACTTTGCCATCAGGTCCAACAGGATTTCCTAAATATTCTGTTGCAACAGATGTAGTATTAATTGGTTACTTTGGAAGGTCAAATCTTAACTATAATGACAAATATTTATTGACTTTGTCCTATAGAAGAGACGGTTCTTCAAGATTTGCAAAAGAAAATCGTTTTGGTAACTTCCCTTCTGCAGCATTTGCATGGAAAGTAAAAGAAGATTTCTTTAAAAACAATAAAACTATTTCAGATTTAAAACTTCGTTTGGGTTGGGGTATAACAGGTCAACAAGACATTCCAGCTACTAATGAGTATTTACAAAAAATGGTGACAGGAAGTGGTGCTTCACAATATTATTTTGGAACTACCGCTACGCCAATTGCACTTTCATCACCATTAAGTCCAAATTTAAAATGGGAGGAAACAGCGACATCAAATATTGGTTTTGACTACGGTCTTTATAATAATAGAGTAACGGGTTCGGTTGATTTTTTCTACAAAGACACCAAAGATTTATTAATTAAAGCTGCAGTTCCAGATGGCGGAAATTTCTCAAACAGAGCTTGGCAAAATGTTGGTAGTTTCACTACAAAAGGGGTTGAATTTTCAGTAAATGTTGATGTTATAAAAAGCACAAATTTAAACTGGAATGTAACCTTTAATGCCACTAAATTCGAAAGAAGAATTAGTAAATTAATTTATGATGCTGACATAACTGTTGGTGATAATTTAGCTGGAACAGGTACTCCTGGTCAAATTCACAGTGTTGGTTTTACTCCATTTTCTTTCTATCTATACAAACAATTGTATGATACTACTGGACAACCAATTGAAGGAGCTTATGCTGATTTGAATGGGGATAATATAATAAATGCAGATGATAAATACATCTACAAAAATCCAGATCCTGATGCTACTTTTGGTTTTGCGTCTAATTTAAATTATAAAAATTTAGATTTTTCTTTTAATTTAAGAGCAAGTGTTGGAAACAGAGTATTGAACGATGTTAATGCTGCAAGAGCACAATATTCATTATTGAGCACTGGCGGAGCACTTGGAAATATGCCTTCTTCTGTTACAGAAACAGGTTTTGTAACAACATCAAACGCAGTATTATCTGATTTATATGTTGAAAATGGTTCTTATTTAAAAATGGACAATATTTCATTAGGTTATACTTTTCCAAAATGGTTAGAAGGAAAAGCTTCTTTAAGACTTTATACTGGAATTCAAAATGTATTTACATTAACTGAATACAGCGGTTTAGACCCTGAAATTTCTAATAATGGGGTTGACAACACAATTTATCCGAGACAACGTCAGTTTTTGTTTGGAGCAAACATTAAATTTTAATTAAAAAAACTATGAAAAAAATTAATTTTATCTATTTCCTACTTGGTTTTACAGTTTTACAATCCTGTACAAGCGATATGGACGTAGTGTCAAATGATCCTACTGTACTTTCACCAGAAGTTTTGTATTCTACAGCCGCTGGTTATAAACAAGGTTTAGCAGGAGTTTATGGTAATCTTTCCCTTACCGGGACAGATGGTGCAGGTTCTTCTTTTTTAGAGGGAATTGATGCAGGAACAAGTCAGTTTGGAAGATGTTTGTGGTATTTGCAAGATTTAACCACTGATGAAGCTATCTGGAGTTACGAAAATGACGAAGGAGTTGCTGAATTGCAAAGAAATACTTGGACTGCAAGTAATCCAATTTTATTAGGGTTCTTTAGTAGAACAATGGCAGAAGTTGCAATTGCAAATGAATATTTAAGACAATCAACTCCTGAAAAATTGGCTGCAAGAGGAATCACGGATGCTGCTGATATTGCAAATATCGACACTTACAGAAAAGAAGTTATGGTTTTAAGAGCGTATGCTTATTATAACCTAATGGATTTATTTGGAAAAGCACCTTTCATCACAGAAAATGATCCTTTAAATTTTGCAGGGCCTCAATATGACAGAGCACAATTGTTTACTTATATAGAAGAACAATTAACTACAGTTATGCCAGATTTAAAACCAGCTCGTTCTAATGAATATGGTAGATTAGACAAAGCTATGGCTCAAATGATTTTAGCAAAAATGTATTTGAATGCAGAAGTTTATATTGGTGAGAACAGATATGCAGATTGTATGACACAATGTTCAAACATCATTGCTGGAGGTTATACTTTAAAACCAAATTATTTAGACAATTTTAAGTCAGACAACAATACTTCGGAAGAAATGATATTCACATTACAAGCAGATGAACTTGTTACACAAAATTATGGTGCAACAACCGTAATTTGTAACGGACAAGTTGGTTCTTTAGAAGGTAATGGGAATGCCCTTTTTGGAGTTGGTGGATGGGGCGGAGCCTTAAGATTGCGCAAACAATTCGTGCAAAAATTCGATGGATCTAGTTTTCAATATGATTCAAGAAAAACAGCTTCTGGAGGTGGACCAAGATCTATTGATATTAGTGATATTGCAAACAAAAATCAAGGGTATATCTTAGCTAAATTTTCAAATATTAGTTCTACAGGAATGCAAGGACAAGGTTCAGGTTTTGTAAATACCGACTTCCCTTTATTCAGATTAGGAGATGTTTACTTGATGTATGCTGAAGCTCAAATGAGAAAAGATGGTGCAACAAATGGAAGTTCAACTACAAATGCTTCTTCTCAATCAATGGATTATTTACATGCATTAACAGAAAGAGCAAATGGAGGAAACTTCGCAAATGTTGATGCAAGTCAAATGACACTTGATTATTTATTGGACGAAAGAGCAAGAGAATTGCACTGGGAAAGCCATAGAAGACAAGATTTAATCCGTTTTGGAAAATATACTGGCGGAATATACAATTGGGCTTGGAAAGGAAACGGTCAAAATGGAATTTCAATTTCAAACAACCTAAAAGTATTCCCTATTCCAACTCAATCTATAGCAGCAAATAGAAATTTAACACAAAACCTTGGTTATTAATTAAAAACATATAAAAATGAAAAATAAATTTAAATTATTAGTAGCATTAGTAGCATTTTTAGGCTTTGCCTCATCATGTACAGATGAAAATAACTTACAAATAACAGCACCAATTGGTACTTTTACTATTTCAACGCCATTAGCTGGCGAGTCTATTGTTTTAAACGAAACAACACCAACAAATCCTGGAATTTCATTAACTTGGACTCCAATGGATTATACTACACAATCAGTAGTTACCTATACAATTGAAGTTGCGCCAAACGGTTCTGACTTTGCAAACGCACAAGTATTAGGTACTACAACAAATCGTTTCATTACGATTCAATCAGCACAATTAAACCTTGCTGCTTTAACAGCTGGAGCAACTCCATTTGTTCAAAGTGCTATTGATATTAGAATCAAAGCAACTTCTGGTTTAGTAGGAGCTCAAGAAGTTTATTCTGACACTATTTCTTACTTGGTAACTTGTTATGGATGTTTAGGTCAATATGCTGTTGGAGCAGGTATTCCTTCAGCTGGTTGGGGATGGAATACGCCTTTAAGTTTAGTTTGTAATGATAATATTTTAACAGCTACTCCAACATTTACAAATGGTGCATTCCGTTTTTTTACAG
>SHWW01000013.1 GCA_009693635.1 Flavobacteriaceae bacterium
TGCATCTTCATAGTTTTCTGGAAGACCAAATAACTCATTGATGCTATTGTATTCCTCTAAAACTGCCATTGTTTCGGCAACTCCTTCACGAACAATTTCGATTACGGTTTTCGAATCATCAAGAATTGGTTCTTGCTCTAAGTAACCAACAGTGTAACCAGGTTGAAAAACCACATCTCCTTGATAATTTTTATCAGCACCCGAAATAATTCTCAAAAGAGATGATTTTCCTGAACCGTTAAGTCCAAGAATACCAATTTTTGCTCCATAAAAGAAACTCAAATAAATATTTTTTAATACTGGTTTGTCTGCTCCTTGATAGGTTTTACTCAATTTCTGCATTGAGAAAATTACTTTTTTATCGTCTGCCATTGTATTTTTTATTTTTTAATTTTTTTTTTTTAAATATTGAAATTGCCATTGCTATTAAAATTTGAATTTATAATTTTATAGTCTTCCTTTCAATGCGCTAAAAACCCACGCATTAGCAAGAAAACCGACCCCTACAGCCACAAATCCCCAACCTGAAATTTCACTATATCGAAAAGCGCCGAGACCTATTAGTAATAATCCCATAAGTATCATAATCAATGTTGCCCATCCTAAAACCGTGTTTTTGTTCATTCCCATAACTGAAGTTTGTAAATTTAGAGTTGTAAATATCGTTAAAAATAGTGTTTGTTTCAAATGAAAATTGAATTCCTTCAAAACCAATACTTGAAATTTTAAATGAAAATTCCAACTAACATTTCCTTTAATAAATCGTGTTGTGGCATTGCATTGGCTCCTACTCCTTTACTTTTAACGTCGATATCTCTCAAAAGTGCTACAATTTGGCTCACTTTTTTCATTGGATAATTTTTCAAAGCAACATCATAATCTTTAAGAAAAAAGGGATTAACCTTTAAAACTGCTGCAACATTTTTTGGATTTTTATCTTTCAATCCGTGGTATTGTAATATTTGTATAAAAAAGCTAAAAATCAAACCTGTAGTCATTACCATTGGATGGTCTTTCGGATTGTCTGAAAAATACTGTGCAATTTTATACGATTTCAATTGGTTTCGTTCACCAATCGCTTTTCGCAATTCAAAAATATTAAAATCCTTGCTGAAGCCAATGTTTTCCTCAATATCCTTTGCAGAAATTGTACTTCCGGCAGGTAAAATAATTTGTAGTTTTTCGAGTTCGTTGTTTATTTTCCCCAAATCTGTACCCAAAAATTCCACTAACATCGCATTTGCTTTTGGTTCAATAGAAAATTTCTTAGTCTGTAAAACCCTAGTAATCCATTGACCAACTTGATTTTCATAAAGTTTTTTACTTTCAAAAACAACACCTGCTTTGTCAAAAAGCTTACTTACTTTTTTGCGTTTGTCTAAGATTTTATATTTATAACAAATAACCAAAACAGTTGAAGGCATCGGACTTAAAGCATAACTTTCAAATTTATCAATTGTTTTCACCAATTCTTGTGCTTCTTTAACAATCAAAACTTGACGTTCTGCCATAATTGGATAGCGTTTTGCAGCAGAAATAATATCTTCAACAGAAACGTCACGACCATAAAGAACGGTCTGATTGAAACTTTTCTCCTCTTCGGAAAGCATATTTTCTTCAATATAATCTGATAATTTATCAATGTAATATGGTTCCTCACCCATCAAAAAATAAATAGGTTTTATATTTCCAGCTTTAATATCGTTAACAATTTTTAAAACTTCATCCATTGATTTATGTTTAATATTTAAAGTTTAAAGTTTTTTAGAATCGTTTGAAACATAAAACCTTAAACTTTAAACTTATTTTATACTTTTGCTTTATGAAGCAACTCCAGTTTCCATCTTATTCATTCCGATTCAAAAATAGTGAAAATAAAGTAGCTATTTTCGATGAAATCAGGAAAAAATTTATAGTTATTACTCCCGAAGAATGGGTTCGTCAGCACGTAGTTCAGTTTTTGCTTCAAGATAAAAAATATCCAAAGTCACATATAAATGTAGAAAAACTATTGAAAATCAATGATTTAAATAAAAGATATGATGTAGTAGTTTACAATCCTGACGGTAGTATTTTTATTTTAGTGGAATGTAAAGCCCCAGAAATTAAAATATCGCAAAACACATTCGACCAAATTGCTCGTTATAATATGACTTTGAATGCAGAATATTTGATGGTAACTAACGGACTTAATCATTACTTTTGCAAAATGGATTATGAAAAAGAGAAATATGATTTTCTGCCTGAATTACCTGAATATCAATCTTTAAATTCAATGAAATAAGTGAAAATTGCCGTTGTCATACTCAATTGGAATGGAGTGAAATTGTTGGAACAATTTCTACCTTCTGTTGTCCAATATTCATCTGAAGCTATTTTATTTGTTGCTGATAATGGTTCAACTGATGATTCTATTTCGTTTGTTAAAACAAATTTTCCTACGGTTGAAATAATAAAAAATGAATATAATTTTGGATTTGCACAAGGCTATAATGAAGCTTTAAAAAATGTTGATGCCGATATTTTTGCCCTTGTAAATTCTGATGTTGAAGTTACCGAAAATTGGTTGCAACCCATTATCGAAACCTTTAGAAACGAACCAAAAACAGCAATTATTCAACCCAAAATATTGGATTACAAACGCAAGGAATATTTCGAATATGCTGGTGCCGGTGGCGGTTTCATAGATAAATATGGTTATCCTTTTTGCCGTGGACGTATTTTTGAAACTTTAGAAAAAGACAATGGACAATACAACGATACTTGCGAAATTTTTTGGGCTTCTGGTGCTTGTTTTTTTATTAGGAGGTCCGTTTATAAAGAATTAAACGGCTTTGATGCCGATTTTTTTGCCCATCAAGAAGAAATTGATTTGTGCTGGCGGGCATTTAATAACAACCACATTATTAAATACACTGGAAATTCGACTGTTTATCATGTTGGCGGAGCAACAATAAAAGTAGAAAATCCTAAAAAAACATTCTTAAATTTTAGAAATTCCTTATTAATGTTAACAAAAAATCTGCCTAAAGAATCCTTATTTCAAGTCATTTTCATTAGAATGCTATTAGACGGTATTGCAGGTATCCGATTTTTATTTCAAGGGAAATTCTCGCATTTTGCGGCAATATTAAAAGCTCATTTTTACTTTTATCATCTCCTTTTAATAAATTATAAAAAACACGATAAAACGCAATTTAAAAAATACTACAAACTAAAAAGTATCGTTTATAGTTATTATATCAAACGTAGCATCGTTTTTGAAAAGCTATTTCAACAATAGTTAAAATATTAATTTTTAAACAATTTATTTCCTTAAATTTACAAAAAAAACTTATGAAAAAAATCATTTTAGCAGTTTCATTAATTGCTTTATTAGCAACTTCTTGCGGCACTAAGAAAAAAATTGCTGCATTAGAATCAAAAAATAAAGAAATTCAAGATTTATTAAACTCTTGTACGGTAAAATTAAACATGTGCTTGACTGAAAAAGAAGCAAATGCAAGTCAAATTGAATTTCTTAAGAAAAATAATTCCGAATTGCTTATTAACATGGGAAATATGACAACTTTGTCAACAAAAGGAGCTCAAAATATTGAAAAAGCATTGGAAAACATCAAGGAAAAAGATTTGAAAATTACAAGAATGCAAGATGCTTTGACTAAAAAAGATAGTATGACATTAGCATTGGTTACCAGTATAAAAAGTTCAGTTGGAATATCTGATCCAGACATTGAAGTAAATGTTGAAAAAGGAGTTGTTTTTATATCAATTGCTGATAAATTACTTTTCAAAAGTGGTAGTTACTTAGTTAGCGATCGTGCTAAAGAAGTTCTGGCGAAAGTGGCAAAAATTATTAATGAAAAACCAACATTTGAATGTATGGTTGAAGGCCATACTGATAATGTACCATTCATTGGGAACAATATCTTACTTGACAATTGGGATTTGAGTGCCAAAAGATCTACCGCAATTGTTCGTGTATTAACTAATGATTTGAAAGTGAATCCAAAACAATTAATTGCAGCTGGTCGTGGAGAATTTATTCCTTTAGTAGAAAATAATTCTGTTGCAAACCGAGCAATCAATAGAAGAACTCGAATCGTTATCCTTCCTAAAATCGATGAGTTTTATGAAATGATTGAAAAGGAAATGAAAAAAAAATAGTATTCAGTTTGATTATAAATAAAAAAACGTTTTGAAAAATCAAGACGTTTTTTTTTATAATGATTCCAAAAAAAATAACTTTTTACAACTTGATTTTAGTTTATTTAAGCTAATCGAAACTGATTACTATTTTATTAGACAAGTAATATTACTTAAAGTACCTCCAAACTTCCTTTTCCTTCTCTAATTACTACAGGTTCAAATCCTGATAAATCAATAATAGTTGAACCCATATTATCGCCATAACCTCCATCAATTACTGCATCAACAAGGTTTTGCCATTTTTCAAAAATCAATTCTGGATCAGTGGAATATTCTAAAACAGTATCTTCATCATGGATAGATGTGGAAACAATTGGATTTCCCAATTGGCGGACAATTTCTAAGGCAATCGCATTATCAGGAACCCGAATTCCAACGGTAGTTTTCTTTTTGAATTCTTTTGGTAAATTATTATTTCCAGGTAAAATAAAAGTATAAGGTCCTGGCAAAGCTCTTTTTAAAATTTTAAACGTTGCAGTATCAATTTGTTTCACATAATCTGAAATGTGACTCAAATCGTAACAAACAAAAGAGAAATTAGCTTTTTCCAACTTCACACCTTTAATTTTAGCAATGCGTTCTAGCGCTTTTGTATTCGTAATATCGCAACCCAAACCATAAACTGTATCTGTTGGATAAATCACCAAACCTCCATTTTTTAAAACCTCAACCACTTTATTAATAGCAACTTCATTTGGGTTATTTTCGTATATTTTTATGAATTGTGTCATTTGTTTTATATTTTAAGCATTTATCCTATTACGTCTAATTTTGCAAAACGCAGTAATAATTTTTTAATTCCTCCAACTTCAAATTTAATCTCTGCTTTTTTATCTGCTCCAACTCCTTCTAAATTAATTACTTCGCCTTTTCCAAAACGCTCGTGCATTACAACATTTCCAATGGTTAATTTGTTGTCAAATAAATTGGCTGCACCCGAAGTAGCATTTGAATTCATTGGCTTTAAATTCCTAACAGTTGCTTGTTGCTCATCACCATATTGCTTTGGTGGCGTCCCTCCTATTGGCTTAGCCAAACGCAATTTTGATTTATCTACATCACCAAAAATATCGCTGTCAATCATTGGTTTGTACCTGTAATTATTTTCTTCGGGCGTTAAATATTCCAAATATTGACCGTCAATTTCTTCAATAAAACGGGAAGGTTCACTATCAGTTAATTTCCCCCAGCGGTAACGAGATTGCGCATACGTCAAATACGCTTGATGTTCAGCTCGCGTTAATGCAACGTAAAACAGGCGACGTTCTTCCTCCAATTCGCTTCGAGTACTCATACTCATCGCACTTGGAAACAAATCTTCTTCCATTCCAACAACGAAAACTGTTGGAAATTCCAACCCTTTTGCTAAGTGAATGGTCATCAATGCCACACGATCGTCATCGCCAGTATCTTTATCTAAATCGGTAGCCAAAGCAATATCTTCCATAAATTCGGCTAAGGCACCACGAGCACCATCAATTTCTTTTTGCCCTTCGGTAAAATCTTTCATACCGTTCAACAATTCTTCGATATTTTCAATTTTGGCAACACCTTCGGGAGTTCCGTCTTTTTTCAATTCCTGAACCAATCCTGTTTTTTTAGAAACGTGATCGGCAATATAAAAAGCATCTTGATTTTCATTAATTACCTGAAAACTTTGAATCATTGTCACAAAATCAGTGAGTTTTTGTTTCGTTCCTAAATTCAGTTTCAAGTCAATTTTATCAATATTTTGCATTACTTCAAATATCGATTTTTTGTAATGATTAGCTGCAATTGTAAGTTTTTCAACCGTTGTATCTCCAATTCCACGAGCAGGATAATTGATTACCCGGATTAATGCTTCCTCATCTTTTGGATTGATAATTAAGCGTAAATAACACAAAACATCCTTTATTTCTTTCCTTTGATAAAAAGACAAACCTCCGTAAATTCGGTAGGGTATATCTCTTTTTCGAAGCGCATCTTCCATTGCACGGGATTGCGCATTGGTGCGATACAAAATAGCAAATTGACCATTCATCATTTGGTTTTGCATTTTTTGCTCCCAAATAGTACTAGCAACAAATCGGCCTTCTTCACCATCAGTCAAACTACGATGCACTTTTATTTTTGCACCAAAATCGTTGGCAGTCCAAACAATCTTATCTAATTTGGTTTTGTTTTTATCAATAATTGAATTCGCTGCTTCAACAATATTTTTTGTAGAACGATAATTTTGTTCCAATCGGTAGGTTTTTACGCCTTCATAGTCCTTTTGAAAATTCAGAATGTTATTGATATTTGCACCCCGAAAACCATAAATACTTTGCGCATCATCACCAACCACACAAATATTTTGAAATTTGTCGGATAAAGCACGAACAATTAAATATTGAGAATGATTGGTATCTTGGTACTCATCGACCAAAATATATCGAAATCTGTTTTGATATTTGGATAAAACTTCAGGGAATCGATTCAGTAATTCATTGGTTTTTAATAATAAATCATCAAAATCCATTGCTCCTGCTTTGAAACAGCGTTCTACATAATTTTGATAAATTTCACCCAAACGAGGTTTTTTAGACATCGCATCTTGTTCTTGTAATTCAGGATTATTGAAATACGCTTTTACTGTAATCAAACTATTTTTATACGATGAAATCCTGCTTAAAACCTGTTTTGGTTTGTAAATATCTCTGTCCAATTGCATTTCCTTAATAACAGACGAAATCAAACGCACAGAATCTTGCGTATCATAAATAGTGAAATTAGATGGATAACCCAATTTATCAGCTTCCGAGCGAAGAATTCTTGCAAAAACGGAGTGGAAAGTTCCCATCCATAGGTTTTTTGCTTCGTTGGATCCTACAATATCCGAGATTCTTTTTTTCATCTCCCGAGCCGCTTTGTTCGTGAAAGTCAATGCCAAAATACTAAAAGAATCAACCCCCAAACTCATCAAATAGGCAATTCTAATAGTTAAAACCCTAGTTTTTCCTGAGCCTGCACCTGCAATAATTATCATTGGCCCGTCCTTTTGGAGAACTGGTTTTTGCTGTGCTTCGTTAAGTTGGCTAATGTATTTTTGCATTTTTTATTTTCAATATTGAATACAAAAATAAGAATTTAGAATGAAGAATTTGGTATGAAAACAAACTATAAATTAGAAGTTATACAATTTTGTTAGCAGTCTTATTTTCCAATAAAAACATCATATCCAAATCGAATTAATGTGCCAATTACAATAACCAAAAAGAAAATTCTAATGAACTTATTTCCTTTATTAATTGCTAATTTTGCTCCTAAAAAAGCCCCAATTGCATTGCAAAAAGCCATTGGAAGTGCTATCAACCAGATGATTTTTCCTTTGATAATGAACAAACAAATCGAACCAAAATTAGTGGCCAAGTTTACCATTTTTGCATTGGCGGAAGCCTGAAGAAAATCAAAACCAAATAAAGTTACAAATGCTAAAACCAAGAAACTCCCTGTTCCAGGACCAATAAAACCATCATAAAATCCAATAAAAAAAGAAATCAAAACCGCGTAAAAAATTTGCTGTTTCGAAGAATGTGATTTATCGGAATGTTGTCCAAAATTTTTCTTTACATAAGTATAAATAACTAATATCGACAAAACGACAAGTAGTAACGGTTTCATAAAATCATTGCTCATATAAATCAATAAAGTAGAACCTAAAAAAGCGGAAGGAACTGACAAAACCATCATTATTATAAGCAATTTCCAATTCAATTCTATCTTCTTTAAATATTGAAATGCAGCAAAAAAAGTACCGCTAAACGAAGGTATTTTTAGTGTTCCAATGATTGTTGAAACCGGTAGATTTGGCAGTAAAATTAAACCCATTGGTGTTTGAATTAATCCCCCACCACCAACAATTGCATCTACAAAACCAGCTAAAAAAGCGGCGATACATAATAATATTAAAATTGAAATGTCCATTTTTTGAAAATTTTATCAAATGTAAGCTTTAAGTTTATTTGTTTATTCGTTAAATTTGTTTTTTGATTCTTAAACAAACACAATTTATATTAAAAAATGGAAACTACAAAATTAATAGAACTTTTAAGTTATACTTTACCAGCATTAATCACAGGAGTTCTTGCTTATTATTTCTTTGATTTACATACAAAAAATGAAGAAAGAAGACGACGGTATTTACTAAGTAAAGAAGCTCAAAAAGACGCGTTGCCAATTCGTTTACAAGCTTTTGAACGCATGACTTTATTTTTAGAACGAATTAATCTTGCTAAATTACTAATTCGGATTACTCCAATTTCTGAAGATAAAAAAGATTATGAAAATTATGTAATAGCACAAATTGAGCAAGAATATGAACACAATTTAACCCAACAAATATATATGTCAGATGAATGTTGGACTATAATTGTTACGGCTAAAAACGCTACAATTCAAATGATTAGAAAAGCAAATTTGAGTGATAAAGTGGAAAATGCAAACAAATTACGTGAAGTGATTTTGAATGATTTAATGGATAAACAATCGCCAAGTAAAGCTGCTTTATCCTTTATAAAAAATGAAGTTAATTTGATGTTTTAAAAATGTTTTCATAAAAAAACCTTTCATTGAAAGGTTTATTTTGAAATAAATATTAGACATTATTTTCTAGTCAAAACTTTTTCAACTGCTTCAACTATTGCTTGATTATTTAATTTATATTTTTCCATTAATTGAGCAGGGGTTCCGCTTTCGCCAAAGGAATCTTGAACCGCAACAAATTCTTGAGGCGCAGGATGATTTAAAGATAATACTCTAGCTATACTTTCTCCAAGACCTCCTAATATATTGTGCTCTTCAGCAGTTACGATGCATTTAGTTTTTGATAAAGATTTTAAAATCGCCGTCTCATCCAAGGGCTTAATAGTATGAATATTTATAACTTCTACTGAAATTCCTTTTGCTTCTAGGGCTTCTGCAGCCAATAAAGCTTCCCAAACTAAATGTCCAGTTGCTACAATAGTCACATCAGTACCTTCATTTAATACAATTGCTTTTCCAATTTCAAATGGCTCATCAGACGGCATGAAATTTGGGACAACTGGACGTCCAAAACGTAAGTAAACTGGTCCGTGATGTTCTGCAATTGCCAATGTGGCTGCTTTGGTTTGGTTATAATCACATGTATTGATTACGGTCATTCCAGGCAACATTTTCATTAATCCAATATCTTCTAAAATTTGATGCGTTGCACCATCTTCACCAAGAGTTAATCCTGCATGTGAAGCACAAATTTTTACATTTTTATCAGAATATGCAACCGATTGACGAATTTGATCGTAAACTCTTCCTGTAGAAAAATTCGCAAAAGTTCCTGTAAAAGGGATTTTTCCACCAATGGTTAATCCTGCTGCAATACCAATCATATTGGCTTCTGCAATTCCGATCTGGAAAAAACGCTCTGGATGGTTTTTCTTGAAATCATCAAATTTTAAGGATCCTATCAAATCCGCGCAAAGTGCAACTACTTTTTCATTGATTTGTCCTAATTCTGTCATTCCTGCTCCAAAACCAGAACGGGTATCTTTACTTCCAGTATTTGTATATTTTTTCATTTTTTTTAATTGAGAGATTTAAAAATTAAAGAATTATAAAATTCGTAATTAATAATTATTTAGTAATCGCTTTCTCCTTCAGTATAATTTTGAGATAATGCAGTTTCTAGTTGTGCATCATTTGGCGCTTTTCCGTGCCAAGCATGACTAAACATCATAAAATCAACACCATTTCCCATTTCAGTGTGTAACAAAACACAAACGGGTTTTCCTTTTCCAGTTCTCGATTTTGCATCGTTCATTCCTGAAATAATAGCCTCAATGTTATTTCCTTCTTTAATTTCTAATACATCCCAATCAAAAGCTTCGAATTTTGCACGAATACTTCCCATTGCTAAAACTTCATCTGTAGATCCGTCAATTTGCTTACCGTTAAGATCTATTGTAGCAATTAGATTATCAACTTTTTTTGCTGATGCATACATAATTGCTTCCCAGTTTTGACCTTCTTGCAATTCGCCATCACCATGAAGCGTGTAGATAATGTGTTTATCCCCATTTAGTTTTTTAGCTTGAGCTGCACCTATTCCTACTGATAGTCCTTGTCCCAATGAACCGGATGCAATTCTAACACCTGGTAAATTGTCATGAGTGGTTGGATGACCTTGTAATCTAGAATTAATTAATCTGAAAGTAGCCAATTCTGGGACAGGAAAGTAGCCACTTCTTGCTAAAACACTATAGAATACAGGAGAAATATGCCCGTTAGAAAGGAAGAATAAATCTTCATCTATACCGTCCATGTCGAACCCTTCCTTTCTATCCATAATGTTTTGATAAAGTGCTACCAAAAATTCTGTACAACCAAGAGAACCACCTGGATGACCTGAATTTACAGCGTGAACCATTCGAAGGATATCCCTTCTAACTTGGATTGTTAAATTGTTTAATTGTTGTGCGTTGGGCTTCATTTTGTGAGTTATTTTTAAACTGTTGCAAAGATAATCAGATAACTCGGTTGGCAAAATTCTAAAAATAAAAAATCCTAACAAACTAGTATATTTTATTAACAATTCTATATTTTTTTAATTGCCTAACTTTTGATCCACTACTCGGTTCATATAATCTTGAATGAAGGCCTTACAATTGAGTTCTAGTGTATTCATTTCGCCATTTCTATGAGCAATTAAATTTGTTTTAAAGGCTTTGTCGTCTTTATCATAAAAACCTATCGCGTTAGTTCCATCGAAAGTACAGATGTAATTTCCTCTCGAAAATTGATAAATTGTTCCTGTAGAATTGATTACAAATGGAGTACTTGTTTTTGTATCAAAAAGACTTCTACCCCAGCTTCTAAAAGGTTTTTCGTATCCAATCAAGTCTAAAATTGTTGGATAAATATCTATTTGCTGAGCTAAATCAGTATTCACTCCTACTAATTTGCTGTCGGGTTTGTAGATAATGATGGGAATTGCAAAACGGTTTATTGGTTTTTGAAATTCGTCATAATATATTTGGTTGCAATGATCTGCAACAAAAACAAAAATAGTATTTGAAAACCAAGGTTCTTTTTTGGCTTCATTGAAAAAGCGTTTCAAGGAATAATCGGTATATTCAGCACATTTATGAATAGGAACTCCTCCTTCATGAAATTTGTTTTTATACTTTTCAGGGATAATATATGGTTCATGAGAAGAAATTGTAAATACAGATGCAAAAAAAGGTGTTTTCTTTTTATCGAGTGTTATTTTCATAAATTGCAGAAATGGTTCGTCCCAAATTCCCCAAAAACCATCAAATTGAGAATCATCATTGAATTCATTTCTTCCGTAATATTTATCAATGCCTAGTATGTTAGAAAACCCTAAAAAACCCATAGAACCGTTAGCAGCTCCGTGAAAAAAAGAGGTGTTATATCCTTCACTTTTTAAAGTGGAAACTAAAGATTCTATTTTTTGTTTTGGATAGGGAGACGATGTAAAAGCATCTTTAAAAGCAGGAATTCCTGCCAATACTGATGACATTCCGTGGATAGATTGACGCCCATTTGCGTAAGCATTGGTATAAATCATGCTGTGTTGTGACAAGGAATCTAAAAAAGGAGCGTGACTTTTATAGTTTGGAATTTTAGCATCTTTGTTGAGCGCTCCTATATATTCGCGACCATAGCTTTCCAAAATAAAAACGACTACATTTGGCTTTGTTTTAGGATTATTATGATACGTTTTTATGGGTTGAACCAAACTATTAATAACTTGTGAATTTAATTCCTTAAAATTGGTTTTAATAAAACTATTGCTAAATAATGTTCTAATAATAGCAAAAGGAGTATTTAAAACAATATCCGAATGAACAATATTTTTTACGTGACGACTTGCGTCTAATATATTAATTGGTCGGGTTGACTTTTTGAAATCGCCACCACGAATTCCTCCTATAATCATTAGTGCTACAAACAGAAAACCTACTATTGAAAATCCAAAATAAGCTACTTTTTTTGTAGGTTGAAATTCCAAAACCTTGACTTTTTTGTATAAATAAATCCAAAGTGTTGAAAAAAGCAGAAATAATACCCAAACATGCCAATAATCGAAAATAAAACTTATAAATAGTGGTAATAAATTAGTTTCGTGTTTCATAACATTCCAAACTACAATAGTAGTTCTTGCAAAAGTAAATTTGTAATAAATAAAATCTATAAAATTAGTGGCATAGGTCAATAAATTCAATGAAAAATACAAATAAAACAAGAATTTTTGATAGCTGTGATTAGTGTTTATAAAAATTGGAAAAATTGAACACACTATAAATAATAGGTTTGTATATAGAATAGCAGTGGTATCAAAAGCCAATCCATAATAACAAAGCGATAGAAAATCAGAAATAGAATCGACTTGAAGTAAACTAAAATTATAAATATAAAATAATACACGGGCAAAAAAAGAAAACACATATGCAAGGAAAAGTCTATAAAAGAGTACTTTGTATTCGTTTAAGCGCAGATGTTGTTGCATGTTGCAAGTAGTTAATTTGTAGGCAAATATATTACAAAATTAATTATTAGTTAAGTTAAAGTAAATACAAAGTAAATTTTGAAATGAAATTTATAAAAATGTCGAAATGTTGCGTGAGTGATGACAGTAGAAATCCTCTTGCTAGCGATGTGGAGCGGGAGATTGTAGCGAAAAGCAAGACCGATTTTACTGTAAGACTAGCTTGTTTGTTGGAAATTTTATAAACGAGGGTATAAGACAAAAAAAGTATATATTGTCTTGGAGTTAATTTATTTGGTATTTCACAAATCGTAAATCACAATTCTCTTATCTTTGCGGACTGAAAAAGCCTATATGAAGTTTGATTTATTAAAGACTGATCCGCAATCTCAAGCCCGAGCGGGAACAATTACAACCGATCATGGGCTAATTGAAACACCAATTTTTATGCCAGTGGGAACTGTGGCGTCCGTAAAAGGCGTGCATCAGCGCGAGTTGAAGGAAGAAATTAATCCTGATATTATTCTTGGAAATACGTACCATTTGTATTTGCGTCCGCAAACTGAAATTCTTGAAAAAGCGGGTGGACTGCATAAATTTATGAATTGGGATAGGAATATTTTGACTGATTCTGGAGGTTATCAAGTGTATTCCCTTTCGGCAAATAGAAAAATTAAGGAAGAAGGGGTGAAATTCAAATCGCACATTGACGGTTCGTATCATTTTTTTACACCCGAAAATGTGATGGAAATTCAACGAACTATTGGAGCTGATATTATTATGGCTTTTGATGAATGTACGCCGTATCCGTGTGATTATAAATATGCGCAACGCTCCATGCACATGACACATCGTTGGTTGGATCGTTGTATCAATCACTTGGAAAAAGTGCCAATAAAATACGATTACGATCAAACTTTTTTCCCAATTGTTCAGGGAAGTACTTATAAAGATTTGCGCATGCAATCGGCAGAATATATTGCCAATTCTGGCGCGCAAGGAAATGCTATTGGCGGACTTTCTGTGGGGGAACCTGCTGAAGAAATGTATGCAATGACAGAAATTGTTACTGCAATTTTACCACAAGACAAACCGAGATATTTAATGGGTGTAGGTACTCCAATTAATATTCTGGAGAATATTGCCCTTGGAATTGATATGTTTGATTGTGTGATGCCGACAAGAAATGCAAGAAATGGGATGTTGTTCACGGCAAACGGGACGATAAATATTAAAAATAGAAAATGGGCTGACGATTTTTCGCCTGTTGACGAAATGGGATTGACATTTGTAGATACGGAATATTCAAAAGCATATTTGCGCCACCTTTTTGCTGCCAATGAATATCTTGGAAAGCAAATTGCTACGATTCACAATCTTGGTTTTTATATGTGGTTGGTTCGTGAAGCCAGAAAGCATATCTTAGCGGGAGATTTCAAAGTTTGGAAACAAATGATGGTTAAAAATATGAGTCATAGATTGTAATAGCATTATGAAAATAATAGACAAATACATATTAAAACGCTATTTGATTACCTTTTTTGTAATGTTGGTGATGTTTATTCCAATTGGAATAATCATTGATGTATCAGAGAAAGTCGATAAAATGCTTGAAAACAAAATTCCGTTTTCGGCAATTGCGCTGTATTATTTTCACTTTACTGTTTATTTTGCAAATCTATTATTCCCTATATTTTTATTCCTATCGATAATTTGGTTTACGTCAAAATTAGCTAACAATACTGAGGTAATTGCAATATTAAGCTCTGGAATATCTTTTACAAGATTCATGCGTCCTTATTTAATTGGGGCTACAATAGTTTCAGTCTTAGCGTTTTTAATGGGGATATTTTTATTACCAAAAGCCAGCGAGGGTTTTAATAATTTTAGATATACTTATTTAAGAACCGGTGGTAAGGAATTAATGCGGGAGAATTCCGATGTTTTCAGACAAATTAGTAAAGACGAATACATCTATGTGGGAAGTTTCAACCAAGTGTCGAAGATGGCATTTAATTTTTCTATGGAAAAATTCGATAAAGATCAATTAAAATATAAAATTACTGCTAGTAGAATTAAATGGAATCCGTTACAAAAAAACTACACTCTTTTTGATTTTACTAAAAGAAAGGTTGGAAAATTATCTGATGAAATTGAAATATCTGAGAAAAAAGATACTGTATTTAGTTTTGATCTCGAAGATTTAACCCCAATGGTTTATGTTGCAGAAACGCTATCCATATTGGAATTAAATCATTTCATAGACAAAGAAATTAAGAGAGGGAACTCCAATATTAGCATTTATTTAGTGGTACTTTATAAAAAATACAGCTTACCTGTTTCGGCATTTATTCTCACCATTATTGCACTTTCAGTTTCTTCGATGAAGCGAAGAGGCGGAATGGGAATCAATTTAGCAATAGGAATTGCAATCGCATTTGCCTTTGTATTTTTTGACAAAATATTTGGTGCATTAGCCGAAAAATCGACCATAAACCCTTTTATTGCGGTATGGCTACCAAACTTATTATTTGGAATACTCGCAATTTACCTCCTTCGAAATGCCAAACGATAACTTAAAGAGCTACTTACATCTCCATTTTATTGTATTTGTTTGGGGATTTACAGCGGTTCTAGGAAAACTAATTTCACTAGATTCTTTGCCTTTAGTTTGGTTCCGAATGCTGCTGGCCATAGGTTTCATATTGATTTATATTGGAATCAATAAAACTTCTTTAAAAGTTCCAAAAAAAACATTTATCGGATTTCTATTTGCGGGATTAATCATTGCTTTACATTGGTTTACCTTCTTTAAAGCAATCAAGGTTTCCAATATTTCAGTTACTCTGGCTTGTTTATCTACAGGAGCCTTTTTTGCCTCTTTATTGGAACCTATTTTCTATGGAAGAAAAATTATTTGGTATGAAGTATTATTTGGAATCGTAGTTTTTTTAGGACTTTACATCATTTTTAATATCGACGGGCAGTTTATAAACGGAATCTTATTGGCGTTAAGCTCTGCATTTTTATCCGCTTTATTTTCTATGATTAATGGCAAATATGTTAAAGAATATGATCCTTCAATAATCTCTTTTTACGAGCTTTTAGGGGGTGTTTTATTTTTCTCGATTTTGCTTTTATATTCAGGAAGTTTCAACTCAAAATTTTTTGAAATATCAAATTCCGACTGGATTTACCTCGTCATTCTAAGTACTTTCTGCACCGCCTACGCGTTCATAGCATCGGTAAAAGTGATGAAATTTTTAAGTCCTTATACTGTAATGCTAACCATTAATTTGGAACCTATTTATGGAATAATTTTAGCCGTAATTGTATTTAAAGAGACTGAAAAAATGAGTGTCAATTTTTATATTGGTGCTTTAATTATTTTGTCAACTGTAATTCTAAACGGAGTTATAAAATATTTCCATAAAACTAAAAATAGTTAAAAAGCAATATACTTAATCTCAAACGACCATTTATCTTTGAACTAATTAATGTCATTTTCCATTCATTAAATTTTTCAATCTTTAAATTAAAAACTATATTTGCCTTCTAAAATATAAAAGCACATACCCTATGGAATATTTAGATTTTGAGCTTCCAATTAAAGAACTAGAAGAACAATTAGACAAATGTGAAATCATCGGTCAAGAATCAGATGTTGATGTTTCAGATACTTGTAAGCAAATCGCAAAAAAATTAGAAGAAACTAAACGCGAAATATATAAAAACCTAACAGCTTGGCAACGCGTTCAATTGTCGCGTCATCCAAACAGACCTTATACTATGGACCATGTTAACGCTTTGTGCGGAGACACTTTCCTAGAAATGTTTGGTGATAGAAATTTCAAAGACGATAAAGCCATGATTGGTGGATTAGGAAAAATTGGTGGACAATCTTTTATGATTGTTGGACAACAAAAAGGGTACAATACAAAAACACGTCAATACCGTAACTTCGGTATGGCAAATCCAGAAGGATATAGAAAAGCCTTGCGTTTAATGAAAATGGCTGAAAAATTTGGAATTCCTGTAGTTACTTTAATTGATACTCCAGGCGCTTATCCAGGTTTAGAGGCTGAAGAACGTGGTCAAGGAGAAGCAATCGCAAGAAACATACTTGAAATGATGCGTTTAAAAGTGCCTATTATTACTATAATTGTTGGTGAAGGTGCATCAGGTGGTGCATTAGGAATTGGTGTTGGAAATAAAGTATATATGTTGGAAAATACTTGGTATTCCGTAATTTCGCCAGAATCTTGTTCTTCAATTCTATGGAAAAGCTGGGAATATAAAGAACAGGCAGCAGATGCATTAAAACTGACTTCTGCCGATATGAAAAAGCAAAATCTAGTAGACGATATTATACCAGAGCCTCTTGGTGGAGCTCATTATGACCGTGAAACTACGTTTAAAACAGTTGAGAAATATATATTGAAAGGATACAATGAATTGAAAGACTTATCAACAAATGAACTAGTTGCCCAAAGAATGAACAAATACAGTAAGATGGGGGAGTATAAGGAGTAAATTCTTAAAATTAATGTTAAATCCGAAGCCCAATGGTTTCGGATTTTTTTTTGGTTATAAACAAAAAACAGTTAGTTATCAACAATTATTTCTAATAACTCCTAAACGAACTTTTTTATTTTTTTGTTACTTTCGTTACATGGAAAAATTCGTAAACCTCAACCCTATAAAAGTAGATAAAACTACTATTATCAATTTAGAAAAAGGGAAACTCCCACCACAAGCTCTAGAACTCGAAGAAGCAGTTTTAGGAGCTATGATGATTGATAAAAAAGGAGTTGATGAAGTTATCGATATTTTACAACCCGATGCATTTTATAAAGAGGCACACAAACATATATTTGAAGCAATTTTTCAGTTGTTTACAGACTCCCAACCTATTGACTTATTAACAGTTTCAGCACAGTTAAAAAAGAGCGTCAAATTAGAATTGGTCGGTGGTGATTTTTATTTGATTCAACTTACACAAAAAATCTCCTCATCTGCACATATAGAATTTCACTCAAGAATTATCCTACAAAAATTTATCCAACGAAGTTTAATCCGAATTTCATCGGAAATTATTGAGGAATCATACGATGAATCAACAGATGTTTTTGATTTATTAGATAAAGCAGAATCTAAATTATACGAAGTAACACAAGGAAACATAAAGCGTAGTTCAGAAACAGCACAAAGTTTAGTAATTCAAGCTAAAAAAAGAATTGAAGAAATTGCTGGAAAAGAAGGTTTGAGCGGAATTGCAAGTGGTTTTGACAGTTTAGACAAAATAACATCTGGATGGCAACCTAGTGATTTAATTATTATTGCTGCTCGTCCAGGTATGGGTAAAACAGCATTTGTACTATCAATGGCGCGAAACATTGCTATAGATTTCGGACATCCAGTGGCACTTTTTTCATTGGAAATGTCATCTGTTCAATTAATTACCAGATTAATTTCATCTGAAACAGGATTATCCTCAGAAAAATTAAGAACCGGAAAATTAGAAAAACACGAATGGGAACAATTGAGTATAAAAGTTAAAAATCTAGAAAAAGCACCAATTTTTATTGACGACTCCCCTTCACTATCTATATTTGATTTGAGAGCGAAATCAAGACGTTTGGCTTCACAACACGGAATAAAACTTATTATTGTAGATTATTTACAATTAATGACAGCTGGGGGAAGTAACGGAAAGGGTTCGGGAAATAGAGAACAAGAAATTTCTACAATTTCTAGAAACTTAAAAGCCTTGGCTAAAGAATTAGGTGTGCCTGTAATTGCATTATCACAATTGTCGCGTGCTGTAGAAGCAAGACCTGGACACAAACGACCATTACTGTCAGATCTTAGGGAGTCTGGTGCGATTGAGCAAGATGCAGATATTGTTTCTTTTATTTATAGACCCGAATATTACAAATTAGACGAATGGGATGATCAAGCAAATTCGCCAACTCAAGGTCAAGCAGAATTTATTATTGCAAAACACAGAAATGGAAGTTTAGAGAGTGTGCGTTTGAAATTTGTTGGAAATCTTGGTAAATTCGAAAATTTGGAAAGTTATAGCAGTACTTATGATGATTTACCATCAAAAATGAATCACGATGATAATCCTTTCCAAACCAAAAACTTACCATCAGCAAACGAAGCTTTTGGCAGTAATTTGAATAGTTTTAACGACGATAGCGATGTTCCATTTTAAAAAGGTGATTTCCATAGTTTTTCTCATTTGTCTACTAATTTTTTTTAGTATATATTTTTTATTTGACAGCAAATCTATTTCTACTATAGAAGAATTTTAAATAATAAGAACCCAATTCTCGATTCAACTCAAATCATAATGAGTTCACAAAATAGATTATACAATAAAAAATAAATCAGAATTGTTTCTGCTTAAATGAGAATTTTAAGTCCTAAAACATAATTTTCGTAGCTATTTCAAAAAAAAAAGCCAAACTAAAAGCACAAAAGAAATAATTTAAACTCCTTTTAAACCTTCAATTAACAAATCGATATCTTGTTTGGTATTGTAATGACTGAATGAAATTCGCAAACTTGGTTTTTTCAAATCTTCAGCAGAAAGAAATTCAGCGAGCACGTGTGACGGCTTAATACTTCCCGACTGACAAGCACTTCCTCGGGAAACTGCAATCCCTTTAATATCTAGACCAAAGAGAATCATTGCTGTTTTATCTTCTGAAAAAGGTAAGATTATATTTAAAACTGTATAAAAACTATCTTCAGAACCATTAATTTGAAATTCCGGAAATTCCAATTCTAATTGTTGAATTAAATAGTTTTTAACTTCCAAAATAGCGATTCTTTCGGCGTCTAAATTAGCTATAGAAATTGTTAATGCTTTAGCCATTCCAGCTATTTGATGCACCGCTTCAGTTCCAGGACGGAAACCTTTTTCTTGTTCACCGCCAAATATTTGAGGTTGCAAACCTGAGTTTTTTCTTACAAATGCAAATCCAACTCCTTTAGGACCGTGGAATTTATGTGCAGAAGCAACTATGAAATCTATTGGGGTTTTTTGCAAATCTAATTCTGTTTTTGCAACAGATTGAACAGTATCAGAATGAAATAAAACACTGTTTTGTTGGCAAATTCTTGCAATTAAATCCAATTCTAAAACCGTTCCAATTTCATTGTTCACGTGCATCAAACTGACTAATGTTTTAATTTCTTGTGATAATAAATCTACTAAATCTGTTTTGTCTATAATTCCATTTGCTTTGATTGCAACATAATCCACTTGAATATCAAACTCTTTTTGCAAAGCTTCAATAGTATGTAAAACAGCATGATGTTCGATTTTGGTCGTGATTATTCGCTTTACTTTCAAATCTTTTACGCATGAACGAAGAATCAAATTATTAGATTCTGTTCCGCCAGAAGTGAAAATAATTTCTTGTGCGTTGCAATTCAATTCTTTAGCAATAGCTTTACGAGAAAGTTCAATAATGCTTTTTGCATTTCGACCAAAACTATGCGTTGACGACGGATTTCCATAATCATTTGACATTATAGCAAGCATTTCCTGAATAACTTCTTCCCGAATTTGAGTTGTAGATGCGTTATCTAAATATATTTTTTTCATTATTTAATTATATTTAATTATTATTTTTAAATAAAAAAACTTCATATTTTCTATTAAAAAGTAACTTTTCATTAAAAACAATAATAGAAATCAGAATTAAGAAATAAGAAATCAATTGAGTTATAGTGACTTCTTCCTTGTAATAAAAAACAGCTATTAAAAAATTTATTATCGGATTGATATACATTATAATTCCTACAGTTGATGAATTAAGTCCTTTGAGTGCATATAGATTTAAAAACAAAGGAACTATTGTAAAAACTAATACAATTACGACCAAGCAAATATAAAAAATGGGGACAGTTGGAATAACATTACTATAACTTGGATAAAATGGTAGAATTACCAATGCAGTGAAAACCAATTGAATTGTCAAAGTAATAAATTTATCTATTTCACTGTTTTTTCTTTGACTTACAAGATACAATGCATATGAAGCAGCAACTATCAAACTGAAAAATATATCTTGGAAATGATTAAGAGATAATAAAAAACAACTACAAATACTAATAAAAACAGCTATCCATTGAGGTTTACTAAGTTTTTCTTTTAAAATTACAAAAGCAAAAACAGTAGTTAGAATTGGACATATTAAATACGCTAATGAAGCCGCTTTAACATTGATATGATTAACAACATAGATGAAAACAAACCAATTAGCAATAAGTAAAAAACTACCACCTAAAGTCAGTAAAACTATTCTTCGTTTATCTTCTAGTTTTAAATTAGAAAACAAAAGTGCATTTTTTTTTACTATATTTCTTCTAAAAATTAGATTTATTAGCAACATTACAATTGAACTTAGAAAAACGCGATAGAATAATATATCTAAAGAAGAAAAGTCTTTCAGGGGTTTTAATGCCAAACTGAAGAATCCCCAAATTAGAAATGCATTAAAAGCAGCAAAGTAATATTTATAAGTTTTCATTATTCAAATTTAAATTATGCAAATATACAGATTATTTAAAGTTAAAATTTAGTAAATTATTTTTCTAAAATTTGAATTTATTTTTAAAAAAAACAATAACTCAGATGATTTTGGATACTATTGCTTTTAAAATAAATTAAAAATTCTATTTTTGTTTTAAATATAAAAATATGAAACGATTTTTTGGTTTATTATTTTGCTCCTTTCTTTTTAATAGTTGCGATGATGGAAATATCAAATTCGATACTTTTAATTTTGATCCTGCTGTAGCAATAAATTCTTGTTCTGTAAATAACGGATTGTTTTTCAAGGTTAAAAACAACGAAGCGTTAATTTTACAGACCCCAATTTCGACTTTTGCAAACTTGGTTACGACAGCAAATACTCCCCGAACGATTTTGGTTAGTAGTACTAATAAAGTAGTTTACAGACTTTTTAATACTATTATTAGCAATGCTTATTTCTGCTCTTTACTTCCACCTGCAAGTCCAACTGTTTCTGACGAATGGAATGCTGCCGCTGGTGTTATAGGAACAAGTGGAATTATTGAAGTGACAACTACTGAAACTTTAAACCCGACAACTCAGGTTTTGACTGGGTATAATCACTATGTAGTTTTCAAAAACATTACTTTTTCAAATGGCATAAATTCATTTACTTATGCTCAATATGTCTACGGAAATTTCGTGACTTCTATTTAGAATGAAATCACAAATATGTACGCTACTTTGAGAATTTTAATTTTAAAAAAGCTTTTTATTTTGAGTTTTGTCTGATAAAAACTTCAGTTGCCCCCATTCCATAGCGCTGGTAATTACCTTCTCGGAAATCTATAGAATCGTATCTTCCCAATAAAAAATCAAGTTCTGCTTTTAAAATTCCTTCACCGACTCCGTGAATAAAAACGATTTTTGGAATGCGATTTCTTATTGCAAATTCAATGTGTCTTTTAGCTGTTTCTGTTTGTAAAGTTAGGATGTCATAATTGCTCATTCCCTTGAAACTTGGAACTAATTTTTCGATGTGCAAATCAAATTCTGGAGCTGGAATTTCATACTTTGACTTCTTATCTTTAACAAAACTTCTCGCTTTTGGCTCTTCCTTTTCTTTTTTAATTTGATTTGAATTAAAACTTCCAATACTTTCACTTAAATCACTGGTATCGTTTATCTTAATCAATTCTTTGACAAAATATGTCATCACAAATCCATCTTCAGTTTCTATAGAAACTTCCTTATTTTGAACAGCTAACACTACTCCATTTATGGCATCGTCAAGCACCGAAACTTTATCACCTTTATTAAACATTATCGTCTTCTTTATCTTGATTTTTACTTGGTGTTTTAGCACTCAATTTTATCATTCCAAACATAAATACTGCGACTGCAATAACTAAAATATAGACATTTTTCTTCTCTAAACTTTGCTCATAAAACGCAATCAAGATTGCAATTATCATTATTGGAAGCAATAATTTTTTCATTTCCTTTTGTATTAGAATTCAAAAGTAGGAAACTTTAAAATAACAAACTTACTATTCAGAATGAATATTATTTTTATTAAATTGCAATGCAAATAAATTATGTTTTGGATATAGAAAAATTCATGTTGCCTTGTTTAAATAAATCGCTTTTCGGAGTTGATTGTTTAGGTTGTGGAACGCAACGTTCTTTGCTATTTCTAATCAATGGAGATTTTACAAAAGCTTTCTATCAGTTTCCAGCAATTTACACATCACTACTCCTATTTGGATTTTTAGGAATACATTTCATTGATAAATCTCGCGACTATCACAAAATTATCATTGGGTTGGCAATTACAAATGCATTGATTATGATTATTGCCTATATTTACAAAATGACAAACCTTTAAAATTAAAATTAAAAAAAATGGAACAAAGAAACTTACCGAATGGAACCGCAGTACTTGTATTAGGAATATTTTCAATATTAACCTGTTGTTGTTATGGATTTATAGGATTAACTTTAGGGATTATTGCTTTAGTTTTAGCAAAAAAAGATTTGAAATTATACCAAAATAGTCCTGAATTATATGTCAATTATAAAAATTTAAATGTTGGTAAAATTCTCGCTATTATTGGTGTTGTGTTAAGTTCAATCTATTTAATTTTCAGTATTTCCCTTTATGTATTCGTGGGTGAACAAGGAATTAAGGACATAGAAAAAAACTTAATGGAAAAATTGAAATACCAACAGGAGCAAGACCAATAATTTATTGTTTTTTTTAAAACACAAAACCCACTAATTTACTTGAATTACTTCAGATAAATTAGTGGGTTTTTTAACATAAAAAACTATTTCTCAAATTGCCTCAACGTCTTGATAATAATAGCAACACAATGTAATAATTGAACTTCATTAATTACTAATGGAGGAGCAAAACGAATAATATTTCCGTGAGTAGGTTTTGCTAACAATCCATTGTCTCGCATAGCCATGCATATATTCCAAGCAGTATCGCTTTCCTCGGTATCGTTAATAACAACTGCGTTCAACAAACCACGACCACGAACTAAAACAGCAACATTTGAATTATGTATGTATTCGTTCAATTTGCTTCTAAATAACTTTCCTAAAACACGAGCGTTTTGAATTAAATGCTCTTCGTTTACTACCTCAAGAGCGGCTATAGCTAAAGCTGCTGCAATTGGGTTTCCCCCAAAAGTAGATCCGTGTTGCCCTGGTTTTATAACATTCATAATGGCATCGTTTGCCAAAACTGCAGAAACCGGATAAGCTCCGCCAGACAATGCTTTTCCTAATATCAAGATATCTGGAGTTGCATACGTTTTTTGTCTTTCACATTGATTTTCGCAAGTACATTTTCCACAGACAGCAAGTAGTGATCCCGTTCTAGCAATTCCAGTTTGAACCTCATCAGCAATAAACAAAACATTATATTGATTGCACAATTCTTTAGCTCGTATCATATATTCATCTTCAGGAGTATAAACCCCCGCTTCCCCTTGAATTGGTTCCACAAGAAAACCAGCAATATTTTTTGAAGATTTTAAGGCGGTTTCTAATGCTTCTAAATTATCATATGCAATTTTGATAAATCCTTTGGTGAAAGGACCAAAGTTTTTACGTGCATTTTCATCATTTGAAAACGAAATAATAGTAGTTGTTCTGCCGTGAAAATTTCCATCACAAACTATGATTTGTGCTTCGTGTTCTGCAACGCCTTTTACTTCATAAGCCCATTTTCTACAAAGCTTTAATGCCGTTTCTACAGCTTCAACACCAGTATTCATTGGCAAAACCTTATCAAAACCAAAATATTTTGTTACAAATTCTTCATAAGGACCTAATTGATCATTGTAAAAAGCACGAGAAGTTAAGGTTAATTTTTGGGCTTGATTTATTAATGCTCCAATAATTTTCGGATGACAATGTCCTTGATTTACAGCAGAATAAGCCGATAGAAAGTCGTAATACTTTTTTCCATCAACATCCCAAACATAAACTCCTTCTCCTCTATTTAAAACTACTGGAAGTGGATGATAATTGTGGGCGCCATACTTGTTTTCTAAGGCAATAATTCCGTCGGCATTTAATTTTTCTATAACTGACATTATAAAATATTTAATTTTTCAAAACATAATTCCTTCTTAAGGAGAGAAATCATCCAGTATAATTGCAAAATTAGTGTTATTTATTTGAATTATTAATGATTTAATAATGAAATGCGAGTAAGGAATAATAAAGAATTATTTTACAGAATATTAAAATATTTTGTAGAAAAAATCTTTATTTTGGTAGAAGTTATTGAATGAATCACCAAAAAAGTTATTGTTTAATTCTTTAACATTTATATGCATATATACCGACTTATTAATTGGTTTATACCTTTACTATTAATTGTAGTGTTTTTGAATTTTTAATGAAACATTTATTAATAAAAAATAACTAATTCGATTATTATAATACCTCAATATCATCAGACCACTTCCCCATTCCAATCCATCATTCCGCCAAGTAAATTATAAGTATTTTTAAATCCCAATTGATTCATAATAGAGCAGGCTTGTCCACTTCTACCTCCCGACTTACAATAAATATAATAGTTTTTTGTCTTGTCTAATTCTTCTATTAAATCAATAAATCCCTGTCCTTTATATATATCAATATTTATTGCTCCTAAAATTATTCCTTCATTACATTCGTCTTCTGTTCTAACGTCTAAAATAACTGCATTTTCATCATTTTCTAATTGATCAACCCAAACTTCTTGTTGTAAATTCATAACTATTTATATTTTTTACAAATTTACATAATATCGTCTTAATTGAAAAAGATAAATGAAAGTTTTAGAATTAACATAAAAATAACAATTCTAATATTTCAAAATCGAATATTAGGTTTACATTTGTACATACAAATATTGTTAATACAATTATGAAAATTGAAGCTATTTTAAAATCAAATGTAATAATGGAAACTTCTCAAAAAGTAGTGCTCAATATCATTTATACTCAAAATGATATTCACGAACGTTTTGCAGAAATCTTAAAGCCTTATGATTTGTCAAGCGAACAATATAATGTTTTACGAATATTGAGAGGTCAAAAAGGAAATCCTGCAAATATGTGTGTTATTCAAGAACGAATGCTAGCTAAAACTAGTAATACGACTCGATTAGTGGATAAATTACTTCTAAAACAATTGGTAACAAGAGCCGTTTGTAAATCAAATAGAAGAAAAATAGATGTTTTAATAACTGCAAAAGGATTATCCATATTAACAGAATTAGATCCAAAAGTAATCGTTTACGAAAAAAAAATAGTTCAAAATTTATCAAATCCCGAATTGGAACTATTAAACTCTCTTTTAGAAAAAATTAGAAATGAATAATAAATAACAATGAGCACATTTTTAGAAAATCAAAACTGGCGTTATGCCACAAAAAAATTCGATGCAACCAAAAAAATCGCTACTGAAGATTTAAATTTTCTAAAAGAAGCTATTCGTTTGAGCACTTCTTCTTTTGGATTGCAACTTTATAAAGTAATTATCATTGAAAATCCGGAATTAAAAGCTAAATTATTACCCGCAGCTTACGGACAATCACAAATTGTAGATGCATCACACGTAATCGTTTTTGCAAATCAAACGGTGGTTAACGATTCAGATATCGATGCCTACATAAAAAACACAAGCAAAACAAGAGGGATTCCATTAGAAACCTTGACAGGTTTTGGAGATTATATGAAAGGTGCTGTAAACCCAATTTCTGCTGATAAGAAAGCAATTTGGACAGCAAAACAAACCTATTTAGCACTTGGAAATTTACTTAATGCAGCCGCTGAATTAAAAATTGACGTTACTCCAATGGAAGGTTTTGATGCTAAAAAATTCAATGAAATATTAGGATTAGACGCATTAAATCTAAATGCTGCGGTGATTGCAACAGTTGGATACCGTCACGAAGAAGATGTAACTCAGCATTACAAAAAAGTTCGAAAATCAAATGAGGATTTATTTTTAACACTATAATTATTAACTAAAATCAATTAAACAATGACAAATTTAAAAACAATTGCAATCGCATTATTAGTAGCTTTCGGAACTGCAACAATAACTGCACAAACGAAAAAAGTTGACGAAACTAAAAGCTCAATTTCATGGCTTGGTAAAAAAGTAACCGGACAACACGAAGGAACTATAAATCTTAAAGAAGGTGCATTAATCTTCAAAGGAAAAAATGTTGTAGGTGGAAATTTCACCGTTGATATGACTTCAATGACTACAACCGACTTAAAAGCGGGTCAAGGAAAAGAAAAATTAGACGGGCACCTGAAATCAGAAGATTTTTTTGGTACTGAAAAATTCCCAACCTCTACTTTAGTTTTCAAAACTGTTGCCGCAAAAAGTGCAGGAGTTTACACAATTACAGCTGATTTAACTGTAAAAGGAATCACAAATCCTGTAACATTTGACCTTGCTACAACCGCAAATTTTGCAACTGCAAACGTAAAAATTAACAGAACTAAATACGATATTAAATATGGTTCAGGTAGCTTTTTCGACAATTTAGGTAACAAAGCTATCTACGATGATTTCGATTTAACAGTGAATTTGAAATTCTAGTTCACAAGAATTAAATTAATTAAATTAGCCCTAACAAGAAATTGTTGGGGTTTTTTATGTCAATTTAGGCGAGTCCCCTTCCCTTGAATTGGCATTCAAGGAAAGCGGACAGGCTCTGCACTTCAATCTCTGTTCCACTATGTTTCACAGAAGATTTCCGCTGTGATCCTTCTCGCAAAAAAAACATTTATTCAACAATTCATAATTCATTCAAAAATTAATACAATTATATTTTTTTTATTCAATTTATTCTTACATTTGTAATTCAAAATACAACATGAACACAATTTTAAACAATACTTGTTGGTGGAACTGCTTACGTCAATCGTCGTGAAGAGTTTACTTATATGTATATTTTAATCAAATAAATATCAAAAAGGGCTTGTCATCACGACAAGCCCTTTTTTTATATAAAAAATACAAAAATAAATTATGGAAATTTATAAATTCAAAACCACTTACAAGAAAATCCTCGCAGACACCATAACGCCTGTGAGTGTGTATTTAAAAACACGTGATAAATACGCCAACAGTTTGTTACTTGAAAGCAGCGATTATCACGCTAACGACAATAGTTTCTCCTATATCTGTTGCAATCCGATTGCGTCAATTAAAATTGAAAACGAAACTATTTATAAAACTTTTCCAGACGGAACTTCAAAAGCTAAAGCAATTGATGAAAATTCAAATATTCCAAAAATAATCGAGGAATTTGCATCTCAATTTCAATCCGAAAACATCGATTTCAAATTCATCAATAACGGATTGTTTGGTTATATCTCTTATGATGCCGTTCGCTATTTTGAAAATATTGAAATCAATAAAAAAGATACCGATTTACAAATTCCTGATATTTATTATGCCATTTATCAGAATATCATTGCCATCAATCACTTCAAAAACGAAGCATTTATTTTTTGCCATTCCATCACAGAAAGCAACAATCTAGAATCTATAGAAAACCTGCTTCAAAACAAAAGTTTTGCTTCGTATTCCTTTTCAAAAACTGGCGGCAAAAATTCTAATTTAACCGATTCTGAATTTATTGATAATGTGAAATTAGCTAAGAAACACTGCTTTCGTGGGGACGTTTTTCAACTCGTATTGTCTCGTCGCTTTTCTCAAGGTTTTAAAGGCGACGAATTCAATGTTTATAGAGCTTTGCGAAGCATTAATCCATCACCCTATTTATTTTATTTTGATTATGGAGATTTCAAAATAATGGGTTCGTCACCCGAAGCACAACTAATTGTAAAAGACAGAAAAGCAGAAATTCATCCTATTGCAGGAACTTTTAGAAGAACTGGAAATGACGAAAAAGATGCCGCACTTGCCAAAAAGCTATCCGAGGATAAAAAAGAAAATGCCGAACATATTATGT
This sequence comes from Flavobacteriaceae bacterium, assembly GCA_009693635.1. Taxonomy (GTDB): domain Bacteria; phylum Bacteroidota; class Bacteroidia; order Flavobacteriales; family Flavobacteriaceae; genus Flavobacterium. Next base: position 28,762 of record SHWW01000013.1, read on the forward strand.
TGGTCGATTTAGCTCGAAACGATTTAAGCAGAAACGGACACCAAGTAATAGTCGAGAAATACAGAGAAGTACAGTTTTTTTCACACGTCATTCATTTGGTTTCAAAAGTTACGGGCTTATTGCTCGAAAAGGCAACAACCATGCAAGTCGTTGCGGATACATTTCCAGCAGGAACTTTATCGGGAGCGCCAAAACACAAAGCGATGCAACTAATCGAAAAATATGAAAAAACAAATCGGAATTTCTATGGTGGTGCTATTGGATTTATGGACTTTAATGGTAATTTTAATCACTCCATTATGATACGTACTTTTTTGAGTAAAAATCATAAATTGCACTATCAAGCAGGAGCAGGAATTGTTTCGGATTCAATTGAAGAAAATGAAATGCAAGAAGTTTATAATAAATTGGCGGCTTTGGATAAGGCTTTAGAAATAGCGGAAACAATATAATCCCCTCCCCAAAAGGTAAGGATGTCAAAACTGAAAAAATTAGAAGAACTAAAATAAATTAATATTTAAAAAACCTATTATCCCCAATAGGAACTCTCTTCGGAGGAGCTGGGGAACGTTTATGAAAAAAATAATAGTCATCGATAATTACGATAGTTTTACCTACAATTTGGTGCATTACTTAGAAGATTTAAACTGCGAAGTAACCGTTTTTAGAAACGATGAATTTGATATCGAAGAAATTCAAAAATTTGACAAAATCCTACTTTCACCAGGGCCAGGAATTCCAGATGAAGCGGGTTTACTCAAAGAAGTAATCAAAACATATTCAACAACAAAAAGCATTCTCGGAGTTTGTTTAGGGCAACAAGCCATCGCGGAAGTATTTGGCGGAAGCCTTATCAATCTTGAAAAAGTGTACCACGGAGTAGCCACAAATATCAAAATACAAGTTCAAGACGAACCCTTATTTAAAGATCTAGAACCTGAAATTGAAGTCGGGAGATACCATTCTTGGGTCGTAAATCCAACTGATTTTCCTGAAGTTTTAGAAATAACATCCTTAGATGAAAATGGTCAAATTATGTCATTGCGACACAAAACTTATGATGTCCGTGCCGTTCAATTTCATCCTGAAAGTATTTTGACACGTCACGGAAAAAAGATTTTAGAAAACTGGGTTGCACAATAAACTCAGATTCGTAAAGCTATATTATCTAATTTTAATAAAATGAAAAACATACTTAACCGACTTATTAATCAAGAAGTACTTTCAAAATTGGAAGCCAAAGAAGTATTGGTAAATATTTCTAGGGGAAGTTATAATACAAGCCAAATTGGAAGTTTTCTGACCGTTTATATGATGCGAAATATCACCATTGAGGAGTTGGCTGGATTTCGAGAAGCCTTATTAGAACTTTGCATTCCTATAGACTTGTCAAATTATAATACCATCGATTTGTGCGGAACTGGTGGCGATGGAAAAGATACTTTTAATATTTCAACATTAGCTTCATTTGTTACTGCTGGAGCAGGAATTAAAGTTGCAAAACACGGAAATTACGGCGTTTCCTCTATTTCAGGTTCAAGTAATGTAATGGAAATTCTTGGCGTACAATTCAGCAATGACAACGCTTACCTAGAAAAATGCATGGATCAAGCTGGAATTTGCATTCTTCACGCACCGCTATTTCACCCAGCAATGAAAAACGTGGGGCCTATTCGAAAAGAATTAGGTGTAAAAACGTTTTTTAATATGTTGGGACCTATGGTAAATCCATCGTTTCCGAAAAATCAATTGGTGGGTGTTTACAATCTGGAATTGGCAAGAAAGTATGCTTATTTATATCAAAACACCGAGGTTAATTTCACCATTTTACATTCATTAGATGGCTATGATGAAGTTTCTTTAACTTGCCCCACTAAAACGATTACAAATCAAATGGAAGGAATGTTGAAACCAGAAGATTTTGGAGTTTCAATTTTAACACAATCCGAAATTAAAGGCGGTAATACTATCGAAGAATCAGCTAAACTGTTTACAGATATAATATCCGGGAAAGGAACTGAAGCACAAAACAATGTAGTTTGTGCCAATGCGGCAATGGCAATTGCAACGGTTACAAAATGCACTCCTTTAGAAGGATTTCAAATAGCAACAGAAAGTTTGTTATCTGGAAAAGCACTTTTGGCTTTGAAAAAATTGAAAGAGTTAAGCAAATAAAAATTGATTATGAACATTTTAGATAAAATAATTACAAGTAAGAAAAGAGAAGTTCTTCTCAAAAAATCAATTATTCCAATAACCGAATTTGAGAAATCGGTGCTTTTTGATCGCAAAACCGTATCATTAAGCAACAATTTAATTCATAGTACTACTGGAATTATTGCGGAACACAAACGGCGTTCCCCATCAAAAGGAGAAATAAATTATGCGTTTTCTGTTGAAGAAGTTGTGCAAGGATATGACAATGCGGGTGTTTGTGGGATTTCTGTATTAACAGATTCTACCTATTTTGGAGGTTCTTTAGATGATTTAATTTTTGCGAGAGCAACAACAAATCTTCCACTTTTGCGAAAAGAATTTATCGTTGACGAATACCAAATCATAGAAGCCAAAGAGTATGGAGCTGATGTAATTTTGTTAATTGCAGCCGTTTTATCTGCTAATGAAATAAAAATATTATCCGAATTAGCGCAGTCTTTAGGTATGGAAGTAGTACTTGAAGTTCACAATTTAGAGGAATTACAAAAGTCAATAATGCCAAGTTTGAATATGATTGGTGTCAACAATCGAAATTTAAAAACGTTTGAAGTAGGATTGAACATTAGCAAAGAAATGGCTTCGGAAATTCCCAACGATTTTGTAAAAATTTCAGAAAGTGGGATTTCTTCAATTGAAGCAATTAACGAACTAAAAGAATACGGTTACAAAGGATTTTTGATTGGAGAAAACTTTATGAAAACAGATAATGCAGGCGAAGCAGCAAAAGAATTTATTTCAAAATTAATTAAATAGAGACAAAAAAACTTTGTGCCTTTGTGGTAAAATAAAAAATATGAAACTCAAAATCTGCGGAATGAAATATCCCAATAACATACTCGAAGTAGGCACGCTCCTACCCGATTATATGGGTTTTATATTCTGGGAAAAATCGACACGCTTCTTTGATGGAATTATTCCTCTATTGCCAGAATCAATAAAAAAAGTAGGCGTTTTTGTAAATGAAAAAGAACAAGAAATTCTAACAAAAATCAAAAAATACGATTTACAAGCTGTCCAATTACACGGAAACGAATCCGTAGAATTCTGTATAAATTTGAAAAATAAAATAGACCCTACCCTAGAAATCATAAAAGTGTTTTCTGTAAATGATGTGTTTGATTTTGAGGTTTTAAACCATTTTGAAAGCGTTTGCGATTATTTTCTTTTTGATACCAAAGGGAAATTACCAGGTGGAAACGGAACCAATTTTGATTGGAAAGTATTGGAAAACTACCCTTCAACGAAACCCTTTTTTCTGAGTGGAGGAATCGGAATCGAAGAGATGCTAGAAGTAAAAGAAATTTCCAAAACAAATTTACCCATTTATGCTATGGACATAAACAGTAAATTTGAAATCGAACCTGGATTAAAAAATATAGAATTATTATCTAGTTTTAAGGACAACTTGAAACTTTAAACTTTAAATCAAATGAGTTATCACGTTAACGAAAAAGGCTATTACGGAGAATTTGGAGGAGCTTATATTCCTGAAATGTTATATCCAAATGTAGAAGAATTACGCCAAAACTATTTAAAAATTACCGCAGAACCGGAATTTCAAGAAGAATTTGATGCGCTGTTAAAGGATTATGTAGGACGTCCTACTCCGCTTTATTTTGCGGAACGTTTATCCAAAGAATACAACACTAAAATCTATCTCAAAAGAGAAGATTTATGCCACACTGGCGCACACAAAATCAACAATACCATTGGGCAAATATTACTTGCCAAACGATTAGGCAAAACCAGAATCATAGCTGAAACAGGCGCAGGGCAACACGGAGTTGCCACCGCTACCGTTTGCGCTTTGATGGGCTTGCAATGCATCGTTTTTATGGGAGAAGTAGACATCAAGCGTCAAGCGCCGAATGTGGCTCGTATGAAAATGTTGGGTGCCGAAGTTCGTCCCGCGCTTTCAGGTTCAAAAACCTTGAAAGATGCTACAAACGAAGCTATTCGCGATTGGATTAACAATCCCGTAGATACCTATTATATCATTGGTTCTGTAGTGGGGCCGCACCCATATCCTGATATGGTGGCACGGTTCCAAAGTGTTACTTCAAAAGAAATCAAAGAACAATTATTAGAAAAAGAAGGGTGTGAAAATCCCGATTATGTAATTGCTTGTGTGGGTGGCGGAAGCAACGCTGCTGGTGCTTATTACCACTTTTTGAATGACGAAAACGTAAAAATAATCGCAGTAGAAGCAGCAGGTTTGGGAGTGGATTCTGGCGAAAGTGCCGCAACCTCCGCATTGGGAAAAGTAGGCGTAATTCACGGTAGCAAAACCCTGTTAATGCAATCGCTTGACGGACAAATAACAGAACCCTATTCGATTTCTGCTGGGTTGGATTATCCTGGAGTAGGTCCTATGCACGCCAATTTATTCAAAACGGGTAGAGCGCAATTTATATCCATTACCGATGAAGACGCTATGAATTGGGGTATAAAATTATCCCAAATGGAAGGTTTAATTCCTGCAATCGAAAGCGCACATGCCTTTGCGGTGCTCGACGAAATGAAATTTAAACCCGAAGATATTGTAGTAATCAATTTATCGGGGCGTGGCGACA
>SHWW01000081.1 GCA_009693635.1 Flavobacteriaceae bacterium
TATACTATTTTTAAAAAATTATTTAAAATTTGTTCTCCGAATTTTCCACTTTTCTCCGGATGAAATTGTACTCCGTAAAAATTATTTTTTTGAAGTGCGGAACAATATTCAACTTCATAATTGGTTAACGCTATTGTATTTTCGGAATTTGGGACATAAAAACTATGCACTAAATACATGAATTCATTTTCAGAAATTCCATTAAACAAATCCGATTTTAAATTATAAATTGTATTCCAACCCATTTGAGGCACTTTAACTTTAGTCGAAAATTTTATCACATTAACATCAAATATTCCTAATCCTTCAGTATTACCTTCTTCCGAAAAATTGCACATCAATTGCATCCCGAGACAAATTCCCAAAACAGGTTGTTTCAATTGAGGAATTAATTTGTCCAAACCACTTTCTTTAAGTTTTTTCATAGCCGAACTTGCTTCACCAACACCAGGAAAAATAACTTTATCAGCCGATGAAATTTCTTCATAATTGCTACTTAAAACTCCTTCAACACCTAATCTTTGAAGTGCAAATTGAATACTTTGAATATTGCCTGCGCCGTAATTTAAAATAACTATCTTCATCTTTATATTTTCTTTTTTTATAGTAATCCTTTTGTTGATGGTAAAATCATTTTTCCCACATCTCTTTTAACTGCCGCTTTTATAGCTTTCGCAAATGCTTTAAAGATGGCTTCAATTTTGTGATGCTCATTAATTCCTTCGGCTTTAATATTAATATTTGCTTTGGCACCATCGGAAAATGACTTGAAAAAATGCAAGAACATTTCTGTTGGCATTTCACCAATTTTTTCACGTTTAAAATCGGCATCCCAAACCAACCAATTTCTACCTCCAAAATCCAAGGCTACTTGTGCCAAACAATCGTCCATTGGCAAACAAAAACCGTAACGTTCAATTCCCAATTTAGAACCTAAAGCTTTAGAAAAAACTTCTCCTAAAGCAATTGCTGTGTCTTCAATTGTGTGATGTTCATCAACTTGCAAATCTCCTTTTACAATGATTTCTAAATCTATTTGTCCGTGTCTTGCAATTTGATCTAACATATGGTCAAAAAAAGCAATCCCTGTATCAATTTCACTTTTTCCTGTTCCATCTAAATTAATTTTGATAAAAATATCGGTTTCATTTGTTTTTCGATATATTTCAGAAGTTCTGTTTTCAAGCTTTAAATGCTCATAAATTTCTTTCCAAAATATAGTTTTTAACATCACACTTTTTTCAATTTCCTCCAATTCCATTTTTGATTCTTGGCTTCCCAAATCTTCATTTTTATTGATAAAAAGAGCTTTACAACCTAAATTTTTCGCCAATTCTACATCTGTAATTCGATCTCCAATTACAATTGAATTTTCTAAATCATATTCAGAATTATTAATATATTTTGTTAACATTCCGGTACGAGGTTTTCTATTCGGTGAATTTTCTTCGGGCAAACTGCTATCAATGAAAATTTCATCGAATACAATTCCTTCATTTGCGAAAGCTTTTATAATGAAATTTTGTGTTGGCCAAAAGTCATTTTCAGGGAAACTATTTGTTCCTAATCCGTCTTGATTTGTCACTAAAACCAATTCAAAATCCATCTCTTTAGCTATTTTACCTAAATATTGAAATACATTAGGATAAAATTCTAATTTCTCTAAGCTATCTAATTGATAATCAGTCGGCTCAAGTACAATTGTGCCGTCTCTGTCTATAAATAATATTTTTTTTGCCATTATAAAGTTTGTAAAACATTAATTAATTTTTCGTTTTCTAAATTTGTTCCAATTGTAATTCGCAAACAATTTTCACATAATAATTGGTTAGTTCGATTCCGAATAACAATACCGAAATCAATAAGTTGGTTGTACCTTTTTGATGCATCATCAACTTTAATTAATACGAAATTAGCATCCGATGGGAATATTTTTTCTATAAAATCAATTTGATATAATTGTTCCACTAATTTTCTCTTGTTATCTAAAATTAATTCAATTTCTGAACTATTTTTATCCGAATCCATTATTCGTTTTAATGCTTTATTTTGAGACAAAACATTGATATTATAAGGTAGTTTTATCTTTTTTATAATTGCAATAATTGATGCTGAAGCATATAAAATTCCTACTCGAATTCCAGCCATTCCGTATGCTTTGGATAAGGTTTGAGTAATCACCAAATTCGGATACTTTTCAATTTTTGTTAGCCAACTTTCTCTTTCTGAAAAATCAATATAGGCTTCGTCTAAAACGATTATTCCATTGAAATTATCTAGTAATTCTGAAATTGCGGTATCAGAAAAAGAGTTTCCTGTTGGATTATTTGGGGAGCACAAAAAAATTATTTTAGTGTTTGCATCTACACTTTCGAAGATAGCATTTATATTAGGTTGAAAATCTGAATTCAGTACAATTTCTCTATTTTCAATCGCATTCAAATCAGCTAAAACACCATACATTCCATAGGTTGGCGGCAATGTTATCACGTTATCAATATTAGGTTCACAAAAAGCTCTAAATAATAAATCTAAAACTTCATCGCTTCCGTTTCCCAATAAAATCTGATTTGCGTTGACATTTTTTAATTCGGATAAAGCCAATTTAACACTGTTTTGCTGCGGATCTGGATACCGATTTACTCCATTTTCAAATGGATTTTCATTGGCATCAAGAAAAATCATTTCTGTATTAAAATCCTTAAATTCATCCCGTGCAGAAGAATATGATTTCATTTTCTGAATGTTTTGTCTAACCAATTTATTTACTTCAAAAGTATTCATTTATTGACTTTTTGAATTATTATTTATATATTCTAATCTTAGTGAAACTGCTATTTTATGTGCTTGTAATCCCTCAGCTTCCGCCATAATTTCAATAGCATTTCCAATATTTTGAATACCTATTGGTGATATTTTTTGAAAAGTTATTGCTTTTTGAAAACTATCTAAATTCACTCCTGAATAATTTTTAGAAAAACCATTTGTAGGCAACGTATGATTGGTTCCAGAGGCATAATCCCCTGCACTTTCTGGTGTGAAATTTCCAATAAAAACAGAGCCTGCATTTTCTATAGTGTTAACAAAATAACTTTCATTTTTACAACAAATAATTAAATGTTCAGGACCGTATTTATTTATTATAGCTAAAGCTACAGCATCATTTTCCACATAAATTAATTTTGAATTTGCAATGGCTTGTTCAGTAATTATTTTTCTTGGTAAATTTTGCATTTGCTTATTAATTTCAGCTTCTACATCATATAACAATTTTTTTGATGTTGTAACCAAAATCACTTGACTGTCGGTTCCGTGTTCTGCTTGGCTCAATAAATCAGATGCAATAAACGAACTATTAGCACTGTCATCGGCTACAATTAACAATTCGGAAGGCCCTGCAGGCATATCAATTGCAACACCAAATTGTGTGGCTTTTTGTTTTGCGACTGTAACAAATTGATTTCCTGGACCGAAAATTTTATATACTTTAGGAATGTTTTCAGTTCCAAAAGTCATTGCGGCTATAGCTTGAATACCTCCAACTTTATGAATTTTAGTAATGCCGCATAATTCAGCGGTATATAAAATTGCAGGATGAATTTCTCCTTTTTTATTTGGTGGTGAGCAGATAATTATTTCGGCACAATTCGCAATTTTCGCAGGAATAGCTAACATTAAAACAGTTGAAAATAAAGGGGCAGTTCCCCCAGGAATATACAAACCAACTTTCTGAATAGGTCTTTTTTCTTGCCAGCATAAAACCCCTTCTGTGGTTTCAACTTCAATTTTTTCGGATTTTTGTGCAAAGTGAAATTTTTCAATATTTGCTTTAGCCAAATTAATCGCAACTTTCAATTCATCAGGAACTACATCTATTGCAAATTCAATTTCTTGTTCCGTTACTAATGTATTTTCTACTGTAATTCCATCAAATAGTTGCGTATATTTTGAAATTGCTGAATCGCCTTTTGTTTGTACTTCTTTAAATATTTGTGATACAATTTCGTCTAATTCAGCATAATTTGAAGTTGGTCTTTGCAAAATAGATTTCCAAGTTGATTGAATTGGATTTAATATTATGTTCATTTTTTATATTTTTTAGGATAAATTAATTGTGTTTAAAGCACCATTTTTTCAATTGGGCATACTAAGATACCTTCAGCTCCAGCTGCTTTAAGTTGATCTATTACGTCCCAAAACAAATCTTCATTTATTACGGAATGAACGCTACTCCAACCTTTTTCTGCTAATGGCATTACAGTTGGACTTTTCAAAACTGGTAAAATTTTACTGATTAATTCAATTTTGTCGTTTGGGACATTCATCAAAATATATTTTGAATTTCTCGCTTTAAGAACCGATTGGATTCTAAATTGTAACTTGTCAAGAATTACTTTAGAAGTAGCAGAAATTTTAGGCGAAACAGCTAAAACGGCTTCACTTTTGTAAATCACTTCTACTTCTTTTAAATTATTTTTGAATAAGGTACTGCCACTTGAAACAATATCAACAATAGCATCTGAAAGTCCAATATTTGGTGCGATTTCTACAGAACCAGATATTTGGTGTAACTCAACTTGTACAGCTTTTGAGAAAAAATAATCTTTAACGGTATTAGGATATGAAGTCGCAATTCGCAAACCTTCTAAATCCTGAATAGAATTGTATTCAAATGATTTTGGAACTGCAATAGAAACTTTGCATTTTGAAAAGCCTAATTTTTCAATTACTTCAATATTTTTCCCCTTTTCAATCAATAAATTATCGCCTACTATAGCTGCATCTACAACTCCATCAATGAGATATTGAGGAATATCTGAATTTCGTAAATACAAAACTTCTAGTGAAAAATTAGATGCCTCGGCTTTTAGTTGGTCGTTTCCATTATTAATAGCTATACCACAATCCTTTAGAATTTGAATGCTTTCTTCATTTAATCGACCTGATTTTTGAATTGCAATTTTTAAAGTACTCATTTTTTTAAAATTAAATTTGAATGAGTACAACTTGGATAAAACAAAAAACCCGTTTGATGTACTCAAACGGGTTTTAGAAATTTGTGATTTACACGCATACCATCAACACATCGCTTGAGAGCAAATATGGAAATGATGAAGATGTAAACTATTTTGAAACATTTTTTTGTTTTAATTATTGTGCAAATTTAATTCAAAAAAGCATTACTATTACAAAAATTATGAATTAATTAATATTTAATCTTTTTCTTTTTCGCCTTGTTCATCTGAAACATTTTGCTCTGCTCCAGCAGTAGGAATAAAATTAGTTCTGATTTCAGTATGACGAATTTCGCCCCCAGAAGTACCGACACTTTTTGTTAAAACACCTGCTACTAAAGCCAGGACCAATGTAATGTAAGAAAAAAAAGAGGCAAACCTATATTTTTTATAAGATGCAAACAAAGATAGTAATCCAAAAAATCCTGTAGCGTACATGATTATGGCAAATTTTTCAGCAATTTCCTCGTGTTCGTGAATAATTTGATGCCCTATATTTGGCATGTCTTCTACTAATTCCTCAGCTCCTTCACCAGTTCCCATACTGAATGCAGCAAAAATAGCAGCTACAGCAAATAAAACATAAGCCGTGTTTTTTAAAGCATTATTTTTCATGAACATTCCAGTTACTAAAATTCCTAAACCAAAAATTGTCCCAATAATTGGAAAGTGGTTTACTACCATATGTAAATGTGCATCGTTCATATTTATGTTATTTAATTTATTACTAATTCAATTAGTATCTGTTTTCAAATCTACTAATAGTTAAACAAAAATGGATAGTATTTTGTATTAATTTTCTATTTTAATTTCAAAGTTATCCTGCTAAGGAAACCCCTATTAAAGAACCAATTCCGTAAGTTACTGCGGCTGCGGCTAAACCAAATGCAACTTGCCTAAATCCTGAAAACACAATACTTTTTCCTGTTAATAGTGTAATGGCTGCACCAATTCCGAACAATCCAATGACACTGCTTCCAATACTTAATAATATGGCATTTTTTCCATCTAAAATCATAAATGGATACAATGGAATGATTGCTCCAATTGAGTATAAGATGAAAGATGCTATTGCGGCTTCCCAAGCAGAACCACCCAATTCTTCCTTGTCAATTCCTAATTCTTCTTTAATGATAGCTTCAATTGCAGTTTCTGGCGTTTCAAATGCTTTATCGGCCAATTTTTTTGCTTCTTCAATATTCATTCCTTTTGCTTGGTACAATAAAACCAACTCTTTTTTTTCTTCTTCTGGTGAGGATTCTAATTCTTCCATTTCCAAGTCAATTTGACG
>SHWW01000082.1 GCA_009693635.1 Flavobacteriaceae bacterium
ACTTTATTAGATTCTTATAAAGAATATTTAAAAGAAACCAATCAAATATTGGAAGAAACATTTGATTATAATGTATTGATATTTCAGAGTTATTGTATTGAATATAAAAATATAAAGGCCAAGCACATAATCTTTGCAGAAGGATTTGGTATGCATTCCAATCCGTTTTTTAATCATTTGCCACTTCATGGAACAAAAGGAGAATTGTTTATTATAAAAGCGCCTAATTTAGATTTGGATGTTATTATTAATACAAGTGTTTTTATTTTGCCAATTGGCAATCATTTGTTCAAAGTAGGAGCAACATACAACTGGAAAGACAAAACAAATATTCCAACAGAAGAAGGTAAGTCAGAATTATTATCAAGAATAAATGAAATTATAGACTGTAAATTTGAAATTATTGAACATTTTGCAGGTGTTCGACCCACAGTTAGAGACAGGAAGCCTCTTGTGGGAACACATACTAAATTTTCTAGATTGCATATTTTAAACGGACTTGGAACTCGTGGTGTAATGCTAGCCCCTTCAATGGCAAAAGCGTTATTTGAATCTATTGAAAATCAAAAACCATTAGATAATGAAATTGACATTCAAAGATTTATCAAAAGAAATTGATTTATTTTTTTAAAATCTTTATCATACGAAATGATCATAATGAAATATTTCGTGATAATTGAATAGCCAATAGAAAAGATAAAATTATAGCTGCAATAATTCAATTAAATTCGACTTTTATACTAGAATGTAATATTACTTAAGGAATAATAAATGCGGCAATTCCAATTCCAACATTCAATTTATATCTCGAATCTATTGCACCATAAAAAAACAAAGGTTAAATTTTTAAAATCACAATGACTAAATTTTTTATTCATTTTAAGAATATTTGTCAAGTGAAGCCTATTTTTATTTAAATACATACTCTCATTCTGACATTTAGGACAACTTCCTGTTAAAATACTATTTAATTTGGATCCTTTTTTTAACATTTGCAAAAAATTTAATTTTCCTGTTTTGGAATTGCAATTTTACAAATACAATTTATATAAAAATCATAATAAATGCTTAATATACACAATCTATCTGTTTCCTTTGGAGGTACTTATTTATTTGAAGAAGTGACCTTCCGTTTGGGTGCTGGAGACAGAGTTGGACTCGTTGGAAAAAATGGTGCAGGAAAGTCCACAATGTTGAAAATTTTAGCACGAGATTTTGATCCTGATACTGGTGTAATTTCTCAAGAAAAAGAAGTTAGAATGGGTTTTCTCCGTCAAGATATAGATTTTGAACATGGAAGAACCGTTCTTGAAGAAGCTTACGAAGCATTTACAGATATTAAAATTGTAGAAAAAAAGCTTGAGCAAATCAATCATTTATTGGTTACAAGAACGGATTATGAAAGTGAGGAATACAGCCAAATTATAGAAGATTTATCTAATTATACGCACCGTTTCGATTTATTAGGCGGTTATAATTATATTGGTGATACCGAAAAAATCCTAATTGGATTAGGTTTCAAAAGGGAAGTATTCAACAATCAAACCGAAACTTTTTCTGGAGGTTGGAGAATGCGTATCGAATTAGCCAAATTATTATTGCAAGCTAATGACGTTTTGCTTTTGGATGAGCCAACGAATCACTTGGATATTGAAAGTATTATTTGGCTGGAGAGTTTCCTTAGAAATTATCCCGGCGTTGTCGTTATTGTATCGCACGATAAAATGTTTTTGGATAATGTAACGAACAGAACTATCGAAATTTCTCTTGGAAAAGCGTATGATTTTAATAAACCCTATTCTGAATATTTAGAATTGCGCCATGAAATCCGTGAAAAACAACTAGCAACACAAAAAAATCAAGCCAAGAAGATTGAAGAAACAGAACGATTAATTGAAAAATTTCGTGCCAAAGCTTCCAAAGCTTCTATGGCGCAATCGCTCATCAAAAAACTCGATAAAGTAGAACGAATTGAAGTCGATGAGGACGATAATTCGGTAATGAATATCTCTTTCCCTGTCTCAAAAGCGCCTGGAAAAGTTGTTATTGAAGCTGAAAAAGTAACCAAAAGTTATGGTGAAAATACCGTTTTAAAAGACATTACTTTATTGGTGGAACGCGGGAGCAAAATTGCATTTGTTGGTCAAAACGGACAAGGGAAATCTACTTTTATCAAAGCAATTGTCAACGAATTTGAATTTCAAGGAAGTATAAAATTAGGTCATAACGTTCAAGTTGGCTATTTTGCACAAAATCAAGCGGAGTATTTAGATGGAGAAATAACCGTGTTGCAAACTATGGAAGATGCAGCAACCGACACCAATCGTTCCAAAGTTCGCGATATGTTAGGTTCGTTTTTATTTCGTGGCGATGACGTTGAAAAAAAGGTAAAAGTACTTTCAGGAGGCGAAAGAAATCGTTTGGCACTTTGTAAATTATTGTTGCAACCCATCAATGTCTTGGTTATGGATGAGCCTACAAATCACTTGGATATCAAGTCCAAAAACGTCCTAAAAGCCGCTTTGCAAAAATACGAAGGAACTCTTTTACTCGTTTCTCACGACAGAGATTTTCTCCAAGGAATGTCGAATTTGGTTTATGAATTCAAAGACCAAAAAATCAAAGAATATTTAGGGGATGTCAATTATTTCTTGGAACAACGCAACATGGAAAATATGCGGGAAGTCGAGAAAAAAGATGCCATAAAACAAGCAACACCAAAAGACAATAACAAAACTTCCTACGAAGATCAGAAGAAAAATAAATCGGTTTACAATCGTTTGAGCAAAATTGAAAGTCAAATCAAGCAATTGGAAAAAGACATTCAAAACGATGATAAAATGGTCGCTTCAAACTATGATAAACATACTGAAAATGCGGCATTTTTCATGGCATATAACAAAAAGAAATCCGAATTAGAAAAACTGCTTTTTGATTGGGAAGTGGTTCAGGAGGAAATCGATAATTTATAATTTCAGTAGCTATTTTCAGCTTTCCACTCCAAGCTGTGCTAAAAGCGTTCTAAAAATTAAATTACATTTATTTAAACGGATTACGTTCCGTCCAAACCATTTCAGGTTCAAAATAACGAAATAGTTTTGCGATAAATAAATTGATAAACCAATTGCTGTGTTGCATGAATCCATACATTTTTTCGGGTTGGGCACCCACCGAACTTTTAATTTCTAAAGCAGTTCTTGCAAATACAATACAATTGAATCTTTTATTAATTGAATATCCAATCATATCATAAAGCATATTCAAATACAGCATTTTCTCTCGTTGGCACTTTTCATCATAACCCAAAAAATAAGTATCAATATCGCTGTCATTTTTTATCAAAGTATTGAAACCAATTAAAGTTTTCCCATTAAAATAGCCATAGAATAGGAATTTTTCTTTCAAAGCTTTTTTGAAAATTCCAAAATGATTTTCGGGTAAGAAAAATGTATTGAAAGGAGCATTTTTGGCAACATCCATATACAATTCAAAAATTCTGTCTTTGTAATTCGTAATATCTTCTAATGACAATTTCCGTTTTGTGATACCCTCCGCTTTTTTTCGTGCTCTTTTGAATTGATCACGGTATTTTTTGCTTAAATCTAGGATATAATCGTCAAAAGATTGCCAATGTTTTTTTATCTCAAAAAGCATATTGGGTTGCGTCGAAAATCTATAATAGGAATTAAATTCAGAAAGTTCAAATAGCGAAATTTGTGTTTCAGAGAAATCCTTAAAAATGATTAAATGAACTTTATTTCCCTGTTTCTGAATTTGTAATTTAAGCGCTTGAACAGCATTGTTTAAGACAATTAAAATATCTGAAGACAATACATTTTCAGAAAAGCAAAAAGCATTTTGACCTGTTAAGGTGTTGTTTCCCACAATCAAAATATTAGAACTAAACTTTTTGAACGTGAAATTTCGAACCTCCGTTTTTATACAATGGTCTCTTTCTCCATAAGAACTGACAGCACTTAAATTGACGAATTGCGTCAAAGCAATTCCAACTAATTCATCTTTTTGAAACAACCCTATAAAATTACATTTCATATTTTCCGGGGACGAAATCTCTAAAATCTGTAAATATTCCTTTGAAAGAAAAATATTTTTAGCAGAAAATACATCCCAATTTTCAGGAAATTCTGAAGTTGAAGAATAGATTTTGTATGTTATAGTCTTGCCCAAACGAATCTAAATTATTAAGTCCTCTAAAGTACTATTTAAAGTTAAATTAGAAAACAATTCAGCAATTTTTAACTATTTTTATCAAAATGTTTAGCAATGAAAAAATATAATGTTATTGAAGCGGCGCCAATGCTCTTAGATTTAAACGATTGGTATTTTAACTCAGATGGTATTGAGAAAAAATTTCAGTTTAAGAATTATATCGAAGCGCTTGGTTTTATTGTAAAAGTGGGTGTAGTTTCTGAAAAAATGAACCATCATCCAGAATTATTTAATGTTTATTCTAAAGTAAACATCCGTTTAACTACTCACGATGCAGGCGGTGTAACGGATAAAGATTTTATATTGGCTTCAGAAATTGATCATTTTTTTAGTATTTAAGTAAATCATGATTTGATTTTTTGCCTTTGTATGAGACTTAAATTAGATGCTAATGACAAAAATCTATAGTATTCATAATAATTTTCTCTACGTAAGTTTTAGTTAAACAATCAATAAATGGTATTTAAAGCTTCTATATTTAAATAAATTCAATGTAATTAAAACTTGTTTGGGTTGCGAAAATTTTATAATTTTGCAACCCAAAATTAGTATGTAAATTAAGAAAGAAAATGGATATCAAAAGAGTAGCAATAAACGCTGTAAATGAAGTGATTGTAATGAGAGTAGTTCACATGGATTACAAAGGTCAGGTGCAAAAAAGAATAAACGAAAAAATGCCTTTGGCAACTGTTAAAGGGTTTAGAAAAGGTGCTGTACCCAAAGATTTAGTAGAAAAACAATACGGAAGAGCAATTAAAATAGAAGAGGTTGATAAAGTTGTCGCTCTAGCTTTAGAAAGATACATTCAATCAGAACGGTTAAATCTTCTTGGAACGCCTTTAGCAAAAGAAAACGCTGCTTTTTCTTGGGATGAAGAAGAAATGGTATTTGAATATGAAATTGGTTTAGTGCCAAGTTTCGATTTAGATATAGAAGCTAAAAACGACATTGTAAAATACGTTGTTACAGCGGATGATAAAATGATTGAGGAACAAGTAGTGCGTATTCAGAAACAATTTGGAACTCCAACGCCTCAAACGGTAGTTGAAGAAAGCTTCGATATATCTGGAATTTTCCTAAATGCTGAAAAAGAAATCAATGCCCCATATACTATTACAACATCTCTTTTTAAAGATAAAAAAATAGGAGCAAAATTCATTGGTAAAAAAGTTGGTGATGTGGTTACTGTAAATACAAAAGGGTTATTTGATGACGATCACCAGTTGATGGAAATTTTGAAAGTAAGCCACGATGAGGTTCACGGCTTAGCTATTGATGTAGATTTTACAATAGAAAAAATTACTGGAACTGATTTAGCAGATTTGAACCAAGAGTTATTTGATAAACTTTTTGGAGCTGGAAATGTTGCAACATTAGAGGAATTGAAAGCAAAAATTAAAGAAGATGCTGAAATTCAATTTGCACAACAAGCAGACCAAAAATTGATGGCAGACGTTACCGATTTTTTAGTTGAAAACACAAAATTTGATTTGCCAGATGCCTTCTTAAAAAGATGGTTACAAACGGTAGGTGAGAAAAATCTTTCGCCAGCAGAAGCAGAAGTGGAATATGCAAGATCTGAAAAAGGATTGCGTTTCCAATTAATTGAAGGGAGGGCATTGTCTCAAGCAAATATTCAAGTTACATTTGAAGATTTAAAAGCATTTACAGCAAAATCAATCAGACAACAAATGGCACAATTTGGTCAAACCAACCCTACAGATGAAGAAGTTCAAGGAATTGTAGCAAGAGTTTTATCAAATCAAGAGGAGGTTAAAAAACTTTCTGATCAAGTGGTAGG
>SHWW01000014.1 GCA_009693635.1 Flavobacteriaceae bacterium
AGTTATTAGTGAGTGCCGGAGTAAAAAACCCTATGGTAGTTGAATATTCCGATAAAATAGTAGAACTAAAACAGAATGTTTTATCTTCTATTCGAGTGCTTCAAAAACAACTGGCCGTTGCTATAAAAAATGTAAAATCATTAAAACAGGAAAATTCAAGTACTTTTAGTAGTATCCCTGCCAAAGAAAAAATACTTCGTTCTATTGAGCGTCAGCAAACGATAAAGGAAACACTGTATTTATTTCTTTTGCAAAAACGAGAAGAAGCCTCTGTTTCGAAAGCAGTGACTTCTCCCTCCATAAAAGTGGTGGATTATGCCATGACTAATTACATTCCAATAGCGCCTAAAAGAAGTATTATATACTTGGCTGCCTTGTTAATAGGGTTGTTAATTCCTTTTGGAATTGTATATGTTATTTTTTTATTGGATACTAAAATTCACAGTAAACAAGATTTTGATCGATTGGCTCCAGATATTCCGGTGGTAGCTGAGATCCCATTTATAGAAGAAGCCAATCGAATTATTACCATGAATGACAGATCCGTGTTGGCAGAATCTTTTAGAATTTTGCGTACCAATATCAATTATTTAATACCAATTAAAAAAGAAGGCGAATGTCCTGTTATTTATACTGGATCGTCTATTAAAGGAGAAGGAAAAACATTTGTTTCTTTGAATTTGGCCATAACCCTGTCATCTATGGATAAAAAGGTACTTTTATTAGGTGCTGATTTACGTAATCCACAATTGCATAAATACCTGAAGTTAAATAAAAACCGTATCGGATTGTCTAATTATTTGTACGATACCACTACCGATTGGAAAAATTTAATTAATGAAAAAGTATTTGATAATGATTTTTTAAGTATTGTTTTTGCCGGTTCAGTACCTCCAAATCCAGCAGAATTGTTATCCAATGGAAGATTTGAAGAATTATTAAATATTCTTAAAAAACAATACGATTATATTGTAGTAGATACCGCGCCAACGATATTAGTTACCGATACCTTGTTAATTTCACAATTGGCAGACATCACCGTTTATGTTACCCGTGCAGATCATACAGATAAAAAATTACTGACCTATTCCCGAGGACTTAAAGAACAAGGCAAATTGGTAAATATGGCCTATATAATTAATAATGTGGGTGGTGAAAAAGGCTATGCCTATGGCTATAAATACACTTATGGTTATGGCTATAATTACGGTTATGGGTATGGCTATGGTGAAGATATAGAAGTCAGTAAACCAAGAAAAAAGAGTGTGTTTAGATGGATTAAAAAGAAATTAAAAAATAGGTAGCTAAAAAAGGGATAGAACAAATGTTGTATCCTTTTTTATTTAAAATAAGAATTTTTTTCTATCGCTGATCGAAGTGACGCTTCTGACTTGATGATTATTTTATTCTCAAAGGCACCGATATGTTTCATATGATGAACATCGGTTCCTACAAAGTCAATATAATTTTCTTTCAATAAAAAGTTGGCTGCAGTGGCCACCGATGAACCATAGTAGCCCACACTCGATAATAAATTCAATTGAAATTTCACCTCAAGTTCCTTTAAGGTGGTATACATTTTCAAGTTTTGATGGTAAAAGAAATACCGTTCTGGATGCGCTAAAAGCGGTTGGTACCCTTTAAGTTGAATTTCAAAAATAATTTCTTTAAGAGCCAATGGCGGATTCATATAGGACATTTCTATTAAAACCATATTGTCCTTAATAGTCAACAAAGGCTCTGATTGCAATCGTTCTAAAAAGGCCTCATTAATCATGTATTCGGAGGCAGCATGATCAAGCATCGTTTGATGTGGTTCTTCTAATAGTTGTTTGGTTGACTGAAAATTGTCTTTAATTCCACTAGTAGTGTTATCCCAAATTTCTGGGAGGGTATGCGGAGTGGTAATGCACTTGGTGAAACCAATTTTTCTTAGCCCCTCTAATAATTGGGTGGTATGAGAAATATCTGTAGCTCCATCATCAATACCAGGCAATAGATGCGAATGGATATCTACAGTTCCTTCGGGGATTAATTCGCCAAGTTTGGGTTTGGATTTAAATAGTGAAAACACGTTTTATTTTTTTTACAAATATACAGTATATACAAATAAATTAGTTTGAAAAATAACGTAATTTCAATTCATGAAAATAATAGATCTTACTTTTATAAATAAACAATTTTAGTACATTTGTAAAATGGAATTTTCTTCAAAACTTTTAGAAGCAGCAGTAAATGAAATGGCTCAATTGCCGGGAATTGGGAAGCGTACTGCTTTAAGATTGATTTTGCATTTATTGAAACAGTCTAAAGAGCAAACGTTATTTTTGTCTCAAGCATTAACAAAAATGAGGGAAGAAATTCAATTTTGTGACAGTTGTAATAATATTTCGGATATTTCCCGTTGTGAAATTTGCTCTAATGTCAAAAGAAACCATAGTATAATATGTGTTGTTGAGGATGTGCGTGATGTAATGGCAATTGAGAATACGGGACAATTCAGAGGAATATATCACGTTCTAGGAGGAAAAATATCCCCAATGGATGGCGTAGGGCCAAGTCAGTTGAAGATTAATTCACTTGTAGAAAAAGTTAAATCTGGAGCAGTAGCAGAACTTATATTTGCGTTAAGCTCTACCATGGAAGGGGATACTACTAATTTCTATATTTATAAACAAATTAAGGATTACAATGTTATCACTTCAACTATTGCCAGAGGAATATCTGTGGGTGATGAATTAGAATATGCAGATGAGGTTACCCTAGGGAGAAGTATCGTACAAAGAATTCCTTTTGAAAACACCTTTAAAAATAATTAAGGAAAATTATAAATTACAATTATAAAATAGAACTAAAATAAATGGAAATTACTAAAATTTGTTGCATAGGAGCAGGATACGTTGGCGGTCCTACGATGGCTATAATTGCTCAAAAATGTCCACATATAAAAGTCACAGTAGTAGACCTTAATGCCGATAGAATTGAGTCATGGAACGATCCAAATGTGGAGAACATTCCAATCTATGAACCTAGATTGAGCGCCATTGTTGCAGAAGCTAGAAATAGAAATTTGTTTTTTTCTACTGACGTTGACACCGCTATTGACGAAGCCGAAATGATATTTATATCCGTTAATACTCCCACAAAAACCTATGGTGCAGGAAAGGGAATGGCTTCAGATTTAAAATACATTGAACTTTGTGCTAGGCAAATTGCCAAAATTGCGAAAACTGATAAAATTGTAGTTGAAAAATCGACACTTCCTGTTAGAACTGCCGAAGCTATTAAAAGTATTTTAGACAATACGGGTAATAGAGTTAAATTTCAAATTTTATCCAACCCAGAATTTTTAGCCGAAGGAACCGCAGTTTCTGATTTGCTTAATCCGGATAGAGTATTAATTGGTGGAGACCCTTCAGAAGAGGGTCAAATAGCGATTCAAAAATTAGTGGCTATTTATTCAAATTGGGTTCCTAAGGAACAAATATTGACTACTAATCTATGGTCCTCTGAACTTTCAAAGCTTACTGCAAATGCATTTTTAGCACAACGTATTTCGTCTATAAATGCGATGTCGGAATTGTGTGAAAAAACAGGTGCTGACATCAATGAAGTAGCCAAAGCAATTGGAATGGATAGCAGAATTGGACCTAAATTTTTAAAAGCATCTGTTGGTTTTGGAGGTTCATGCTTCCAAAAAGACATTTTAAATTTGGTTTACATAGCTAAATCTTTCGGTTTAAAAGAAGTTGCTGACTATTGGGAACAGGTAATCATAATAAACGATCATCAAAAAGACCGATTTGCAAAAAATATAATAACCACACTTTACAATACTATTTCAGGCAAGAAAATTGCTTTTCTGGGTTGGGCCTTTAAAAAAGATACCAACGATTCCAGAGAATCAGCAGCTATTCATGTAGCCGATTATTTACTAAAGGAAGAAGCGAATATTGCTGTTTTTGATCCTAAAGTTTCTGAAAATAAAATTTTAGCCGATTTGGATTATTTAGAATCTAGAAAACCGGAACTTAATAGAAAACGAGTTACCGCTTTTGAAGATTCTTATTCAGCTTGTAAAAATGCCCATGCCATTGCAATTTTAACCGAGTGGGATGAATTTATCACCTACGATTGGCAAAAAATTTACGATGCTATGGAAAAACCTGCCTTTATATTTGACGGTAGAAATAGTTTAGATCGTAAAAAATTAACAGATATTGGTTTTGTTTACCAAGGTATCGGTAGCTAGAAAATAACTATGAAGAAAATATTAATTACGGGAGGTGCAGGTTTTATTGGTTCACATGTGGTTAGGAGATTGGTAAACAAGTATCCTAATTATCATATCTATAATTTGGATGCATTGACTTATGCAGGGAATTTAGAAAATATTGCTGACATTGAAAATAATGAAAATTACACTTTTTTAAAAGGGGATATTGTTGACGAACAATTTATCTCTACCTTATTCGAAACGCATCAGTTTGAGGGTGTTTTGCATCTTGCGGCTGAATCACATGTCGATCGTTCTATTGAAGATCCTTTGTCATTTGTGAAAACGAATGTTATTGGAACCATGAATTTGTTAAATGCAGCTAGGAAACAATGGAAGGGAAACGAAGCTGGGAAACGATTTTATCATATTAGTACCGATGAGGTTTATGGAAGTTTAGGCGCTGAAGGTTTGTTTACTGAAACAACTGCTTATGACCCTAATTCTCCGTATTCTGCATCCAAGGCAAGTTCCGATCATTTTGTAAGAGCCTATGGTGAAACGTATGGATTACCATATGTAATTACGAACTGCTCCAACAATTATGGTCCAAATCATTTCCCTGAAAAATTAATTCCGCTTTTTATAAATAACATTATAAATAACAAACCGTTGCCAGTTTACGGTGATGGAAAATACACTCGCGATTGGCTGTTTGTTGAAGATCATGCAGTGGCAATTGATTTGGTATTTCATGAAGGTAAAAATCATGACACCTATAATATTGGGGGATTCAATGAGTGGCAAAATATAGATTTGGTAAAATTGCTTTGCCAAATTATGGATACTAAATTAGAGCGAGTTTCAGGAACTTCGGAGTCTTTAATTTCATATGTAAAAGATCGTCCAGGACATGATTTGCGGTATGCAATTGATGCTTCAAAAATAAATAAAGAATTAGGATGGGAGCCTTCGGTGACTTTCGAACAAGGATTAGAGCGAACCGTAGATTGGTATTTAAACAATGAAACGTGGCTCAAAAATGTTACTTCTGGCGAATATGCCAACTATTATAAAAAACAGTATTCTTAGGATACTGTTTTTTTTAGTTCTTATTTTTTAGTACCAGCTTTACTAGCCCAAATAAACTTGTAATAATCAATGGCAATACCAATCCTAAATAGGGTTTGTCTAACAAGACAATTACATAAGTCAGCAAGCATAAAATGCTCAATATGCTGATATATAAAATTCCCTTTCTATTGTTTTTTATTTGAAAGTACACTCCTAAAAACAGTATTGGATTGAATAATAAGATATTGTAATTGTTTGGTAGCTCTTTGTGAAGTGAGTAAAATCCTGCAAATAGGAAGAAAAGTCCCAATATCCCTAATGCAATGAAATAGGCCTTGTAAATTGAATTTTTATTTACAATTAACACCAATACAAAAAGCAAACTAAAGGTGTAATAATTATTCCACCACGAAAAAGGGATTTCCTCCTTATTAAATTCTAATATTTTTCTATTTTCTTTACAAAGCGGTTTGTTATTATAGGAAATAGTCTTGATGCTTTCTTGAAGTTCGGCTGGTAAAAATAACTCTTCCCCTTTCAAATCTACCTTTGTTCCAAAGATAATACTTGTCCCTAATTGCTCAAAGAAATGTCCTTTGAAGTAAGGAAATAGTATGGCTCTATAGGTTCTATCTTCTTTGGTGTTTTTAATGATAACTTCTTTCCCAATAATTTTATTGATAGTATTAATTACCATTGTTGTACAATTTTTATCGATAAATTTATAGGTATAAAAGCGCTCTTCGGATTGTAAAGAAGCATTTAAATAGTCAAAAAGTGCTTGTTTTTGATTTCTTGAGATATTCAAAACTTGCTCGGCAACACTTCTTTTTTCGTATAGATATTCTTGGAAAAACTCTTCAAAAGCACAGCTCGTTTCCAAGTATTGCAAATCGCCTTTTACAAATTTTAAATAAAAGTTGGGTGTACTAAAATCGAACGTCCCGTAGTTGTATACTTCGTCAATGTGGTTCTCTATATCTTTAATTCTAATAGCGGTATGGCCAAATAAAGAGTAAATTTCAGAACCTGTTCCACAAGTAATTATACTTACTTCGGTATTTTCAGAAAGCGGAATAATTTGCCCTGCTACTTTATTTGAATATAGGATTCCGATTAAAAAAGAGAAGAGTAGGGCTAGTTTTATGCGATACATTTTACTTTATTTGTTTCAATATTATCTAAAAATACTTAAATCTACTTTTACCGAGAAAATATTAGAATATAAAGCTGCACTTTGATCTCCTAAATCGGTTAAAGCATAATCAATCTGTATTCCTTTGTACTTGAATCCTAAACCTACATTAGGTTGAAATCCTACTTTTTTGGTGTTATCAATTTGCACTATGTTTTGAAAATTTCCAACACCTGCGCGAATAAAAACCAAATCGGTATAGCCGTATTCAAATCCTAAAGCGGGGTCAACGCTCAATCCTTCTGTTGAAAAAATAGCATTGGTTCTTGCAAAACTCATATTTAAATTGGCTGCAGCTAAAAGACTAGTATCATTGTGGAATTCAAATTTTTTCGACATTCCAAATTGTGCTTTTGGCAATGTTATTTCAGTATTTTCAGGAAGTTCTTGATTTTGTCCGCCAATTGCATCTTTTATGGAATTGTATGCTGCTTCATCTATAGACCACACATTATAGGTTGTAGTAATATCACGAAGCATCAAGCCAAATTTCCAATCGTTTCTCGTAAATTGCAGTCCAACATCAAAACCAAAACCCCAAGAACTAGCAAATTCGCCAATAATTCTTCGGATTACTTTTGCATTCACCCCGTATTGAAAACCTGGAAGTTGGAGTTTTCTAGCATAAGAAAAGGTCATTCCGTAATCGGCTGTTGAAAAAAGACTGATTCTATTGTAGTCAATATTTCCTTGACTGTTAATTAACTGTGTGGTATTCATAATGTTATCCACGCCAAAACGTATCATAGAAATTCCCCATGCGCTTTGTTCATCAATAGGAGTTGCATAGGCAGCATAATCGTATTGAGCGATATTGGCAAAATAACTGGCGTGCATTAAAGAAGTTTGTTTGTCTTCCAATCCAATCAACCCAGCAGGATTCCAATACCCTGAATTCACATCGTTAGAACTTGCTATAACTGCATTTGCCATTCCTAGAGCTGCTGCATCGACACCAATATTCATAAATTCATTGGAATATTTTCTCGCTGTTTGTGCAAAACTTAAGGTTGAATAAAGTGCGAATAATATAAAAAAGTTATTTTTCAAATGAAATCAATTTACAAATAAAATGGCTGTGATTATTTACCAAAAATATACATTTTTACTGATGTTCCTACTTTGTTTTTCTAAATAAAAGCAAATGTTTCGGATTACTTTAAAAATCTATTCTAAAAACGCACTTGTCTATAACTTATTGTATTAAATTTGCTTTCTTTGTTACTATAAAATTAAATTTCAATGACTATAAAAAGACACATTCCCAATATAATTACGCTTCTCAATCTATTATGCGGTTGCATTGCCTTAGTTTTTGCTGTCAAAATGAATTTTGAAATGGCATTCTATTTTGTTTGCTTGGGAATTTTCTTCGATTTCTTCGATGGTTTTTTCGCTCGTTTATTCAATATTTCAAGTCCGCTTGGATTGCAATTGGACTCTTTGGCAGATATGGTTACGAGCGGTGTTGTTCCAGGGTATGTTATGTATTTAATGCTCTCCAATAGTGTAAATACTGATCCATCATTAGTGTATTTTCCTTATTTAGCATTTATAATTACTCTTGGTTCTTGCTACCGATTGGCTAATTTCAATATTGACACCCGTCAAACGGATTCTTTTATTGGATTGCCAACACCTGCCAATGCACTGTTTATTTTGAGTTTGCCTTTAATTATTAAATATTCAGATTCTTTGATTGCCCTAGAATTGCTGACGAACCATTGGGTTTTATTAGTAATAACCCTTTTAAGCGCTTATGTTCTAAATGCTGAAATTACTTTGTTTGCATTAAAAATCAAAAAATTCAATTTGAAAGATAACTTGTTACAGTTTTTCTTTTTATTAATTTCAATCGTATTATTGGTATTTTTTAAATTTTCTGGAGTAGCATTGATAATTGTCTTTTACGTCCTGTTATCTATTATTACAAATAAGTTGAAAGCAAATAAATCGTAATAAAAAAGCCCTTAATTTAAGGGCTTTTTTATTTTAAAATTCTAATTTCTTTTTTCGTAATTCAAAATTCTGACCGAGGTAAACTCTTCTTACCATTTCATCTTCTACCAATTCTTCAGGTGTTCCTGCTTTTAGAATTCCTCCTTCAAACATTAAATAGGTTTTATCTGTAATTGCCAATGTTTCTTGAACATTATGATCCGTAATTAGAATTCCTATATTCTTATTTTTTAATTGCGCTACAATTTTTTGAATGTCTTCCACAGCAACGGGATCTACCCCTGCGAAAGGTTCGTCTAATAAAATAAATTTTGGATTTGTAGCCAAACAGCGTGCAATTTCAGTTCTACGACGTTCGCCACCCGAAAGTAAATCGCCACGATTCGTTCGAATATGATTTAGACCAAATTCAGCGATTAAGCTTTCCATTTTGGCTTCTTGTTCTGCTTTCGTGTGATTGGTAAGTTGTAAAACACTCAAAATATTGTCTTCCACACTCAGTTTTCTAAAAATAGATGCTTCTTGAGCCAAATAGCCAATTCCTTGTTGTGCTCTTTTATACATTGGATAATCGGTAATATTCATGTCGTCAAGATAAATATTTCCTGCGTTTGGTTTTACCAATCCCACAATCATATAAAAAGAAGTTGTTTTTCCGGCACCATTTGGACCTAAAAGCCCGACAATTTCCCCTTGATTAACTTCTACAGAAACACTTTTTACAACGCTTCTTCCTTTGTATATTTTTACTAAATTTTCTGCTCTTAGTATCATTTATTTTTGGTTATTTGTCAATCTCGTTTTTTGATATTCGCAAATTAACGAATAACTAAAGAACCGAATCAACACATTAACATTTATTTAGTTTTGCTTCGCTCTTTTCGGCTTAAAGCCTAGTGTCTTCTAATGCTTCCCAAAATTCATATGCCCTTCTCAAATGAGGAATCACAATTGTTCCGCCTACTAAAGTCGCAATTCCCATTGCTTCCATCATTTCTTCCTTGGAAACGCCTTCTTTAAAACTCGTTTCAAGGTGGTATTTCACACAATCATCACAACGCAAAACAGCTGAAGCTACTAGTCCCAAGAGTTCTTTTGTTTTCACATCAAGCACACCTTCAGCATAGGCGTTGGTATCTAAATTAAAAATTCTTTTGATGATTTTGTTATTGTCTGCCAATAACTTTTCGTTCATTTTTGTACGGTAATCATTGAATTCAGATAGGATTTCAGACATTTTTTTTATTTTTATATACAAATACCGAAATAAAGATACTTGCTTCGTAAATTAGTAACATTGGAATAGCAACAATAATTTGGCTTACTACATCTGGAGGTGTCACAATTGCTGAGATTAGCAATACTACAATTACAGAATATTTTCTATATTTCCTTAAAAAAGTTGGCGTTACTAATCCTAATTTTGTTAAGAAATAAATAATAATGGGCAATTCGAAAAACAATCCGCTTGCAATAACCGATGTTTTAATCATACCTATATAAGAATCAATTGTAAACTGATTTTGAACCATCTTACTAATTGTAAAAGTAGCACAGAAATTGATCGACATTGGAACAATTACATAATATCCAAATAACACTCCTAAAAAGAATAATATGGAGGCTATAAATATAAATACGCGTACATTTTTTCTTTCTTTTTCATATAATGCGGGACTGATAAATTTCCATAGTTCCCATAAAATAAATGGAAATGCAAGAATAAAGCCAGCTGTAATACAAGTCCAAATGAAAATATTTACTTGTCCTTCCATAGCAGTATTCTGAATTACAAAAGGTAATTCGGTAATACAGATGCTATCTGCAAACCCCAATTGATGTGACAAATCACAAAAAAAAGTATAGGTAAAAAAATTAGGACTTGTTGGCGCGAATATTATGGTGTCAAAAATAAAGTCACTAAAAAAATAAGTAACCGCTGCCATAATTAATACCGCCGAAGTACTTCGAACTAACAACCATCTTAATTCTTCAAGATGATCTAAAAACGACATTTCATTTAGAGATTTCTTTGCCATTATATAATACCTTCTTTTAAAATATCATGTAAATGCAAAACTCCTTTGTATTCTTCATTTTCTATAACAACTAATTGGGTGATTGAAAAATCTTCCAAAATATTTAAAGCTTCCGATACCATATCTGATAATTTAATCATTTTTGGATTTTTTGTCATAATATCTTTTGCGGTTAAGTGTGCAAAGGTATCGTTATTATTCAGCATTCTACGAATATCTCCGTCTGTTATTATTCCGATAACTTTGTTTTTTTCTATAACGGCTGTAACTCCAAGACGTTTTTCAGAAATTTCAAAAATAACTTTTTTGATATTCGTTTCAGGAGAAACTTCAGGTTTGTGACTTTGATCGAGCATATCGCCCACGCGAAGTAATAATTTTTTGCCCAAAGCGCCGCCAGGATGGTATTTTGCAAAATCTTGAGGGGTAAATTTCCGAAGTTCCATAAGGCATACGGATATTGCATCGCCCATAACCAATTGTGCGGTGGTGCTATTTGTGGGTGCTAAATTATTAGGACATGATTCGAAATCTACGGTGGTATCTAAAATAAAATCGGCACCTTTTGCTAAAAAAGAGGTTGTGTTTCCTGTAATTGCTATTAAAGTATTTCCAAAATGTTTCAAAATTGGAACTAGAACTTTAATTTCGGGACTATTGCCACTTTTTGAAATACAAATTACTACATCTTCTGGTTGAACCATACCTAAATCACCGTGAATTGCTTCAGATGCGTGCAAAAATAGCGATGGTGTTCCCGAAGAATTCATAGTCGCTACAATTTTTTGTGCGATAATGGCACTTTTCCCAATGCCCGTGACAACCAATCGCCCATTAGAATTAAAAATGATATCAGTAGCTTTAACAAAGTCATCTGTAAGTAAATCAGCAAGTCTTGCGATAGATTTGCTTTCAGATAGGATTGTTTTTTTTGCAATTTCTAAAATATTTTTGTTTGTTTTCAAAACAGTTTTTTATAAAGTTTGTATTTATTAAAGAAAGTCGTATCTTTCTGAACCACAAATTTATGTAAAATACTATTAACTAAGAATGAAATCTACCGAAATTGATATCCATAAGGAATTAAAAAAATATTTTGGGTTCAACCAATTTAAAGGATTACAAGAACAAGTCATTAGAAGCCTTATTTCAGGAAAAAACTCTTTTGTAATTATGCCAACGGGTGGCGGAAAATCGCTATGTTATCAATTGCCTGCATTAATGAATGAAGGAACCGCAATTATTGTATCTCCATTAATTGCATTGATGAAAAACCAAGTAGATGCCATTCGGAGTTTGTCTTCAGAAAATGGAATTGCCCACGTATTAAATTCCTCTTTGAATAAGACAGAAATCAATCAAGTTAAAAAAGATATTACCTCTGGATTGACAAAATTATTATATGTGGCGCCTGAATCTTTGGCAAAAGACGAATATATTAAATTTTTAAAGAATATAAATATTTCATTTATAGCTATTGACGAGGCACATTGTATTTCAGAATGGGGTCACGATTTCCGTCCTGAATATAGAAATTTAAAAAACAGCATTAAACTTTTGGGTAACGTTCCCGTTATAGGTTTGACCGCAACCGCAACGCCTAAAGTGCAAGAAGATATTTTGAAAAACTTAGAAATGGCTGATGCCAATACTTTCAAAGCTTCCTTCAACAGACCAAATTTATATTACGAAGTTCGAACCAAAACCAAGAATATAGAGTCTGATATTATTCGTTTTATCAAACAGCACAAAGGGAAATCTGGAATTATTTATTGCTTAAGCCGTAAAAAAGTAGAGGCAATTGCTCAAGTTTTACAAGTAAACGGAATTAGTGCCGTTCCTTATCACGCAGGTTTAGATGCTAAAACACGTGCAAAACATCAAGATATGTTTCTGATGGAAGATGTTGAGGTGGTGGTTGCAACCATAGCTTTTGGAATGGGAATCGATAAACCCGATGTTCGTTTTGTAATTCATCACGATATACCAAAATCATTAGAAAGTTATTACCAAGAAACTGGTCGAGGTGGTCGAGATGGTGGAGAAGGACATTGTTTGGCTTATTATTCCTATAAAGATGTAGAAAAATTAGAAAAATTCTTATCTGGAAAACCAGTTGCAGAACAAGAAATAGGTTTTGCTTTGTTGCAAGAAGTAGTAGCTTATGCTGAAACTTCAATGTCAAGACGTAAATTTTTACTTCATTATTTTGGTGAGGAATTTGATAGCGAAACAGGTGAAGGTGGCGATATGGACGATAATGTTCGTAATCCTAAGACCAAAGTTGAAGCAATGAAACAAGTGGTTAAACTCCTTGAAATTGTTTGTGATACTAAGCTTTTGTATAAATCAAAAGAGGTCGTTTATACCCTTACAGGGAAAGTAAACGCAATGATAAAAGCACATAGAACAGATTCTCAAAGTTTTTTTGGTTCTGGTTCTGCTTTTGAAGAACGCTATTGGATGGCATTATTGAGGCAGGTTTTAGTTGACGGTTTATTGTCTAAAGACATTGAAACCTATGGGATTATTAAAATTACTGATAAAGGATATGATTTTATAAAAAACCCAGTTTCTTTCATGATGTCTGAAGATCACGAATACAATGAAACTGAAGATGAAGCAATTGTTACAGCAGCAAAATCTTCTGGAATTGCCGATGAAGCTTTAATGTTGATTTTGCGGGATTTACGTAAAAAAGTTGCCAAAAAGTTAGGTGTTCCTCCTTTTGTGGTTTTCCAAGATCCTTCTCTTGAAGATATGTCGCTAAAATATCCAATTACAATAGATGAAATGGGAAATATTCATGGCGTTGGTGAAGGAAAAGCTAAGAAATATGGTAAAGAATTTGTTGATATTATTCTTACTTATGTAGAGGAAAATGAGATTCTACGTCCTGATGATTTGGTTGTAAAATCTACGGGTGCCAATTCAATTAATAAGTTATACATCATTCAAAATATCGATAGAAAATTAAATCTTGATGATATTGCTCGAGGCAAAGGCTTGAATATGGATACTTTGATAAAAGAAATGGAGCAAATTGTCTATTCTGGAACCAAATTAAATATTAAATATTGGATTGACGAAATTCTGGATGATGAACAACAAGAAGAAATTCATGATTATTTTATGGATTCGGAATCCGATAGTATTGAAGATGCGCTTAAAGAATTTGATGGCGAATACGATATAAACGAATTGCGATTCATGAGAATTAAATTTATTAGCGAGGTTGCAAATTAAGTCGAATGTCCAAAAGTGGATATTAGAACTTTTTCATTATTCACGTCATTCGACATATCGAAATTCTACAGTTTACTAAAAATTTCCCCTCGATGTGGTTTTAAACGGTCACGAATAGCAATCATATTTTCATCTTTTACCACCATAAATGCGATGGCGTGCATTTCATTTAGAATTGTAAATCCTGTGATATTCAAAGTTAGCTTTTCTGCTGAAATATATTCTTTAAGATGAATTTCGTGATGTTCGGCAGTTTTTGCAGCTATAGCTCCCCTAAAATCCCAAATTAATTTTATTTGTCTTGACATATTTTTGTTGTTGTTGTAAAGTTATGCCTTTTTTGTCATTTGCAATGAAAAAAAATCAGCCACAAAGTAAGCAATGTTTTAACCTCAGATGCACAGATTTTTTTACTACAAAAGGCACAAAGTATTTTGCCACGAATTTACTTTTTCTATTCGACTTTTAGTCTCGGGTCACTAATTGGCAGGAATTTTTAAGTCTATTATCTATTCGTCTATTATCTTTACTCTCTTCCTCTTTCCCCTCTTTTAAATTTTCACGCATTATTAATCCACTTCAAATTACTATTTTTGCAATTCGATTTTGATTGCTAATTATGGTTACACATAAATCGAATAATCTAAAATAAAATGTCTCAAGAACTTCTACTTCAAGTATCGCCCGAAATTGCTATAAATGAACAACTTCTTAAAGAGCATGTTGCAAAATTGATTCGCGTTTCCTTTAATGAAATTAAGCACATTTCAATCTTGAAGCGTTCCATTGATGCTCGCCAAAAGACAGTAAAAATGAATTTGAAAGTGGTAATCTACTTTCAAGATGACGAATTTATTGATAAAAAAATCCAACTTCCAGAATATAAAGACGTTTCCAGTGCACAAGAAGTAATTGTTGTTGGCGCAGGCCCTGCAGGACTTTTTGCAGCGCTTCAATTAATAGAATTGGGCTTAAAGCCAATAGTTATAGAACGTGGAAAAGACGTTCGTGGTCGTCGTCGCAATTTAAAAGCTATCAATGTTGATCATATTGTTAATGAAGATAGCAATTACTGTTTTGGCGAAGGCGGTGCTGGAACCTATTCTGATGGAAAATTATATACCCGTTCCAAAAAGCGTGGCGATGTAACTCGAATTTTAGAATTATTAGTTGCATTTGGCGCTTCCGCAGACATATTAATAGAAGCGCATCCACATATTGGAACTAATAAATTACCCCAAATCATTCAAGATATTCGAGAGAAAATTATTGAAATGGGAGGAAAGGTGGTTTTTGAAACTCGCCTTACGGATATTTTGATAAAAAATAATGAAGTTCATGGTATTGTAACACAATCTGGAGAAAATATTCTTGCCAATAAAATCATATTGGCAACAGGACATTCCGCTCGTGATATTTTTGAATTATTAGACAGAAAAAATATATTTATAGAGGCGAAACCGTTTGCTTTGGGAGTTAGAGCAGAACATCCACAAACCCTAATTGACACCATTCAATACAGTTGCGATTATCGAGGCGAGCATTTGCCACCAGCGCCCTATTCAATTGTGAAACAAGTAGGAGGAAGGGGATTGTATTCTTTTTGTATGTGTCCCGGAGGTGTAATTGCGCCATGTGCGACAAGCCCTGGCGAGGTTGTAACTAATGGTTGGTCACCATCAAAACGAGATCAAGCGACTGCCAATTCAGGAATTGTAATAGAATTAAAATTAGAAGATTTCAAGCCTTTTGCTAAATTCGGAGCCTTGGCAGGATTAGAATTTCAGAAAAGTATCGAGCAAAAATCTTGGCATTTGGCTGGGGAATCTCAAAAAGTTCCAGCCCAAAGAATGGTCGATTTTACTCAGAATAAAATATCATCAGATATTCCTAAAACGTCCTATGTACCTGGAACTACTTCGGTAGAAATGGGTCAAGTTTTTCCTGATTTTCTAACGCAAATATTGCGCGAAGGTTTTTCTGAATTTGGAAAATCCATGCGAGGTTATTTAACAAACGAAGCCATTTTACACGCTCCAGAATCCAGAACTTCCTCCCCTGTTCGAATTCCTCGTGATTCTATTTCTTTAGAACATTTGCAAATAAAAGGACTCTATCCTTGTGGTGAGGGAGCGGGTTATGCGGGTGGAATTATTTCAGCAGCAATTGATGGTGAGAAATGTGCAATTAAAATTTCTGAAGCATTAGATTTTTAATTTAAAGTTGTTTAAAACGAAAACGATATATTGGAAATTATTTATTTAAAAACACCTTTTTTTATCGTAATAATGTAATAAATTTTTAAGTTTTTTAAAATAATTTAGCATAATGATAATTCTGTTATTTTTAGAGTCAAATAGTTTGAAATAAGCAACTTCCAATTTTTATAAATTGTAAATTTGTAAAAAAAAAATAGCAACAATGAGTTTAATACCCAATGAATTTCAAATTACCGCTCCATTATTTCAAAATACGTACTTGGTAAATGGTGCATTAAAAGAATGGAAAGGCCCTACCACAGATGTTTTTTCTACAATTTCTTCTACTGAAAACTATGCACCAACACTTTTAGGATCTATTCCAACAATGGGAGTTTCAGAGGCCAATGAAGTTGTTGAAGCAGCTGTAAATGCTTACGATAATGGACAAGGAATTTGGCCAACTATGAAAGTCACGGACCGAATTAAATGCATGGAGAATTTCGTAAATCAAATGAAATTGACTCGAAACGAAGTCGTTAAATTTTTGATGTGGGAAATCGGAAAATCGTTACCAGATTCTGAAAAAGAATTCGATAGAACGGTTGAATATATAATTGATACGATTGAAGATTATAAAAAATTAGATAGAAATAGTGCTCGATTTACAAAAAGTCAAGGTATTAATGCAATGGTTCGACGCGGACCGCTGGGAGTTGTTTTGTGTCTTGGGCCATACAATTATCCTTTAAACGAAACTTTTTCCTTGCTAATTCCTGCAATAATAATGGGAAATACGGTGATTTTTAAGCCTGCAAAACATGGCGTTTTATTAATTTCCCCTTTGTTAGAGGCTTTCAGAAGCAGTTTTCCAAAAGGAGTTATCAATATTGTTTACGGAAGAGGTCGTGATGTTGCTTCGCCAATTATGGAATCGGGCAAAATATCAATTTTGGCTTTAATTGGAAATAGTAAATCAGCAATAGCATTGCAAGATCAACATCCAAATAAAAACAGATTGCGTTTAATTTTAGGTTTAGAAGCTAAAAATCCAGCGATTGTTTTGGCTGATGCCGATTTGGATTTGGCAATTCAAGAATGTGTTGCCGGAAGTTTATCGTTTAATGGTCAACGATGTACCGCATTGAAAATTTTATATGTTCACGAATCCATTGCAGAGGAATTTAATAAAAGATTTGCTGCTAAAGTAGATGCGCTTACTTATGGAAATCCTTGGGATAAATCGGTTTTTTTAACACCATTACCGGAAAAAGATAAACCTGCTTATATTCAAGAATTAATTGAAGATGCCACAAGTAAAGGGGCCAAAGTAATCAATGCTAAAGGCGGTCAACATTCCGATAATTATATTTTTCCAGCTATTTTATATCCAGTAAATAAGGAAATGAGAGTATATCACGAAGAGCAATTTGGACCTGTTGTGCCCATTTTGACTTTCAAAAATATACAAGAACCATTGAAAGATATGGCGGAATCTAATTATGGGCAGCAAGTGAGTTTGTTTGGAAAAGATATTAATACTATTGCGCCACTTATTGATACTTTAGTGAATTTAGTAACTAGAGTAAACTTAAATAGTTCTTGCCAACGAGGTCCAGATGTATATCCGTTTACAGGTAGAAAAGATTCTGCTGTAGGAACTTTAAGTATTCACGATGCTTTACGTTCGTTCTCAATTCGGACTTTCGTAGCGTCTAAAGATAATGAGTATAATAATGAAATTTTGCAGGCTTTGTTAAATAGTAAAGAATCGAATTTTATAAATACTGATTATATTTTGTAATAGTAATGTATTGAGATAAATGAGATTTTAGAACTGCAAATACAATAGAAATATTCGTTTGCAGTTTTTTTATTGAAAAACCATTCGTCATTCGTTAAACTTGTCACAATTTCAAAATCTGACTAAATACCATTTCTTTTTTTGTATTTTTGACAATCAATAAATATTTTATGATAGAAGAACAAGTAATATTGGTTAATGAATTGGATGAACCAATAGGAACGATGGAAAAAATGGAAGCACACGAAAAAGCATTTTTGCATCGTGCCTTTTCTGTTTTTATTTTGAATGACAATAATGAAATTATGCTCCAACAACGAGCACATCAAAAATACCACTCTCCTTTATTATGGACAAATACATGTTGTAGCCATCAAAGAGTCGGGGAATCCAATATTGAAGCAGGAACCAGAAGATTGAGAGAGGAAATGGGTTTTGAAGCAGAATTAAAAGAGTTGTTTCATTTTATTTATAAAGCTCCGTTTGATAATGGTTTGACTGAACATGAACTGGATCACGTGATGATAGGTTATTTTAATGAAGAACCTCAAATAAATAATGAAGAAGTTGAAAGTTGGAAATGGATGAAAATTGAAGCCATAAAAGAAGATATAATTCTTCATCCTGAATTATATACGATTTGGTTTAAAATAATTTTCGATGAATTCTACCATTACTTAGAAGATCATAAAATTTAGTAGTATTAAAATATTTTATTTTAGAAGCTGATTTCCAAAATATAAAAACAAAAATATGAAAGTTACCATAAGTAGAAAAGCCCATTTTAATGCGGCACACCGTTTACATAGAAAAGATTGGACATTTGAAAAAAATGACGCAATTTTTGGTAAGTGCAACAATCCTAATTTCCATGGTCATAATTATGATATGACAGTTAGCGTCACGGGACAGATAGATCCTGAAACGGGTTATGTTATGGATGTTAAATTCCTTTCAGATATCATTAAAGAGGAAATTGAAAATAAATTTGACCATAAGAATTTAAATTTGGATGTTCCGGAATTTCAAGATTTAAATCCAACAGCCGAAAATATTGTGGTTGTGATTTGGAATAAAATCAGAAGTAGAATACAACCTGAATTTGATTTGGAAGTGGTTTTATATGAAACACCACGAAATTTTGTAACCTATAAAGGAGAATAATGGAATTGAAAGTAGGAGATAAAGTACCAAATTTTGTTGCTATAGATACTAATGGCGCTACTTTTGATAGCCAGAATATTATAGGTAAAAAGCCAGTTGTTTTTTATTTTTACCCAAAAGACAATACTCCGGGTTGTACTGCTCAAGCGTGTAGTTTCCGTGATCAATATGAAGATTTCATCGATTTAGGCACTGAGATAATTGGAGTTAGTAGCGATAGCGTAGCTGCACATCAAAAATTCACGAAGCAGTACAAACTTCCTTTTATCCTTCTGTCAGATTCTAATAAAAAAATCCGAAACCTTTTTGGTGTTCCTTCAGGAATGTTTGGATTATTACCAGGAAGAGTGACTTATGTGATTAATAAAGAGGGAATTATTGTTATGGTTTTTGATAGTATGTTGGCTACAAAACACATTTCAAAAGCTCTTGACGCCATTAAAAAATTAATTTTGTCATGAAATTTGAAAGTTATCCATTGCAATTTGACCCGATTCTGAAAGAAAGAATTTGGGGTGGTGAAAAATTAAGAACAGAACTTAATAAACCAATAACTTCTCCTATAACCGGAGAAAGTTGGGAATTATCTTCCGTGGAAGGGTATGTTAGCATTGTTTCCAACGGAGTTCTGAAAGGAAAATCACTTTTAGAATTAATTGAAAATCACCCTGAAGAAGTATTAGGGACATCAGTTTATAATAAATTCGGAAAGCAATTTCCGTTGTTATTCAAATATTTAGATGCTAAAACCGATTTATCAATTCAACTACATCCAAATGATGAATTGGCACAAAAACGGCACAATTCCTTTGGAAAAACCGAAATGTGGTTCATTATGCAAGCCGATGAAAATGCAAGAATTATTTTAGGTTTCAAAGAAAAATCAAATGCACAAGAATACGTTGCACATTTGAGAAACAAAACCTTACTTGATTTATTAGAAGAGGTAAAAGTTAAAACTGGCGATGTTTTCTTTCTTGAAACTGGAACGGTTCACGCAATTGGCGCTGGATTGGTAGTTGCGGAAATCCAACAAACGTCTGATATTACGTATCGATTATATGATTTTGACAGAGTCGATGCGGAAGGTAATTTGAGAGAATTGCATATTGATTTGGCTTTAGATGCAATCAATTACGATAAAGTAGAAACGCATAAAGCCTATGCAAAAGAGACAAACAAATCCAATGAAATGGTAAATTGTCCTTATTTTACTACAAATTATTTACCACTTGACGGAACGATAAAAGTTTCTAAAACTTCAGAATCTTTCACGGTCTATATGTGTACAGAAGGAACGTTTCAATTGGAATGTGATAAGGTTATTTGTTGTTATAAAAAAGGAGATACTGTTTTAATTCCTGCAGCATTAAATAATTATACTTTATTTGGAAAAGCTGCATTATTAGAAATTTATATTTCGTAGTCGGTTATAGAAAGTTTATATGTACTTTTGCAGACAAAAATTTAAATTTCAAATTAAAAAAATATAAAATGGCAAACGTTAAAAATTTAAAAAAAGACATTAACTATGTTTTAGGAGATATTATTGAAGCAGTTTACTTATATGAAATCGCTACAACAGGAAAACCAACAGATGAGACAAATGCATTGATTGATGAAACTATTTTAAGTTTTGATACTTTGATCACTAAAGTAAACGCAAAAAACGTTGAAAACAAAAAATCTCACTTCAAACAAATCAATGTTGAATTGGAACAAGTTGCAAATCAATTGATTGCTAAAATCAATAGTTTACAATAATATTAAGTTTTTATAAAAGGTAAAATTTATTTTGGATTTTAGAAATTCAATTTTATATTTGCACAATAAGTCGCCAGCGTAGCTCAGTTGGCTAGAGCAGCTGATTTGTAATCAGCAGGTCGTGGGTTCGAGTCCCTCCGCCGGCTCTTTTTTATAAAACCATTTTACTTTTGTAAAATGGTTTTTTTATATATAAAGTTTGATTTAGCTTTATTTTTTATCTTTGTCTTGTGTGAGGGATAGCAGCGAAAATCAAACATTTTTATTTGTGAATTGAAACGCATCCCTGGCCGAGTTTATTGAAAAAGGTTTTTTACCACTATCTTTGAAAACGAGAGCAATACCCAAATTAAATCCAGTAGCTTAATTTCCGTCTTTATCAACAAAGGGGCGGTTTTCTCGGTTAGCCAACTCCCAAGCAATGGCAAAGGCAAACTGAGCTCTTTTTGCTAAAGCATCAAATTCTATTTTGTCGGGAGTATCGGTTGATTTGTGGTAATCGGCGTGAACGCCATTGAAAAGGAATACCGATGGAATACCGTTTTTGGCAAAATTGTAATGGTCGGAGCGATAATAAAATCGGTTGGGATCGTTTCGGTCGTTGAACGTATAATCGATGTTGAGGTTGATAAAGTTCTTGTTAGCGGCTTCGCAAATGTTGAATAAATCCGTTGAAAGGTAGTCGGAACCGATTAAATAGACATAATTATTAGAGTCTTTATGGGCTTCATCACGCCGTCCAATCATATCGATATTGATATCTGTAATTGTGTTTGATAATGGGAACAAAGGGTTTTCTGAATAGAAACGAGAGCCGTGAAGCCCATGTTCTTCGCCAGTTACGTGAAGAAATAGTATAGAACGTTTTGGACCATGTCCTTCATTTTTGGCAATTTGAAATGCTTTTGCAATTTCTAATACAGCCACAGTTCCAGAACCATCGTCATCGGCACCATTGAAAACTATCCCGTTTTTTATCCCTACGTGATCATAATGAGCAGAAATTACAATGATTTCATCTGGTTTTTCGGAACCTTCTATGAATGCCCAAATGTTTTCAGAATCGGGTAAATTTTCTTTATATTTTGCGTTTAGAAATGATGCTGGCACTTTTTGATAATAATTTGTTGCGCCTTTCGGAAATGAAATACCAGATTTTTTATATTGAGAAATCAAATAATCCCCAGCTTTCTTTTGCCCTTTGGAGCCTGTTTCCCGACCTTCCATTTCATTGGAAGCAACAATGTCAAGGTTTGTTTTTAATGCGTCTTTAGAAATTGTATTTAGATATTTTTTCGGTAGTTCTTGTGCAAAACTAATTACGGTGAAAATTACGAACAGAATTAAAGAGGTATTTTTTTTCATGGGTTGTTTTATTTATACAAATATCTAAAAATAAAATAGATTAAATTAATTATTTTAACTTGAAGATAATTATTTTAATTGCGGAATACTATGTAACCAAAAACAAGAATGAAATATTTATATATGTAGACTTGTAAATTGAGTAATAGAAAAATATTTAAATTACTAGAAGGATTTCAAGAGACATATCTTTTAGGATATTTAATATATGGTATTACATATTTTTATAAATAGTTTTTGTTTTATGAATTGATATTGATGAAGTCGAATGGGTTTTTAAAATTAAGGTTTTTATTTAATTAAAATATTTTTCTAAAAAGCGATAGTTTTTGTAAATTATTATTTATTTTTACACTAGTTATTATAGTTAAAAAAACAATTTAAATAAATCAAAATGAAAAATTTATTATTAGTTATAGCAGTAGCACTCTTGTCGGTTTCTATCAATATGGATGCACAAGACAAAAAACCAAAAGAAAAAGCTAAAAAAGAAATAAAATCTTGCGAGAAAGAAAAAAAAGCAGGGTGTTGTGCTAAAATGGCAGAAAAAAAATAAAATTAGATTTTAATTTTTATAAAGCGCTTGAGAAACTAGGCGCTTTTTTTATTTAAATTTATTGATTGTAAAATCGGACAAGTTTATTTTTAAGCAATGTTTGGAAATTTATTACGTTTTTAAGTTAACAAAGAAATTAATACTTTATTTAATAAAATACATATACTTTTATAAATATGAATTTTCATTCAAATAAAAATAAATAAATTTAAAACAAGTGTTTTTATAATATTTTATAATTCAAATGACAAGGTTATAGTTATATTGTTTGCTCTAGTATTTATATTTGCGTGATCTGTCATTCCTACATTAAAAAATTGCTTTTGGGAATCTCTTTGAATATGAGAATAGGTTAAATCTAATTTGGATCCTCCAAAATTATATCCAAAACCAGTAGAAAATCCTCTCAAATCACCAATGGTTTTTCCATTTTTATAAGGACTTTGCTCCGTTCTATAACCTGCTCTTAAACTTAATTCTTTAATTCTATATTCGGCACCAATTCTTAATTCACTAGATAGGCCAAGTAAGTTACTCATTTCCCTATTGGCATTTCTGAAATCATCTTTTGGTGTGAATTGAGTATTGCTATAATCTTTTAATGAATAGTCAATGCTTAATAAGCCTGTTTTTTCATAAATATAAGCAAAACTACCTGTCCATTTTCCAGGAGTTTGTAATTGATAAGGTTTGTAAACATTAATTATTTTAGGATTTACATAATCTATTGGTAATTCGCCCAATGCATCTGCATTAACTACTGCCAAACCTTGAGATAATTCATCATTTAATTGATACCAAGTTGGCGATTCATAAGCCAAACCAAAACGAACCTCTTTAGTTACTTTAGCAATTGCCCCTAACTGAATTGAAAATCCATTTCCATAAGTTGTTAGTTCATTGTCAAATTGTAAACGCTGCACTCCTGATAGAAGATTATTTGAATTTTCTTCATAGAAACGTGTAGTTTGGCTGTAATCTACAAAATGGGAATTTAAATTAATTCCGAAATATAATTTATCTTTATACTGCCCTGATGAATTAAAGGAAAGTTTTCCATTGTATCCATTTGACTGGATATAATTTTCTTGATAATAGTTTCCGCCAGTTGGGATTAATGACACATAATTTCTATTTGAATTTTCATTATAATTTGCTGCAGGATCAATAATGAATCCCTGGTAGCCTAAAAATGCTTGTTGTGCACCAAATCCATAATTTGAACCTAAATAGCTATATAAACTAGATATACTTTCTCCAGTTTGCAATTGAAGATTTGTTAATGATTCCCCGCCATTTAAGTTTGCATAATACTTAAAATAATCTCCAATAGAATTTGAAGTATTTGTACCAGCAGAAAAAATAGAGTTATTAAAATTGTTTGCATTTTCATAATTCAAAGCAATACTAAATTTTTTCCAATCACTTTTAGTATCTTCATTTTTAAAAACATAAACTCCTCCAGCTTGATTTAAATCAAATGAAGAACTGTTTTCATCAACTGAAGTTCCGAAATAATTAGACTTATTTTTAATTCCATAATTATTGAAAGTCAAAGCAATTTGATTATTTGAAAAAATTGCAGATCCTGCAGGATTAACATTCAAAGAGGAAAAATCACCTCCAAGTGCGCCAAAGGCTCCGCTCATTGCTCTGTAACGAGCTGTTCCGTTTAAATTGTCCTGAGAAAATCTAAGAGCATCTGAAATATCTTGAGAATAAATAAATGAGCTATAGAACCCCAAAATAATTAGTATTATATTTTTTTTCATTTTCATTAGAATTATTAAATACTATTTAAAATAAATCACCTATTATCTTCTTCCTCCACCTCCAGAGCCACCTGATCTTCCACCACCAAAATTTCCTCCTCCATAACTAGGACTAGGAGAATAACTTTCGCTTCTTGGAGAAGGAGTTTCTGATCTTGTTGGCGTATAATTTCTTGGAGTATTATTTTCGGTTCTTGTTGGTGTGTAACTTCTTGGATTAGAAATTTCGTCTCTTGTAGTTGATATTTCATTTCTTCGAGGTGTAATTCCATTTGAATTTCTAACGCCATTAGAAACAGTGTTTCCTCTGCCTATAGTATAATTATTTCTAGTGTCATTTTCAGATCTTATGCCATTATTATAATAACCTCCAACACGTCCACTTGAACGTCCTCTGATTCCATAACTATAGGAGTAATTGCCATAATTTCCATTGTAA
The DNA here is from genome assembly GCA_009693635.1 of Flavobacteriaceae bacterium. GTDB lineage: Bacteria > Bacteroidota > Bacteroidia > Flavobacteriales > Flavobacteriaceae > Flavobacterium. Next base: position 24,792 of record SHWW01000014.1, read on the forward strand.
TAAGGATAATAGTAATTATTAAAATAATTATTGTATCCCCATCCATATAAGCCGTAGTTAGGGCCATACCAATTGTTCCAACCCCAACCATAACCAAAACTTGGTCCGTACCAAGAATTCCATCCTAAATTCCAATTCCAACCATAATTCCAAAAAGAACCATAGCCAAAGTTATTCCATCCCCAATTGTTGTCATATATAGTAACATTAATAGGTTGTTGGTTATTACCCCATCCAGAATAACTAGAAGAATAGTTTTCGTTATTATTAATATTTATAGTGTCTTTATTAGTAGAATAATTATCTACATCCATAAAAACTTCTCCTTGTTGATTATCTTGTCTTAGTGAACTAAAGTATTCTTTATATTTATCACTATGATTATTTTCTACTTTGTTGTTATTAATGCTTTCATCATAACCATAAATACCATCTTTATCATAATAAGAGCTGTTTTTAAAGGATCCACAGGAAGCCATCAAGACACTTATCAACCCAATTATAGAATAAATTGAGATTGATTTTACGGAAGAAAAATAATTAGTTTTCATATATACATATTTTTATTGTTGGTCATTACAAAAATAGTTAGTTTTGCGGAACTATTTAGTTAATTTTAGTTAAACAATTTTAGTGCCAAACTTTTTTATCATGAGCAAGAACTTAACAGCAAGATCCGAGGATTATTCAAAATGGTATAATGAGCTAGTTGTCAAGGCTGACCTTGCAGAAAACTCAGGCGTACGAGGTTGTATGGTAATTAAACCCTATGGTTATGCAATTTGGGAAAAAATGCAAGCAGAATTAGATCGTATGTTTAAGGAAACAGGGCATCAAAACGCTTATTTTCCTTTGTTTGTTCCTAAGAGTATGTTTGAAGCAGAAGAGAAAAATGCAGAAGGTTTCGCTAAAGAGTGTGCTATTGTAACTCATTACCGATTAAAAAATGACCCTGACAAACCAGGTAAATTGATGGTTGATCCCAATGCAAAATTGGAAGAGGAACTTATTATTCGTCCGACAAGCGAAGCAATTATTTGGTCAACATATAAAGGATGGGTTCAATCATACAGAGATTTACCTTTATTAATAAATCAATGGGCAAATGTAGTGCGTTGGGAAATGAGAACGAGATTGTTCCTTAGAACTGCCGAATTTTTATGGCAAGAAGGGCATACTGCACACGCAACAAGAGATGAAGCGATCGAGGAATCAGAAAAAATGATGCACTTATATGCTGAATTTGCTGAAAATTTTATGGCGATGCCAGTTATTAAAGGTTTAAAAACGGAGACCGAGCGTTTCGCTGGTGCGGATGAAACCTATTGTATAGAAGCTTTAATGCAAGATGGTAAAGCTTTGCAAGCAGGAACATCACACTTTTTAGGTCAGAATTTTGCAAAAGCATTTGATGTTAAATTTGCAACTCCAGAAGGAAAACAAGAATATGTTTGGGGAACTTCTTGGGGCGTTTCAACCCGATTGATGGGTGCTCTAGTAATGACGCATTCTGACGATCAAGGATTGGTGTTGCCTCCAAATTTAGCCCCAATTCAAGTGGTTATCGTTCCGATTTATAAGTCAGACGAGCAATTATATGAAATTTCTACTGCTGTATATTCCGTTATTTTGGCTTTAAAGAAATTGAATGTTTCTGTAAAATATGACGATAGAACTACTCAAAAACCAGGGTTTAAATTTGCTGAATGGGAATTGAAAGGGGTGCCAATTAGAATTGCTGTAGGTCCAAAAGATTTAAATAACGGGACTTTTGAGGTAGCAAGACGAGATACTTTGTCTAAAGAAATTGTTTCGAAAGATGGAATTGAAATTTATATTTGCGATTTATTGTTGCAAATTCAAAAAGATTTGTTCGATAGAGCATTATATTATCGAGACACCCATGTTACAAAAGTTAACAGTTTTGAAGAGTTTAAATCAGTTTTAGAAAGTAAGGGTGGCTTTGTGTCAGCACATTGGGATGGAACTCCTGAGACAGAAGAAAAAATTAAGGATTTGACCAAATCAACAATTAGATGTGTTCCTTTGGATAGATTAGAAGAGGCGGGAAGCTGTATTTTTTCTGGCGCTCCATCAGTTGGAAGAGTGTTATTCGCGAAGGCGTATTAAAAAAACCAAAAAAAAAATACATCAACTATTGCTCGAATAAAAAATAGTTGTATTTTTGCATCCGCATTACAAAAGCTTGGTCCGTTCATCTATCGGTTAGGATCTCTGGTTTTCATCCAGGAAAGGGGGGTTCGATTCCCCCACGGACTACATGTTTATGATTAATGTAATATAATGGTCCGTTCGTCTACCGGTTAGGACACTTGGTTTTCATCCAAGAAATGGGAGTTCGATTCTCCCACGGACTACAAATTAGTTGTAAATAAGTTTTGTAAAATTCAAACCGGTGTCTCGAGTTTTAATTTTATTAGTTAAAACCAAAGTGATTATGTCAATAATTGTGGGAGGTTTTTCTTTTTTAACTGATATTTTATAAATAATTTACAATAAAAAAACAAGTAAAATGGCAAATCACAAGTCAGCTCTAAAGAGAATTAGAAGTAACGAAAAAAGAAGAGTATTAAACAGATACCAACACAAAACAACTCGTAATGCTATTAAAGCATTAAGAATTGCTACAGATAAAACAGATGCAACATCTAAATTATCAAGTATTATTTCTATGATTGATAAATTAGCTAAGAAAAATATCATTCACGATAACAAAGCATCGAATTTAAAATCTAAATTAACTAAGCACGTTGCAAAACTATAATTAGTAAATCACTTTCATAAACAAAAGCTTGCGATATTTCGGAAGCTTTTGTCGTTTTTGTCTCTTCCTAAACCTTTATAAAAGGAATTTTTCTATTAATTTAACGTTAAGATCATAGTTATAAAGTCAATATCTTTAACTAAAGTAGGCGGTACGCAATAATTAATGTGGAAAATGTAAAAATAAAATGTACCTTTGCACCCATTAAAAATAACAGATGGAATCTATTAGAAACATTGCAATTATTGCCCATGTCGATCATGGTAAAACAACTTTGGTTGATAAAATTATGTATTACTGTCAGTTATTTCGTGATAACGAAAACACAGGCGATCTAATTCTCGATAACAACGATTTAGAGCGTGAAAGAGGAATCACAATTACCTCAAAAAATGTTTCTGTAGTATACAAAGGAACAAAAATTAACATAATCGATACTCCTGGTCATGCCGATTTTGGTGGTGAAGTAGAACGTGTATTAAATATGGCGGACGGAGTTTGTTTACTTGTTGATGCTTTTGAAGGTCCAATGCCACAAACACGTTTTGTATTACAAAAAGCACTTGACTTAGGTTTGAAACCTTGTGTTGTAATCAACAAAGTAGATAAAGAAAACTGTACACCTGAAGAAGTTCACGAAAAAGTTTTCGACTTAATGTATGAATTAGGTGCAGAAGAGTGGCAGTTAGATTTTCCAACTGTTTACGGTTCTGCTAAAAATAACTGGATGTCTGACCATTGGGAGAACATAACGGATAATATTGAAGCATTATTGGATATGGTTATTGAAAATGTACCCCCTCCTAAAGTTTCTTCAGGCACCCCACAAATGTTAATTACTTCATTAGACTTCTCAGCGTTTACTGGCCGCATAGCTATTGGTCGTTTGGAAAGAGGTGTATTAAGAGAAGGAATGCCAATATCTTTATGTAAGAGAGATGGTATAATAATGAAATCACGTATAAAAGAATTACATACTTTTGAAGGTTTAGGTCGTAAAAAAGTACAAGAAGTAATTGCTGGAGATATTTGCGCTATTGTTGGAGTAGAAGGTTTTGAAATTGGTGATACTATCGCTGATATTGAAAATCCAGAGGCGTTACAAACTATTTCTATTGATGAGCCTACAATGAGTATGTTGTTTACAATTAATGATTCTCCTTTCTTTGGAAAAGAGGGTAAATTTGTAACTTCTCGTCATATTAGAGAACGTTTGACAAAAGAATTAGAGAAAAACTTAGCCATGAAATTGGGTGAAACTGATTCTGCTGATAAGTTTATGGTTTTTGGTCGAGGAGTTCTTCACCTGTCTGTTCTTATTGAAACCATGAGAAGAGAAGGGTATGAAATGCAAATTGGACAACCACAGGTTATCATTAAAGAAATTGATGGTAAAAAATGTGAGCCGATTGAGGAATTAACCATCGACTTACCAGAAACACTTTCAGGAAGAGCGGTAGAATTTGTTTCTTTACGTAAAGGAGAAATGTTGAGCATGGAAACTAAAGGGGAACGTATGATGATAAAATTTAATATTCCATCTCGTGGAATTATTGGATTACGTAACCAATTGCTAACTGCAACTGCTGGTGAAGCAATTATGGCACACCGTTTTATAGGATATGAGCCTTACAAAGGAGAAATTTCTGGACGTAACAAAGGATCATTAATTTCTATGGAAAAAGGAAAAGCTATTCCTTATTCAATTGATAAATTGCAAGATCGTGGTAAGTTTTTTGTTGAACCAAATGCCGAAATTTACGAAGGTCAAGTAATTGGAGAAAATTCTCGTGGTGATGATATGTGTGTAAACGTAACCAAAGAGAAAAAACAATCGAATGTTCGTTCATCTGGAAATGATGAAAAAGCTAGGATTATTCCACCAATCATTTTCTCATTAGAAGAAGCTTTAGAGTACATTCAAAAAGATGAATATGTTGAGGTTACTCCAAAATCTATTCGTTTGAGAAAAATATATTTAACAGAAACAGATAGAAAAAGATTTAAATTCTAAGTTTAGATTTTATACAAAAAAAGCCATTCGAGAGAATGGCTTTTTTTTGCATTATTTACAAAAATATAAAGGGTTAATCGATTCAGCTTGCCCTTTATTTGTTTTAAAAATCATTTAAGTCTTATTTAAAATAGGAAAACGATTCGTTGTTTTCAATTTTTAATAAACTCTCGTATATCAATTTAATTACATTTTCAACATCTTCACGATGCACCATTTCGACAGTTGTATGCATGTATCTTAAAGGAAGTGAAATTAGTGCCGACGCCACACCGCCATTACTATACGCAAAAGCATCGGTGTCTGTTCCTGTAACTCGTGACGATGCCAATCTTTGAAACGGAATTTCATTTGCCAAAGCAGCCTCTAAAATCAATTCTCTTAAATTATTTTGAACGGCAGGGGCATAAGTAATAACGGGACCTTTTCCAATTTTTATCTCACCTTCAATTTTCATATCAATCATTGGCGTTGAGGTATCGTGGCAAACATCCGTTACAATTGCCACATTTGGTTTTATAGTTTTCGTAATCATTTCAGCACCACGAAGTCCCACTTCTTCTTGAACAGAGTTAGTGATGTATAATCCAAAAGGCAATTTCACTTTGTTTTCGTGAAGTAAACGCGCTACTTCAGCAATCATGAAACCTCCAATTCTATTGTCAATGGCACGACAAACGAATTTATTTTCGTTTATAATCATAAACTCATCAGGATACGTAATTACGCAGCCCACATGAATTCCCATTTTTTCAACAGCTGCTTTATTATCACAACCCGTATCAATAAAAAGGTTGCTAATTTTTGGATTTTCCTCTTTATCTCGATTTCGAGTATGAATGGCAGGCCAACCAAAAACACCTTTCACAATACCGTTTTTAGTATGGATATTTACAATTTTTGAAGGCGCAATTTGATGATCTGAACCGCCATTTCTTATAACATATATTAATCCGTCCTCCGAAATATAATTCACATACCAAGAAATTTCATCTGAATGACCCTCAATAACCACCTTGTAAGGTGCGTCAGGATTAATAACTCCTACAGCCGTACCGTATGTATCCGTGATAAAAGTATTCACATATGGTTTTAAATAATCCATCCAAATCTTCTGGCCTTCAGCCTCAAATCCTGTTGGAGATGCATTATTTAAATACTGCTCTAAAAAAGTAATTGACGTATCTTTCAATATCGATTTTGCACTCATAAACTATTTTTTTTTTGCTAATTTATAAATTTGGCATCACACTTGTTATATATAAAGTATAATTTTACAAATAAATAACGTTTCAAATGAAAATAGCTCACTATATACTTTTTTGTCTTCTACTTTCTTTAAGTTGTTTTGCTCAAGTAGTTAAAAACGACTCGCTGAAAGTTCAAGAATTTAGCGAAGAAAATGACACTATTCTAAAAGACCCAATCCTTTTGGAAGAGGTCGTAATTCACAAATACAAACTTGATCCTGAAAGTAAAAAACAATTTTTGATTCTTCAAAACCGAGTTTACAAAGTATATCCATTTGCAAAAATCGCTTCTGAAAGATTGACAGGCTTGAATAAAAACATGGCTATTCTTAAATCAAACAAAGACAAACGAAAATATTTTAAAATCATTGAAAACTATATCGAGAATGAATTTACCGATAAACTCAAAAAATTATCTCGCAAACAAGGGCAAATTCTGGTCAAATTAATCTGCCGACAAACAGGTCAAACCACCTATGATTTAATAAGAGAGCACAAAAGCGGTTGGAAAGCATTTTGGTCAAATACCACAGCCCGATTATTTGATATTAGCCTAAAAACAGGTTATGCTCCATACGAAGTCAATGAAGATTACCTCATAGAAACCATTTTGGAACGCGCATTCAACAGCGGAAGATTAGTAAAACAAGCTCCTGCAGTTCCAATATTGTATGATAAATTATCAGATTATTGGTATTCAAAAGCGAGCGAAATCAACAAATAATTAAATTTTTTCCAGCAGGTATTTCCATTATACCATTTTAATTCTTCATTTTAAAAGTTGGTTTTTTAATTCAAAAAGGGTTTTTTTATAAAAACTCTTTTTTTATTTGGGTATTTCTGCTTCAATCTGCGTGATTAGATATAGGAATCTTTCACGAACTTTTTCTTTTAATAAGCAACAATTAAGGGTATATTATCTTTTATTTTTTTTGAAAATTAACTCCAATAAACTCCCTTCCAGCGACTTATAAGACACTTTAAAAATAACTTTAAAAAAGCGTTGTACAATTGCATTAACTGTTTATTTTTGCACCCGCATTGAAACAGAGATTGTTTATTTGAGCGGCTGACAAATGGTTAAAGATTTTAGAAAAATAAAATCAAAAAATTTGTGAGAG
>SHWW01000015.1 GCA_009693635.1 Flavobacteriaceae bacterium
ATGTTGGTTCGTACTTGTAGGTTGGGCTATTTATCCATTAGGATATATGTTAGGTACTACAGGATGGTACGATGGTATTGTTGACGGATTAGGTCTACAAATTGATGTTGTTTACAACATTGCTGATGCTATCAACAAAATTGGATTTGGACTTGTAATTTACAACCTTGCTCTTAAATCTCAAAAAGATTAATTAGATACCAAAATAATAAAACCGTCTTTGTTAAAAAAGACGGTTTTTTTTATGTCTAAAATCTAAAACTATTCCGAAACTTTAATCTCAAAAATCTTATCCCATTTTTTACCAGTTACAAAAATAGTTTTCGTTTTCGTATTGTAAGCAATTCCATTTAGTACTTCTGCATCCTTATTTTTTACTAATTTTCGTAAATTAGACATATTCAAAATTCCTTCAACTTTGCCGTTTTCAATGTTTACAATAGCAATAGCATCTTTTTGCCAAATATTACTGTAAATTTTACCATTGATGTATTCCAATTCATTCACGCTTTTAATTTTGCTGCTTCCAGAATATACATTTATATAATCAATCATTTTTTGAGTTTCTGGGTTCATTTTCCAAATTTTCTCTGTCCCATCTGATTGATAAATGTATTTTCCGTCATTTGTAAGTCCCCAACCTTCAATTGGCTTGTCAAATGCGAAAGTTTTTTCAACTTTCCAACTATCAACGTTGTAAATAAAACCTATTTTTTCTTCCCATGTTAATTGATAAAGTTTGTTATTAATAAAAGTAATTCCTTCACCAAAATAACCAGCATCCAACTTCAAAGACTTATAAATTTTACCTGTTTTGTAATCTATTTTCAATAAATTAGAAAAGCCACGAAGTCCAGTTCCTTCATATAATGTGTCTCTAAAAAATTCCAAACCTTCTGTAAATGAAGTTATATCATGTGGATACGTATTTACAATAGTGAATTTCATTAATTTAGGCGTAATATCAGAAACCATTTCTACCCGAGAGGTTATTTCTTGATTTTCATCATCAAAATAAACTATCGCTTTTAAGTTTTGATAGCCTAATTTTTGATCTTTCAAATTAAAAGTAACTGCTTCTAAATCTTTCTTAGTTTCAATTTTTTTCTCATTTACAAAATAAACGATACTGTCAATTTTTTTGTTTTCCACATTCAATAATTGTAAAGAAAGTTTGTCCCCATTTATGTATTCAGTATTAAATTTGCTATCATCAAAACTAAAATATTTTTCAGTTGCCGATTTTGACCCGTTGCAACTAACAATAATTGTGCCTAATAGAATGATTGATAGTAGTTTATAATTTTTCATAATGATTTTTAAATGCCCTGCAAGATACAAAACAAAAGATTATTAATTCGGTTGTAAAAATACAAATAAATTGTATATTTGCAACGGCAAGTCCTACACGATCTGCTCCTGCGAAATCCCCCAGGATGGGAACATAGCAAGGGTAAGTGGTTGAGCGATGCGATGTAGGTCGCTTGCCTTTTTTAATAAAAGTAATCTTCCAATTTGGAGGATTTTTTTTCAAGTAACGCGATACAATTTTCCATACTTTTTCACCCGCTTTTGGCTTCAATTTTTTTTTAAATAAAAAAAAGTGATTCTCACTGCAATATGGAATATTTAATAACACTTGATTTTCAAAATCATATTTACAATTCCCTTAAATAACTATATTTACATTCTTAAAATTATTTTAAGTAATTAATTATAAATAAATAGTTTATGACCAAAGTTGTTTTAATAACTGGTGCTTCATCAGGAATTGGAAAATCCATTGGAGAATTTTTGCACAACAAAGGATTTATTGTTTATGGAACCAGCAGAAATCCAGATCAAATTACCAACTCTTTATTTCCATTACTTCTGTTAGATGTTCGAAATACTGAATCTATTATAAAGACAGTTCTAAAAATAATAGAACTTTCAGGAAAATTAGATATTGTAATTAATAATGCTGGAGTAGGAATTACAGGGCCAATAGAAGAAATTCCTTCTCAAGAAATCAAAAACAACTTTGAAACTAATTTTTTTGGACCTATTGAAGTAATTAAAGCTGTTTTACCGCAAATGCGTTCTAAGAAATCAGGCTTAATAATCAATATTACTTCCATTGCAGGCTATATGGGATTGCCATACCGTGGAATTTATTCTGCTTCAAAAGGAGCATTAGAGCTTATCACAGAATCATTAAACATGGAAGTTAAGCCTTTCGGAATCAACATAGTAAATCTAGCTCCAGGAGATTTTGTAACTAATATAGCTTTGGGAAGATTCCACGCACCAATTATTAAAGATTCTGTCTATGAAGCTTCTTATGGAGCTACTTTAAAAATGATGAACGAACAAGTAGATAAAGGGAATAATCCAGTTGAAATAGCACAAGTTATTTTTAATATTATTCAAACATCAAATCCTAAAATTCATTATAAAGTGGGAAGTCTTTTTCAAAAATTTTCTATTGTTTTAAAGAGAATTTTGCCTGATAAAGTCTATGAAAAAATGCTTATGAACCATTATAAATTGTAATTTAGCATCAAATTTAAAAACTATTATTATTTAAAACGACACCTATGAAATTTTTTATTGATACAGCAAATTTAAACGAGATAAAATCTGCTCAAGCTCTTGGAGTTCTTGATGGGGTTACTACAAATCCATCCTTGATGGCAAAAGAAGGAATCACTGGAAAAAATAATATTTTTAAACATTATATCGACATTTGTAAAAGTGTTCATGGTGATGTAAGTGCCGAAGTAAATGCAGTTGATTATGACGGAATGATTCGCGAAGGAGAAGAATTAGTTGATTTACACCCACAAATAGTAGTTAAATTGCCAATGACCAAAGAAGGAGTTATGGCGTGTAAGTATTTCTCTGACAAAGGAGTTCGTACTAATGTGACTTTAGTGTTTTCAGCAGGACAAGCTTTGTTGGCAGCAAAAGCTGGTGCAACCTACGTATCTCCATTTATCGGAAGGTTAGATGATGTGTCCACAGATGGGTTGGCTTTGATAGAAGAAATCCGCTTGATTTATGATAATTATGGTTATGAAACTCAAATTCTTGCAGCTTCCGTGCGACATACAATGCACATTGTGAATTGTGCAAAAATTGGTGCTGATGTTATGACTGGACCACTTTCTGCAATATTAGGATTACTGAAACATCCTTTAACTGACTTAGGTTTGGCTCAGTTTATTGCTGATTTCGAAAAAGGAAATAAATAGCTATCAAAAAAGGTTAATTAAAAAAAAATTATATATAAATCATTTTTTTATTGCTGTAGTATAATAAATCTACTTTAACTCTTTTTCAAATGTAACATCGAATAAATTCGTAAATGCATTTTTAATTTTACCATTTGTGTCCAAAATTAATGCTCTATGTATTTTAGTAATTGCCCATTTGTTTTTAATATCTTCAAAATTGGCACAACGGTATTCTTGAATTCCTTCAAATTTGTATTTTGACAACAAATCAACCCATTCGTCTTGTTGATTGTCTAGATTTATTGCGATGAATTGAAAATCGGGGTATTTTGATTTATATGCCAATACTTTTTTGTGAGCAGCTGCTAAATGAGTTAAAGCTTCTTTTGTATAAAAGAACAAAACAGTTTTTTTCTTGATAAATGAATTAGACGAAACGGTTAATCCATCTTTATCTAAAAGGTTTACTTCTGGCAATTGATTTCCATTAATTAATAGTTGAATGGAATTTCCAATCTTTAGAATTTCATTTTTTTTGCTATTATCAGTTGAGAATTTTTTATAGGATTCAAGAAATTTCTTATTGTTTACAATATTTTGATCTTCCAACAAATATGAAAAAGCAATATTATTGAGGATGCTGTTTTTGGCTTTTTCATTTTTAATCAAAGTATCTGCAATATACAATTTATTTATGTTTGTTGTTAATGCCAAATCAACATCTGAAAAATGATTATGGTATTTTACAGCGCCAACATTGTTCAATAAATGCAATAAATAGATTACAAAAGGGGAATAAGTAGATAATTCTACGTTATTAAAATCGATATTTTTTCTATAATTATAATAATAATTTGGCAATTTTTCAAATACATCCTCAGCTGTTCTAAGTTTATGAATAACAGGATACAATTCTTTTTTAGAGTAGTAATTAAAATCTAGTGAAGCTTTCGCATATTCATCAAATTCTTTACTCCATTTTATGTCATTCTTATTAATATTGTAATATTTTTTGTTAGATTGGTATACTGAATCTGTGTTTGATGTAAATTTTGAAATATCATAATCATACACACTAAACATTTTTTCTTTATCTGATTCGTTCTTTAAATACGATTCCATCAAATAATTATTTTTTGTATCGCCTCTTCCACAAAAAATAATAGATTCATCAAAATCTTTGGAATTTATGTGAACCATAATACTGTCATTTTTATCAAAATAGACATATTGATATTCTGGATCATGCTTAAAAGAGTACATTCCTGGAGCTAAAGAATCGAATTGGATAAAAAAGGTATTGTCTTTTTGAAGAGGTATAGTATCAATTACAACACCATTTTTAGAGAAATATACGAATCGATTGGTAGGATTTGTAATTTCCCCACCAAAATATGCCCGATAATCGTTGGATTTAAATCCTTTATTACAAGAACTCAAAAACAGAAGAAGTATAGAGGGAAATAATAGTAAAAAGGACGATTTATGTAATTTTATCTTCATAACCATTCATACAAAATTATTGAGTACATTCTATATTCAATGTTAATAGATAGTTAAATTAAAGAAAACGGCTTTTTAGATCAGTGAATTGGTTCAAATTCAGGTATTTTTTCTACTTTTGCAAAAATTTTATTTAAAATAGTAAATCAATGTTGTCAGTTAATAATTTATCAGTTCAGTTTGGCAAAAGAATTCTGTTTGACGAGGTAAACACGGTCTTTACACACGGAAATATTTATGGTGTTATTGGCGCAAACGGTGCGGGAAAATCAACTTTTTTAAAGATTATTACAGGTGAGATGGATCCTACAGCTGGACACATTCACCTGGAACCAGGAAAACGGATGTCGGTTTTAAATCAAAACCATAATATGTTTGACGAAAGCACGGTTTTGGAAACGGTGATGATGGGAAACAAAGTTTTGTATGCCGTTAAAAAAGAAATGGAAGCTTTGTATGCCGATTATGATGATAAATACGCAGATAGAATAGGGGAGTTGCAAGTGCAATTTGAAGAAATGAATGGTTGGAATGCCGATTCTGATGCCGCTTCAATGTTGTCAAATCTTGGAATTAGTGAAGACAGTCATTATACTTTAATGGCCGATTTAGAAGGAAAAATGAAAGTTCGTGTTTTATTGGCGCAAGCACTTTTTGGAAATCCTGATTTGCTTATTATGGATGAGCCTACCAACGATTTGGATTTTGAAACAATCGCTTGGTTAGAAAATTTCTTGGCAAATTATGAAAATACGGTAATTGTAGTTTCTCACGACAGACACTTTTTAGATGCCGTTTGTACTCATATTTCTGATATTGATTTTAGTAAAATAAACCACTATTCAGGAAATTATACCTTCTGGTACGAATCAAGTCAGCTGGCAGCAAAACAAAGGGCACAACAAAACAAAAAAGCAGAAGAAAAGAAACAAGAATTAGAAGAATTTATCCGTCGTTTTAGTGCGAATGTTGCCAAATCAAAGCAAGCTACTTCTCGTAAGAAAATGATTTCTAAATTGAATATTTCTGAAATAAAACCTTCAAGTCGTCGTTATCCTGCTATTATATTCGATCAAGAAAGGGAAGCAGGTGACCAAATATTAAATGTACAAAATTTGAGTGTTTCTGTTGATGGCGATATTTTGTTTACAGGTGTAGATTTGAATATGGCAAAAGGAGATAAAATTATTTTATTTTCAAAAGATTCAAGAGCTACAACTGCTTTTTATGATATTTTGAATGGTTTGCAAAAACCAGATTCGGGAAATTTTGATTGGGGTGTAACTACAAACCAATCCTATTTACCAGTTGACAATCACTCTTTCTTTGAAAATGATTACACATTGGTAGATTGGTTAAGACAATGGGTGAAAACCGAAGAAGAGCGTGACGAAGTTAATATTCGTGGATTTCTTGGGAAAATGATTTTTTCAGGTGAAGAAGCTTTGAAAACTAGTAAGGTATTATCTGGAGGAGAAAAAGTGCGTTGTATGTTGTCAAGAATGATGATGCAACGTGCCAATGTTTTAATGATTGATGAACCTACTAATCACTTGGACTTAGAGTCGATTACCGCATTCAATAATTCTCTTAAAAACTTCAAAGGTTCTGTTATTTTCACAACACATGATCACGAATTTTCACAAACTGTTGGTAATCGCGTGATTGAATTAACACCAAAAGGAGCAATTGATAGATACATGACTTTTGACGAATATTTAGACAATGAAGGCGTTCAAGAATTGAGAACTAAAATGTATTCTTAACTTTTATTTTATACAGTTTAATCAAAAACTCTTGAGAAATCAGGAGTTTTCTTTTTTTTATGATGTTGGATAAATTATTTTTATATCTGTAAAAATCAATAACCTAAGTCTCCAAAAAAAATTATATCTTTGCATAACCAAACAAAATACTTCAATATGAGTCAAAAAGTATTGCTCACTTCAAAGGAAGTTAATATCATTCTTAATCGTTTGGCTTGTCAATTGGTTGAAAAACATTTAGATTTTTCAAATACAATTCTCATTGGAATTCAACCGCGTGGAACTTTCTTAGCAGAACGTCTAAAATCTTTATTAGAAAACGAATATAAAATTTCCAATATTGCTTTGGGTTATCTTGATATTACCTTTTTTAGAGATGATTTCCGTAGAAATGATAAAGTATTAGAAGCCAATATAACACAAATTAATTTTATTGTTGAAGATAAAAAGATAGTTTTTATTGACGACGTTTTATACACAGGAAGAAGCATTCGTGCAGCATTAACAGCGATTCAGTCTTTCGGAAGGCCTTCATCAATTGAACTTTTAACCATGATAGACCGAAGATTTAGTCGCGATTTACCAATTCAACCTGATTATAGAGGTCGCCAAGTTGATGCCATAAATAATGAAAAAGTAAAAGTATGTTGGAAAGAACAAGATGGCGAAGATGCTGTTTATTTGATTCCAACGACAAATAAACAACCAACACTATAAAAAATGAGCGAACTAAGTGTAAATCATTTATTAGGAATAAAAAATATCACCAAAAATGATATTGACCTTATTTTTGAAACCGCCGATCATTTTAAAGAAGTCATTAACAGACCCATTAAAAAAGTACCTACATTAAGAGATATTACGATAGCCAATATATTTTTTGAAAATAGTACACGCACGAAACTTTCTTTTGAATTGGCACAAAAAAGGCTTTCTGCCGATGTAATTAGTTTTTCTGCTGCACAATCTTCAGTAAAAAAAGGAGAAACCTTAATCGATACTGTTAATAATATACTTTCAATGAAAGTGGATATGGTGGTAATGCGACACGCCAATCCCGGAGCGGCACACTTTTTATCACAAAATATAAAAGCAAGTATTATCAATGCTGGAGATGGCGCACACGAACATCCAACACAAGCTTTATTAGACAGTTATTCAATTCGGGAGAAATTAGGAGAAGTAGCTGGAAAAAAAGTGGTTATTGTTGGTGATGTTTTGCATTCCCGAGTGGCTCTTTCTAATATATATGCTTTGCAAATGCAAGGCGCCGAAGTGAAAGTTTGCGGGCCTAAAACACTAATTCCTAGACATATTGAATCACTTGGAGTTTCAGTTGAATCTAATTTACGTAAAGCATTAGAATGGTGCGATGTAGCTAATATGTTGCGCGTGCAAAACGAACGAATGGATGTGAACTTTTTTCCTTCAACAAGGGAATATTCGCAACAATATGGTGTTGATAAAACACTTATAGATTCACTAAATAAAGAAATTGTTATTATGCATCCGGGACCGATTAATCGAGGAGTAGAAATAACTTCGGATATTGCCGATTCACAGCAATCTTTAATTTTGAACCAAGTTGAAAATGGAGTTGCTATTCGAATGGCTGTTATTTATTTATTAGCTTCAAAAATTCAATAATAATTAAATTTATTTGTTATGAAACTAGATACTAAAGAACATACAACAGTTTTCAAAGCTACTCAAGGCGATAGTACTGCTTTTATAGAAAAGGTGACCAATCAGCAAGAAAGTTACAAACATCAGAATTTGATTTTGGATATTACTAATGATAAAACAACTACAATTGTATTAATAAAAGCGTTTTCTGATTTGTCAAAAATTCATAAAAAAGGCAAAAAATCATTTGTGATTGTAGCTGAAAATATTGATTTTAATGCGGTTCCAAAATCTTTAATTGTAGTTCCTTCTGTTACAGAAGCATTCGATATTATTGAAATGGAAGAAATTGAAAGAGATTTGAGTTTTTAAAAGTTGATATCTTTTATTTGATTATACGTTCAATCAAATCGAATACTACCTTCTCCGATCCAAATAACAATAACGAATTAACACAAAATTGAATCTAACCATACTTGGTTGCTACGCTGCAACACCACGAACGATTACAAATCCAACTTCACAAGTTTTAGAAATCAGAAATCGTCTGTTTCTAATTGATTGTGGTGAGGGAACGCAAGTCCAATTACGAAAAAATAAGATTCGGTTTTCAAAGATAAATCATATTTTTATTTCACATTTGCACGGTGATCATTTTTTTGGTTTGGTAGGTTTAGTTTCTACATTTATGTTGCTCAATCGAACCAATGATTTGCATATTTATGGTCCCAAAGGAATAGAAGATGTGATTAAATTACAATTGAAATTGTCAAATTCTTGGACAAATTATGGTTTGTTTTTTCACGAATTGAAATCTAAAGAAAGCGAAGTTATATTTGAAGATGAGAAAGTTATAGTGAAAACAATTCCACTAAAACATAGGGTTTACACCAATGGATTTTTATTTCAAGAGAAAGTTGGAGATAGAAAATTGAATTTAGATGCAGTTCAAAATTATGAAATTGATAAATGCTATTATCAAAAGATTAAAAACGGAAAAGATATTACCTTGGATGATGGAAGTGTAATTGAGAATGAAAAACTTACTTTCGATCCAATTCCTGCAAAAAGTTATGCTTTTTGTTCGGATACGGTCTACAACGAAGCAATTATTCCCATTATTAAAAATGTTGATGTGTTGTATCATGAAGCTACTTTCCTAGATTCAGAAGAAGGGTTAGCAGAAAAAACAATGCATTGCACGGCAAAACAAGCGGCAAGAATTGCTTTAAAAGCAAATGTAAAACAGTTGGTTTTAGGACATTATTCTACTCGCTATGAAAGTATTTCATTGTTTAAACACGAGGCTACAACAATTTTTTTAGATGTACTACTAGCAGATGATGGTAAAAGTTTTGAATTTTAAAAAAAAACTAAAATATATTTAATGGAAGATTTAAGTAACTATAGAAAATCATATGATAAAAGTGAACTTTTGGAAACTACTATTCCTGTAGATCCAATTAACTTATTCAAAAGATGGTTTCACGAGGTTGAGGATTTTGGCGGTTTAGACGAAGTGAATGCAATGACCCTTTCTACTATAGGATTAGACGGTTTTCCTAAATCACGGGTGGTACTTTTAAAAAAATATACTTTTGAGGGTTTCATCTTCTATACCAATTACAATTCCGAAAAAGGAAAAGCTATTACAAACAATGCAAATATTTGTCTTTCTTTTTTTTGGCATACATTGGAGCGACAAGTAATCATTAAAGGAATTGCTAAAAAAACAACAAATAAAATTTCTGATGGCTATTTTGAATCGAGACCAGACGGAAGTAAATTTGGCGCTATAGTTTCCAATCAAAGCGAAGTTATTGCCTCGAGAAACGTATTGGAAGACAAATTAAAACAATTAGAAAAAGATTTTCTGGGAAAAGAAATTCCAAGACCTGATTTTTGGGGCGGATTTCTGGTAAAACCCATTGAAGTTGAATTCTGGCAAGGGCGTCCTAATCGTTTGCACGATAGAATTAGATATAAATTGCAAGAAGATTTTTCATGGAAAATAGAAAGATTATCGCCTTAAACCTTATTTTTTACAAAATAGTATTGTTTCTTCTAAAAATGAAAGTTTGTAGGAAATATGAAACCAAAATTGTTAGTACAGCTCCTATGAAATTTAACCATAGGAAACTTACAATATTCAAATAAAAAATATAGAATATGGCTAATTGCGAACATATTGCACCCCAGAAAATTGCTTTTTCACGAATGTATTTGATGTAAAAACCAACTAAAAAAATCCCTAAAACTGTTCCGTAAAAAACGGAACCAATAATATTTACCAACTGAATTAAATTTTCAAAAAGGGTTCCAATACACGCAAAAAGTATGGCGATAATTCCCCAAAAAATAGTAAAAATTTTTGTTGCATTTACATAATGTTTTTCGGATTTTGGGGATTTTAAATTTCGTTTGTAAATGTCAATTGCTGTTGTAGATGCCAATGCCGTCAGCCCAGAAGCAGTTGATGACATTGCTGCCGACAAAATTACAGCTAACAATAATCCAATTAATCCTTTGGGTAAATAAGTGAGAATGAAGTTTATGAATACATAATCTTTATCATTTGTTTCGGCTTTATCATCTGCTTTTGAGATTAATTCTTTGGCTTGGTCTCTCAAATCATTTTCCTTGTTGGAAAGGCCGATTAATTTTCTCCTTAATATAGGATTGTCATAATTTTGATTCAAGTGATCGATATACAATAGATTAAATTCCTTTTTCTCCTCTGATAAATTCACAAGCTGCTTTTCGAGTTGACGGTATTCAGTTTTGTAAATGGATTTTTCGATGGCAATTTTGTTATTTGGATTGAAATTTAACGGAACTGGATTGAATTGAAAAAACACAAAAACCATTACTCCAATCAATAAAATAAAGAACTGCATCGGTACTTTCAAGAAGCCATTCATGATTAATCCCATTTGACTTTCACGAACAGATTTACCTGATAAATAGCGTCCTACTTGCGATTGATCGGTTCCAAAATAGGAAAGTGCTAAGAAAAAACCACCCGTTATCCCACTCCAAAAAGTATATCGAGTTTCGGGGTCAAATGAAAAATCTACTATGTTCATTTTATCATTTGCACCAGCAATATGAAGTGCATTTCCAAGAGTCATATCGTTTGGTAATAAGTGTAAAATCAAGAAAAATGTTACAATCATTCCAAACATAATCACAAACATTTGGTATTTTTGAGTCACATTTACAGCTTTTGTACCACCAGAAAAGGTATAAATTATGACGAGCGTTCCAATAATAATATTCAAATGCGTTAAATTCCAACCTAATATCGTCGAAAGTATAATCGAAGGCGCATAAATAGTAATTCCAGTTCCTAACCCTCTTTGAATTAAAAATAAAATTGCCGCTAAGGAACGCGTTTTCAAATCAAATCGTTGTTCTAAATATTCATAAGCCGTGAAAACTTTAAGTTTATGATAAATTGGAATAAAAGTGATGCAAATGACCACCATTGCAATTGGTAATCCAAAATAAAATTGCACAAATCCCATTCCGTCGTGGTAAGCTTGCCCAGGCGTAGAAAGGAAAGTTATTGCACTTGCTTGCGTCGCCATAACTGAAAGTCCAATTGTCCACCAGGGGGTTTCATTGTTTCCTAAAATGTAATCTTCAACATTTTTTGTACTTCCTTTCGTTTTCCAAACACCATAAATCACGATGAAAAGCAGTGTAATTATAAGAATAATCCAATCAATTTTTTGCATAGCTTAAGAAAATATTTGCATAATTATAAAGTAAAAAACAATGTAAATTGCATTGGCAACTAAAACCCAAGTGTAGTTTCTCTTCCACATTTTATTTTCGTTCATTTTTTTTATTTAATAGAAATTATATTCGCCATCAATCTAAATGCACCAGAAACACCTTCGGGTAATTCTCTAAAAAAGCTCAAACCAGTATAAATATAATGTCCTTTTCCATATTTTGCTATAAGTAACGCCCCTTTTTTTGCTGTTTCTCCTTTGTCGTTCGAAGACAAAATAGGAGTAAAGGCTGCGTCCCATTCACTCGGATAATTAAGCCCTTGTTCCTGTTTCCAACCATAAAAATCTTTGGATGTGATTTTATTTGGATTATTCAAAACAGGATGCTGTGGTTCTAAAAACCTTATTTCTGCATTTTCTTCAGTAACGCGATCTTTTGAAATTTTCAATGAAAAAGGAGCGATATTTTTAGTCACCAATTCATCTGTAGTATTGTATTGTACCAACATTGTTTTTCCTTCTTTTACAAAATCAAATAAAATATCTTGTTTGAATACCAATGCTTTAACAATGTTGTATGCCCTAATTCCAGTGATTACTACGTCAAAATCCAGTAGTTTTTCCTTTGATATTTCTTCGGGTTTTAAAATGGAAACTTCGTATCCCATTTGCATTAAACTCTTTGGTACTTCATCACCAGCCCCCATAATATAAACTATTTTTTCACTTCCTGTTTTGATGTCTAATTTTATAAACTTTGCTTCCGAAGTTCTCAAAATTTGTTGCTTGGAAATATGGTCGTAATTGATGTTGATTTGCTCTTTGTCAAAAGTTTTATTTTTCATAATTGCTAGACATTGTACCAAAATTTCATCTGCATTTTTGGGTGGAAAAACCTCAAAATATAAAATTTGCTCTTCTCCTTTTTTACTCAAGGCAAATGTGATCTCAGATGGAATAATTTTCCAATTCTTTGAAATATCTAATTTTATTACTCCGTTTTCTGCGTCTTTCCCAGCTTTAATTTTTACTCCAATAGTTTTTGATTTATAGGTATTGAAAATGGTAACTTTATCAATAATTGAGGTCGTAATTTCGGGCACAATATCTAATTGGTTATAGATTTCCCCTTTTGTAGGGTCGTTAAATTTGTAGATAATATTTCGTTCAAAAGGTATTGAAATTCCATTTATTATAAGCATAAAAATAACTCTTACTTCCCGAATTACATCTGGAATACCAATGTTCATTTGATTATCAACACGGTACATTCCAATGGTCCCTTTTTTATTTAACCAATACGGATTGGTATATTCCAATGTATCAGGCAATTGTATTTCCAGTGTTATATTTTGAGAAATATTATTTTTTAGATCGATATTTTTAAGTATTTTTTTTTGTTCTGGTAAAGAAGTAATGCTTTCCAATTGCATAATTATCGGACTTCTATTTATGGCTTCAATTTTTACTTTTATGGTACTATTTGGAGTTGCTGTTTGATTTTCAGTAACAGCTTCAAGGTACAATCCAGAACAGTCTGCGATTATTTTTTTCATTTCTTCAGATTTTATGGTTTTCCAATGTTCGTCTTCTAATAATTGAACCATTGAATAGGCTTTCGCTAAATCGGGAATACTTGCCGATGGATTTTTAAAATCAAATTGCTGTTGAACTTTTTCTAATAATAGTCTAATAGTAGCGCCACCTTTTAAACGATTCCAAGTTGTATCAATTCCCTCAAAAATATTACTTTTATCATTTAATGGTATTCCTTTAAGAAATTCTAAATATTCTGTTTCTTCACCACGACTTCCCGAACTACCAAAACCTTGCGATTGATGACAACTTCTGCTTAGCGCTGCAATTTCCTGATTTGATTTTCCTAATAAAGGATAAAAAACACCAATTTGTAAAGTGCTTAAATTGGTTTTGTCTGCTGTATCAAATTTTTCTTTGCTACCATAAAACCACCATGACGTATTGAAAAACTGTCTTTTTGGTTGCCAAGGTTTCACTAATGTTAACTGACTTGGAAATGCAGTTACATCATAAGCTAAATCGAAACTTTCCAGACTCAATAGAGCAGAGGCGGTGTGATGCCCATGAGTAGTTCCTGGGGAACGATGGTCAAATCGGTTGATAATTACATCTGGTTGAAACTTTCGAATGGTCCAAATTACGTCACTTAGCACTTCATTTTGATCCCAGATTTGTAAAGTTTCGACAGGATTTTTAGAATATCCAAAGTCATTTGCGCGGGTAAAAAACTGTTCTCCACCATCAATTTTTCTGGCTTCAAGAAGCTCTTGAGTTCGAATAGCACCTAATTGTTCGCTTAATTGCGGGCCAATTAAATTCTGACCGCCGTCACCTCGAGTTAAAGATAAATATCCCGTTCGAGCCATTTTTTCATTCGATAAATAGGAAATTAAACGCGTATTTTCATCATCAGGATGTGCAGCAATATATAGTACTGAACCTAAAAAATTCAGTTTTTGAATTTGGTTGTAAATACCAACAGCGTTAGGTTTTATAGGTTTTTGCGCAGATACTAATTGAACTGTAAAAATGAAAATAAAGACAATTCTGTAAAATATTTTTCGCATAGTATATATTTTTGTTAAAAGAACTTCAAAAGTAACAATTTTAATGCTTTTTGTATAATGAAAGTTCATAAAGTAACATCAACAATAAATATATTAGATTCTAAAAACTATTCTTTACTTTTGTAGCTCACAACACAACAACAATGTACAAACTATTAATACGTCCAATACTTTTTTGGTTTGACCCTGAAAAAGTTCATTATTTCATCTTTTCATTAATACGATTTCTATCTAAAATCCCCGGTATTTCATTTCTTTTTAAAATAATTTATGTAGTCGATGATAAAAGATTAGAAACAGAACTCTTTGGATTAAAATTTAAGAATCCAGTAGGTTTAGCTGCTGGTTTTGATAAAGACGCTTTGTTATATAAAGAACTCTCCAATTTTGGCTTTGGATTTATAGAAATTGGAACCTTAACACCAAAACCACAAGATGGAAATCCTAAAAAACGATTATTTCGCCTTAAACAAGATGGTGCCATAATCAACCGAATGGGTTTTAATAACAAAGGGGTACAAAGTGTAATTGAACGGTTAAAACTAAATGATGGCGTTTTAATTGGAGGGAATATTGGAAAAAATAAGCTTACGCCAAATGAAAATGCGGTCGATGATTACGTAATTTGCTTTGAAGCGCTCTATGAATATGTAGATTATTTTGTTGTGAATGTAAGTTCTCCAAACACACCAAATTTAAGAGAACTTCAAGAAAAAGAACCGCTGACTAAATTATTGCAAACTTTGCAAGACCTAAATTTAGCTCGACCAAAACAAAAACCAATCTTACTAAAAATCGCACCGGATTTAACAGATGAACAGTTATTGGATATTATTGACATTGTAAATACAACCAAAATTGCGGGCGTTATTGCTACCAATACAACAATTTCTAGAGAAGGACTTCAATCTGAAAATAAAGTGGAAGTAGGCGGTTTGTCAGGTAAACCATTAACTAACCGTTCCAATGAAGTTATTCGATTTTTATCTGAAAAAAGCAATAAATCTTTCCCGATTATTGGTGTTGGAGGGATACATTCAGCTCAAGATGCTATTGATAAATTAGTAGCGGGTGCGAGTTTAATTCAACTATACACTGGTTTCATTTACGAAGGACCATCATTGGTTAAAGAAATCAATAAAAAGATTTTAAAGACTTTCAATAGTTAATTACCGGTTTAATTTATGTGTCTTTCTCTCATTTTTCTTATATTTAACATATGAAACCAATAAAAATTATAGAATGTCCGCGAGATGCTATGCAAGGAATAAAACCATTTATTTCTACTGCACGAAAAGTCGCTTACATTCAATCTTTATTGCGAGTAGGTTTTGATAGTATCGATTTTGGAAGTTTTGTTTCCCCAAAAGCAATTCCCCAAATGCAAGATACTGCCGAAGTTTTAGCCCAACTCGATTTATTTCAAACCAAAAGTAAATTATTAGCTATAATTGCTAATACACAAGGTGCAATCGCTGCTGCACAGCACAAAGAAATACAGTATTTAGGATTTCCCTTTTCGATATCTGAGAATTTCCAAATGCGAAATACCCATAAAACTATTGCTGAATCTTTAATAACGCTTAAAGAAATTTTAGAAATCGCCGATAAAAGTAATAAAGAGGTTGTTGCCTATTTATCTATGGGATTTGGAAACCCTTATGGAGACCCATGGAACGTTGAAATAGTCGGAAATTGGACTGAGAAATTATCCAATATGGGTGTTAAAATTTTGTCGCTTTCCGATACTATTGGAAGTTCTACGCCCGAAGTAATTCATTATTTATTCTCAAATCTAATCCCTAAATACCCCGAAATCGAATTTGGTGCCCATCTACATACTACACCCGATAGATGGTTTGAAAAGATAGATGCTTCTTTTTCTGCAGGTTGCAGAAGATTTGACGGTGCCATCCAAGGTTTTGGTGGCTGTCCTATGGCAACAGATACATTAACAGGAAATATGCCTACAGAAAAATTATTATCCTATTTTACTGCTAAAAAAGAAAATACAAACACTAGTCCAATGAGTTTTGAAAGCGCCTATAACGAAGCCACAAAACTGTTTGGAGAGTTTCATTAATTGTATTTGAAACATTTCAACCAAAATCTAAGACCTTTCCAAATTTGCCAAATCTAAAATAATTTACTATCTTTGCTCGCAATTCAACTACAAATTGCAATGATCGCACACAAAACAAAAATTATTGGTGAAGGATTAACCTACGACGATGTATTATTAGTTCCAAACTATTCCAATGTTCTTCCTAGAGAAGTCAGCATTCAATCAAAATTTTCTCGTAACATTACCTTAAACGTTCCAATAGTTTCCGCAGCAATGGATACTGTTACCGAAAGTTCAATGGCAATTGCTATGGCTCAAGAAGGTGGAATTGGAGTGTTACATAAAAACATGACCATTGCTCAACAAGCGGCAAAAGTCAGAAAAGTAAAACGTGCAGAATCAGGAATGATAATCGATCCCGTTACTTTACCTTTAACATCAACTGTTGCCGATGCTAAAAATGTAATGAAAGAATTTGGCATTGGAGGAATTCCAATTGTCGATGACAATAAAACCCTTAAAGGAATTGTAACCAATCGTGATTTGCGTTTTGAGAAAAACAATGCAAGACCAATAGTTGAAGTAATGACTTCGGAAAATTTGGTTACCGTTGCCGAGGGAACTTCCTTAGAACAAGCCGAAGTAGTTTTACAAGGCAATAAAATTGAAAAATTACCAGTTGTAAATACTGATTATAAATTGGTTGGTTTAATCACTTTCAGAGATATTACCAAATTAACTCAAAAACCAATTGCCAACAAAGATGTTTTTGGTCGTTTACGCGTTGCAGCAGCGATTGGAGTTACAGGTGATGCCCTTGAAAGAGCGGAATCATTAGTAAATGCAGGTGTTGACGCCATTATAATTGACACAGCTCACGGACATTCGCAAGGGGTTGTTAATGTTTTAAAAGAAGTAAAAACTAAATTCCCTCAAATAGATGTTATCGTAGGAAATATTGCAACTCCAGAAGCGGCAAAATACTTAGTTGAAAATGGTGCTGATGGGGTGAAAGTTGGAATTGGTCCGGGTTCAATTTGCACAACCCGAATAGTTGCAGGAGTAGGTTTTCCTCAATTTTCTGCAATTTTAGAAGTTGCAGCTGCTATAAAAGGGTCGGGTGTTCCAGTAATTGCTGATGGAGGAATCCGCTATACAGGCGATATTCCTAAAGCAATTGCCGCAGGTGCCGATTGTGTCATGTTGGGATCACTTTTAGCAGGAACCAAAGAATCACCGGGGGAAACCATTATTTTTGAAGGCCGAAAATTCAAATCCTATCGCGGAATGGGTTCTGTTGAGGCAATGCAAGAAGGTTCAAAAGACCGTTATTTCCAAGATGTGGAAGACGATGTGAAAAAATTAGTTCCTGAAGGAATTGTTGGACGTGTTCCTTACAAAGGAGAATTGAACGAAAGCATGCAACAATTCATAGGAGGTTTAAGAGCAGGAATGGGTTATTGTGGTTCTAAAGATATTTCTACATTACAAGAAACAGGACGTTTTGTTCGCATAACCGTTAGCGGAATTAACGAAAGCCATCCTCACAATGTAACTATTACTAAGGAATCCCCAAATTATTCTAGATAGAAGAAAACCATTCAGATTTTTTTAAGAAATCTGAAAGAAAATAAAACTAATAATAACAAAAAAACTTGGTTTAATTTTAGTTTTTTATTGATTATATCCCTACAAAATTACTAGGAGTAATTTGCATTAATTCTGCTTTAATTTGGTCAGAAACAGCAAGGGTAACTATGAAATTATGAATGGCATTTTTATCAATCGTTTCGTTGGTTCTAGTCAATCCCTTCAAGGCTTCATATGGGTTTGGATAACCTTCTCTTCTTAAAATAGTTTGGATTGCTTCAGCAACCACAGCCCAGTTTTTCTCTAAATCTTCATGGAATTTAGGCTCGTTCAAAAGCAATTTATTCAATCCTTTTAAAGTCGATTTAAAGGCAATTAATGTGTGTCCCATTGGTACTCCAATATTTCTCAAAACCGTACTATCAGTCAAATCACGTTGTAACCTAGAAAGAGGTAATTTTGCCGAAAGATGCTCAAAAATTGCATTTGCCATTCCTAAATTTCCTTCTGAATTTTCAAAATCAATTGGATTCACTTTATGAGGCATAGCTGAAGAACCAATTTCTCCTGCTTTAATTTTTTGCTTGAAATATTCCATTGAAACATAGGTCCAAATATCTCTGTCTAAATCAATTATAATGGTATTTATCCTTTTTAAAGCATCAAAAAATGCTGCAAAATGATCGTAATGTTCTATTTGAGTTGTTGGAAAAGAATGGTGAAGTCCCAAGTTTTCTTCTACAAAATGACTTCCAAATTTTTTCCAATCTATTTGCGGATACGCCACGTGATGGGCGTTGTAATTCCCAGTTGCTCCACCAAATTTAGCTGCAAAAGGAATATTAAATAACAAACGCATTTGCTCTTCTAATCGCTCTACAAAAACACCAATTTCTTTTCCTAAACGAGTAGGAGAGGCAGGTTGTCCGTGGGTTTTTGCCAACATTGGAACCCCTTTCCACTCAACACTTAACTCTTTTAATTTTGAGATTAAAGCAATTAAAGATGGTAAATAAACATTTTCAAACGCTTCTTTTGTCGATAATGGAATTGCTGTATTATTAATATCTTGTGAAGTCAACCCAAAATGGATGAATTCTTTATAAGAGGATAAACCTAATTTTTCGAAAGCATCTTTAATAAAATATTCTAGCGCTTTTACATCGTGATTAGTTGTTTTTTCGGTTTCTTTAATCCTAAGCGCGTCTTGTGTAGAAAAGTTTTTATAAAGGTTTCTAAGACTTTCAAACACTCCTTTATCTATTCCTTTTAACTGAGGTAATGGAATTTCACATAAAGCGATAAAGTACTCAATTTCAATTAATACGCGGTATTTAATTAAAGCTTCTTCTGAGAAGTAGGGTGATAACGAAACGGTCTTGCTTCTGTATCTTCCGTCTATAGGTGAAACAGCATTTAATTCGTTTAAAGTAGTCATTGATGTGTTGTTTTTTGAAAGTGCAAATATACAGAAATGTTTTGAATATAATTCGCTATTGATAATGCTGAATTTACTAACCTAATGAATTAGTAATAATCAAATTATTTTTAATTTCTTATTAAAATAGCTAGTTTAGAATAAAACGTAAAGCTTTATTAACTCAAATTTATTTTAAATTTACAAAAAATAAACTACCAATGGTTGATATTGACTACTTAGAATTTCTTGAAAACATACTTACCGACAATAGAAAAGAGCGTTTTTTAAACGTACTTAAAAAGAGAACTAATCATTTTACAATTGCCGTTGAAGATATTTTTCAAATGCACAATACAAGTGCAGTTATGCGCAATTGTGAGGTTTTTGGTATTCAAGAATTAAATATTATTGAGCAACGGTTTGGAAAAAGTATCGACAAAGAAATTGCAATGGGCGCTCAAAAATGGGTTGATATCAATACATTTGATAATATTTCTGGCTGTGTTGAATCTTTGAAAGCTAAAGGTTATCAAATTATTGCCACGACACCGCACGAAAATAATTGTTTGTTGGATGATTTTGATATTTCAAAACCTAGTGCTTTGTTTTTTGGAACAGAACGCGATGGATTATCGGAAGAGATTTTGCAAAAAGCAGATGGTTTTTTAAAGATTCCAATGGTAGGATTCACAGAAAGCTTGAATATTTCAGTTTCGGCAGCAATTATAATTCAAAACCTAATGCACCGATTGCGTAAATCGGACATTAATTGGCAATTATCTGAAGAGGAAATCCTCAAAAAAAGATTGCAATGGGCTAGGAGTTCTATAAAAGATATTAAAAGAATTGAGGCGAGATATTACAAAAAAATATAATCTCAATTACGACATCATTTTTCTTTTTCTAACCAACAACCAAATCACTATTGGCGCCCCAAAAATAGAAGTCACTGCGTTAATTGGCAAAATAATCTCTGTGCCTGGAATTTGGGAAAAGATATCACAGATCAACATTATAATTGCACCAAAAAGTAAGGTGCTCCAAAATAATATTTTGTGATTACTAGTTTGAAAGACTAATTTGGCAATGTGTGGAACCGCAAGTCCAATGAAAGCGATAGGTCCTGCAAAAGCGGTAATACTGCCTGCCAGTAAACTAGTTGCAAAAATGATGATGTACTTGGTTTTTTTATAATTCATTCCAAGACTTTTTGCATAATTCTCACCCAATAATAATGCATTTAGCGGTTTTATACTTGAAACGCTTAAAAGCAATCCTATTACAACACAGATGCACAAAATAACAATAGAATTCCAAGATAAATTTCCAAGATTTCCCAAAGACCAAAAGGTGAATTTCTGAAGTTTTTCGGCAGTACTAAAATAAGTTAAACTACCAACAATAGCACTTGTTAAACTCCCAAACATCAATCCCACAATTAATATCGCCATTGTGTCTCGAAGTCTTTGTGCTATGGCCAATACAGATAATAAAACCAAAAAACTACCTGCACTTGAAGCGAGAATGATTCCATAAGAAGAAAGGAAAAATTCCGAAAGGAAAGGAGGTAAAAAAGCAGTACCCAATATTACAATTGCAACTCCTAAACTAGCACCCGAACTTAATCCTAAAACATAAGGACCTGCCAATGGATTTCTGAATAATGTTTGCATCAGCAATCCACTAATTGAAAGTCCAATTCCTACTAATATCGCCACAATAGCTTTTGGTAATCTGTAATTTAAAATGATATAATTCCACGATTCTTTGCTGCAACTACCATTGATTATACTATTGAAAATGTCTTTTACGGGAATGGTAATAGAGCCCAAACTAATATTGAGTAAAAACAACAAAATAACCGCTATAACTAGTGATGAAAAGAGATAACTGTTTTTATTTGTCTTCAATTTATTCTAATTTTTGAAAGAAAAAGGATTTATAATTAGGCAATAATTCAGGATGAAATATCTTAATTAAATCTCTCAAAACCAAATCGGGGCGGGCAGAAGCCAGTTCAAAATATAGAATTCCACCTTTTGCCCCTTTATTTATTGCATACGAATATACTTTTTTATTTTTGAAACTCGAAAATTCAGAATAATGAGGATTGCTGTCACTCATTTGTTTCAAGGAGGTAAAATCACCAGGAGCAATCCAAAAAGTCGCATTTTGAGCTTTATCTAAAATGGTTTCAAAGGGCAATGATAAACTCCCGAATCCTTTAGAGTCTTTCCATAAATAATCGGATTTTGCATCTTTCAGAAATACCGAAACCCAACTTTCTCCTTGTGGAACATACCATTGATCTTGAAACATTGCGCCACTAAGAACGGTTGGTTTTTGAGTTGTTTTTTCGGCTAAAGCCAATGCATTTTTGTAATTATTTTCAATTGTTGTAAAAAGGGCATTTGCCTTAGCATCTAATCCGTATAAAGCTCCGAAAAACTTAATCCATTCGGCTTTTCCCAGGGGCGTTTGTTCTGTCCAATCGCCATTAATCAATACTTTAAGTCCGCTTTTTTGTAAATTATCAATCGTTGGATTGGTGTTATTGATTCCAAAACTTACAATTATGTCGGGTTTTATATCAATTAAAACTTCGGTATTCAGACTTTCGTTGATACCCACTTCTCGAACTTTTCCGGCATCAATTCTTTTTCTGGTTTTTGCAGATGAAATAAAATTGGTACTCGGAAAACCTATCAATGTTTTTTCTACATTCAACATTTCAAGTGATGGAATATGTGTTGTAGAAGTTACCACAATCGATTGAATTGGAACAGAAATCACCATAAATTGCTTTAAACTATCAGGAATAATTCCATTTTTTTCTTTTAGAATATAGTTAAATCCCGATGTTGCTTCGGGCCAAGGTTTTGTAACTTTCAGTATTGAATAGCCGTCATATTTATAAATTTCTAAACCTTTGGCATACTTTACGCTATTGGCGGAAGCCGAAAATGGAGCTGAATTATTCTCGCTATTTTGTTTGCATCCCAAAAGAATAAAAAATAATGAACAAGCGAAAACGAGAAGAAATTTAGATTTCATAGGTTTACTTAAAAAGTTTTACAAATGTAAAAGTTATGTTTGTTTTATTTACTTAAATCTAAAATTATATTCAAAATAATCAAATCATTATGCTATATTTGTACTCGTATTAAGGTTGCTGTTTTAGTATTAAAACTGCATTAAAAGGGAAACAGGTGAAGGATTTAGCACTTGAGATTTAGGATCGTATCAATCTTAAATTATTAAAACTGTAAATCATAATTCCTGTGCTGTTCCCGCAACTGTATGCTAATACGCTTGTTGTTATCTACAATGCCACTGTTTGAAATTAAGTTTTATCAACTTAAATAAAATGGGAAGGTCAACAACAAGACGCAAGCCAGGAGACCTGCCTATTACGTCGAGTATCAAACTTTCGGGAAAAAAGGTTTGGGTATGGTAAATTCTATACTTTTCTCCCCACTTTATTAAGATTATTATTAACGTAAAATGAAAAAACAAATGATTCGCTTCAGTGCGTTCACATTGCTATTGGCTATGAACACTTATGCACAAGAACAAGCACCAACTCCAAATCAACTTGATGAAGTTGTAATTTCCGATTCTAAATTTGCTTTGCCAAAAGAAAAATCAGGAAAAGTAATTGTAAAAATTAGCGCTGAGGAATTAGCGAAGAAACAAGGGCAATCTGTAGCCACAATTTTAAGTACCGTTGTGGGACTTGAAGTCAATGGAAATCAGAGTAGTGCTGGTAAAAATTTAGGGTATTATGTTCGTGGTGGAAGAAACCGTCAAACCCTAATTTTGATTGATGGAGTTCCTGTAACAGATGCTTCAGGAGTAAATTTAGAATACGATTTGCGATTAATTTCTGCCGAACAAGTAGAAAGTATCGAAGTGATGAAGGGGGCTGCTAGTACACTTTATGGAACAGGAGCCGCTGCTGGAGTTATCAATATTACCTTGAAAAAATCCAGTAAAAAGGAAGTTACGGGAAATGCCTATATAAATTTAGGTACGCAAACTACTGCTGACAATACCAATTACAGACCTCAAGATTTTAATCAAGGATTTGGTTTGAATGGAACTATTGGTAAAATTAATTATTTGGCGACCTTAAATAGTGTTGAATCTAAAGGGATTTCTGAATCAAAAGGCGTTGATTTTGAAGACGATAGCTTTTCTAAAATCACAACATTATTGAAAATAGGTTTTGCTCCTACAAAAAAACTATCCCTCGATTTTTTCACCAATTACGACCGTATAAAAAATAATTATGATGGGTATTTCGATAATTTTAATTCTGCGGATACTCCTGTAAATGTGGCAACATCGGAGCAATTTCGATTTGGATTTTCTCCTAAATACAAATACAACAAAGGAGAATTCGTTTTGAACTCTGGATTTACTTCTACGGAAAGAAAATATACGTCGTTTAATAGTTATACGAATTCAATTGACAATAGTTTGTATGATTCCAAGAGTGTTAGTGCCGATGCTTTTAATAAATATATGTTTTCAAATCAGTTTTTCATGATTTTAGGAAGCCAATTTCAGTTCAATGAAATGGAAGCTATATCTGAATCTATTACTAAAGAAAACGCAAAATTTAATGCAATCGATACCTATTTTACAGCGGTTTATAATTCAGATTTTGGTTTGAATATCAACGCTGGATCACGATACAATTTGCACAATGTATATAAAAACTTTGCTGTTTATAATTTCAATCCTTCTTACAGCTTTTTGAAATTACCATTGAAAATATTGGCTTCTTACAGCACTGCTTATAATACACCAAGTTTGTACCAGTTGTATTCGCCTTATGGAAATTTAGCTTTGACTCCAGAAAAAAACAGTACTGTTGAAAGTGGTTTTGAAGTAGTTTTGTTAAATAAGAAAGTGACATTGAATACAGTTGGGTTTTATAGAGAAGAGAACAATTCTATCGGATTTTATACCAATCCCACGACATTTGCTTCTAATTATGTAAATATCGATGGTACTTACAATGCCAAAGGAATAGAAACAATGCTATCAGTTTCGGCTTCAAATAAGTTGAAATTCAATGCCAATTATACCTTTACGCAAGTGGAAGAACCGTTGCAAAGATTGATCCCAAAACATAAAGGGAATATTTCTGTAGATTATTTATTTTCTGAAAAAGCATCGTTTAATTTGGCATACCAATATGTTGACAAACGAAAAGATGCCTTTTTTGATGGCGGAACGTTTCTAACTACTCCTGTAGTTTTAGATACCTACCAGCTTGTAAATGCAATTGGAAATTTTAAAATTATTAAAAATAGATTGAATGTGTTTGCATCTGTGAATAATATTTTCAACGAGAATTTCACTGAAGCTGTTGGATACAGCACTCGTGGTAGAAATTTTAAAATTGGTTTGAATGTGATTTTTTAAATTTTAACTTATCTTAATTATAAACCCCAATCTATTATTTTAGGTTGGGGTTTTGTTTTTATTAAAATAATATTTTATTGTACCTTGTAACAAAATTAACCCATCATCGTCTTCCTTTTATAATAGCCTAAGTAGAAGTTAATGAATCAAAATGAATTTGTAAAGTCCATTAAGCCATTCAAAGACAAACTCTTTCGTCTTGCCAAACGTTTATTGGTTAGTAATGAAGAAGCTGAAGATGCAACTCAAGAAGTGTTATTGAAATTATGGAATAAAAATGAAGATTTAGGAAATTATAATAGTTTAGAAGCTTTTGCAATGACAATGACTAAGAATTATTGTTTGGATCAATTGAAATCGAAAAGAGCAGGAAACTTAAAATTAGTTTATGATAATTACACTGACCGAGAACCAAGTTTACAAAAAAAATTAGAAGATAAAGATAGTTTGAACTGGGTTGAGAAAGTCATTAATCAATTGCCAGAACAACAAAGAATGATAATTCAAATGAGGGATATTGAGCAATATGAGTTTGAAGAAATTGCAAAAATATTGGATATGAACGAAACGGCAATTCGGGTAGCATTGTCAAGAGGAAGGAAAACGATAAGAGAGTTTATGTTAAAAACACATAATTATGGAATTAAATAGAATAGAAATAATTTTAGAAAAATACTTTAAAGGAGAAACAAGCAGTGCCGAAGAATTAGAATTACAAAAATATTTTTCTTCATTCAATATTGCGCAGCATTTGGAACACTACACGCCTTTATTTGTTTATTTCTCTGAAGCTAAAGAACAAAAATTTTTGTATAAGTTACCACTACAAACTAAAAAACGTAATGTTATGTTGTTATCAATTGCGGCTTCCGTTTTAATTTTGCTTGGAATTAGCACTTTTACCTATTTTCATTTGCCAACTGAAAAAGGAGATTTAGGAACGTATGAAAATCCTGAAGCCGCTTTCGCAGCAACTCAAAAAGCGTTGACTTTATTGTCTGAAAATGTAAATGTGGGAATTGAAAGTGTGGAATACATTTACGAGTATGAATACTCAAAAAACTTAATTTTTAAAAACAATTATAACAAATAGAAATCATGAAAAAATCAATAGTAGTATTAGTAATTATGTTATTGCCAACGTTATTTTTTGGACAAGCAGCTTTTGATAAATTTGACGGTCAAGATGACGTAACTTCTGTTATTGTAAACAAAAAAATGTTTCAAATGATGGGAAGTGTCAAAATGGATAATAAAGATAAATCCACCCAACAATATTTGGACTTAATCAAGAAATTAGAAAATCTAAAAGTATTTACTACCAATAGCACAAGAGTAACCGCAGATATGAAAGCAACTTCAGATAAATATATGAAATCTGCAGGATTAGAAGAATTGATGCGTGTGAATGATAACGGAAAACATATTAAAATTTCTATAAAATCTGGGGTTAAAGATTCTCAAATCAAAGAATTATTGATGTTTATGGAAGGAAGTTCTAAGGGTAATCAAACAGTTTTGATGTCCTTAACGGGTGACTTCGATTTGAATGAAATTTCGGTATTAACGGATAAAATGAAAATTCCTGGCGGTGATGAATTGAAAAAGGCAACAAAAGGTAAAAAATAACAAAGATGAAATACATTTATTGCCTTGCCATTATTGGAAGTGTTTTATTGCCAAGTTGCAATAACGAACCCACTTTACAAAAATATTTTGTTAAAAATACTGAAAATAAGAATTTCATAGCATTGGATGTATCGCCAAGTATTTTGAATATTGATGCTGCGAAATTATCTGCAGAACAAAATGCTGCTTTGAAGTCCTTTGATAAAATGAATATTTTAGCATTCAAATTAGATGATAAAAACAAAGCAGAATTTGAGTTAGAACGCACTAAAGTAAATAAAATTCTAAAGGATAAAAAGTACCAACAATTAATGAAATTTGGCTCTGGAAAAGAAGGTGCATCTATTAGTTTTGTTGGGAGCAACGAACATATTGAAGAGTTTGTGTTGTTTGCCAATAAAAAAGAAAATGGTTTTGCTGTAATAAGAATTCTTGGAAAAAATATGAATCCAACGGGGATAATGACAATGATGTCGGTGCTTGAAAAGGCAAATATTAATTTGGAACAATTGAAACCGTTGCAGCAATTGCTTGAAAAATAAAAAATTGAGGTTAGTTATAATGAAAAAGTGTTCCATCTAAATTTAGACAGAACGCTTTTTTTTATTACTTTTTGAAGTATTTGAAAGGAACTAAAAGCATTCCGAAACATTCTCCTTGACCTTTTCCAAGGTGCTTGTGGTGCATTTTGTGCGCTCGTCTAACTGCTCTAGAATATACATTATTAGCATTTCTAAATAGTTTAAAGCGTTGGTGGATAAAAATATCGTGAACCATAAAATAGGCAATTCCATAAGCAAAAATACCTAGGCCAATTGCTAAACCAAGATCGAGATTTCCGCTTCTCCAAAGAAAGAAAAATCCCATACTGACAACGGCATAAAAAATAAAGAACAAATCATTGCGTTCAAACCAAGAATCATGATCTTTTTTGTGATGGTCTTCGTGCAAAACCCATAGGAAACCATGCATAATGTACTTATGACTGAACCAAGCCATGAATTCCATAAAGAAAAAAGTAACGAAAAAGGCAACTATATAAATCCACATAATCGATTAATTTAAATGATGTTTAGTTTGTAGGTAAAATAACATTTAGCAAAAAGACCGTATTTCTGGTAATTAGATACTCGAATTCGCGTGTTTTTAATTTCAGCTGATGGTGTACTTTTTAGTTTTGAAAGCAACTTTTTATAATAGATATATGCGGTATAAACGCCAAATTTTGCTTCTATAGGTAAATGAATCAAACCTTCATAACCTGCTTTGAAATCGGCTTCAATTTCTTCGATAATTTTCAGTTTTGAAACTTCATCTAATTTTGACAAATCAGTGTTTGGAAAATAAGTGCGGTTTAAATCTTCAAAATCAGCTTTTAAATCTCTAAGGAAATTAACTTTTTGAAAGGCGGAGCCTAATCGCATTGCTGAGTCTTTAAGGGTTTCATATTTTGAATCGTCTCCGTTTACAAATACTTTCAAACACATTAAACCAACTACATCTGCCGAACCAAAAATATATTCTTTGTATTCGGATTCTGTTTTATATTCCGTTTTTGTTAAATCTAATTTCATGCTTTTCATAAAAGCAGCAATCAATTCGTCAGTAATTTCATATTTATGTACCGTATATTGAAAAGCATTTAGAATAGGATTTAGGCTGATTTTATTTTGTAGAGCCATTTCTAAATCTTTCTCAAAAAGCGAGAACAATTCTTCCTTATTATAATCGTGAAAACTATCTACAATTTCGTCAGCAAAACGTACAAACCCATAAATATTATAAATATCTTGTCTTATATTTAGTGCAAGCATTTTTACTGCCGAAGAAAAAGAGGTACTGTAGGATTTTGTAACGTTTCTGCTACAATCAAAAGATATTTTGTCAAAAAGGTCTTTCATATTTAAAGGTGTTTTTCAATTAATTCGGCAACTAATTTTCCTGAAATCAAAGCTGGCGGTACACCAGGCCCTGGAACAGTTAATTGTCCCGTAAAATATAAATTTTCAACTTTTTTGCTTTTTAATTTCGGTCTCAAAAATGCCGTTTGCAGAAGTGTATTAGCCATTCCATAGGCATTACCTTTGTAGGAATTATACACTTCTTCAAAATCATTTTTGCAAAAAGATTCTTTAAAAATAATATTATTTTTTATACTTTGTTGTGTTAATGCTTCAAAACGATCAATTATTTTTTCAAAATAAGCTTCTCGTATAGCTTCAGTGTCTTCAATTCCAGGTGCTAATGGTATTAAGAAAAATCCAGATTCCATTCCATTTGGTGCTGCAGTTTCATCTGTAATTGATGGAAAGTTAGCATAAAACAATGGATTATCAGGCCATTTTGGTTCGTCATAAATATCTTTGGCGTGCTGATTGAAATCGACATCAAAAAATAAAGCATGATGTGTAATATTTTCTATTTTTTTATCGAATCCTACATAAAAAAGCAGGGAAGAAGGGGCAAAAGTTTTACTTTCCCAATATTTTTCTGAATAAGCACGGTGTTCTTCGTCCAATAAAGTTTCTGAATGGTGGTAATCGGCACCACTCAAAATTATGTCCGCATCTATTCTTTCCCCATTAATTTGTAATGCAACTGCTTTTTTATTTTCTACGATAATCTTCTCAATTGCCCCATTTATATGGAAAGTGACTCCTAACTCTATTGCTAAACTTTCCATCCCACGAACCACATCATACATCCCTGTTTTAGGATGCCAAGTTCCCATTCCGAAATCGGCATAATTCATAAAACTATAGAATGACGGCGTATCAGAAGGTTTTGCACCTAGAAACAATACTGGAAATTCTAAAATTTGAATCAGTCGTTCATTATTGAATTTTTTACGAACATCTTTGCTGATATTACTTAAGAATTGTCCCACTTTCATGGCGGTTTCTTTCGTAATTAATTCTAATGCAGAAACTCCTGGTCTGTATACCAAATCTTTTATGGCTATGTCATAATTACTTTTGGCATCAGCCATAAATTTGGAGAGAATAGTTCCACTTCCTTTTTCAATAGAATCAAAAGTTTTAATAATTTCATCTAAATTATCAGCAATAGCAATAAAATCATCAATGCCATAATAAACTCTGTAAGCTGGTGAGAGTTTTATTAATTCGTAATAGTCGGATGGTTTTTTATTAAAATCTCCAAAAAAACGCTCAAAAACATCAGGCATCCAGTACCAGCTTGGGCCCATGTCAAAAGTAAATCCATCTCTTTTTAACTGTCTGGCTCTTCCGCCAATGGATTCATTTTTCTCATAAATAGCCACAGTATGCCCTTTTTTTGCCAAATAACACGCTGCTGCCAGAGAGGAAAATCCTGAACCAATAATTTTTATATTTTTTTTCATCGTTTGCTACAAATGTATGAAATCTTCAGAGTGTAATAATTTATTTAATTGGTTTTTGGAATATATTTAAAGATAAACTACGAGGTCAGAAATAGATCTAAAAATTCTAGTTTTGTCTGAAATATTTTGAGGTTCTATAAAATCAACCATTCTTCCTAATAACCATAATTCAGTATTGTCATCATTCAATACTTCATTATTTATTGCAGTAATGTAAGGATTAATCGCTTCCTTATTTGGTTCAACAGTTAAGTGGGAAACAAAAGTAACTTTGTTAAAATATTTCTTCAAATCTTTCAAATTATCTAAAGGAATACTTTCACCTAAATAAATAGAACGATAACCATGGTAAAGAACTTCATAATTCAAATACATCAACCCCAATTCATGTATTTCATTTGAAGGAAGGTATAATACAAATACTTTTTCATCATTTGTAGGTTGTAAAACCTGCAATTTTTCCGTGTTAATTAGTAATTTTTGCTTGATTAAATACGAAATAAAATGTTCGTGAGCAGGAGTGATAGTATCCGATTGCCACAACAACCCAATTTCATTCATCAAAGGTATAAATACTTCATAAAAAACTTCCCGAAAATTTTTTTCCGAAAGTAATGTATTGTAGGTTTTGGTGAATAATGATTGATCAAAATTTATCATTGCCATTTTGAAACTCGAAATGGCATGACTTTTTACACTTTTTTCAGAAATTATTTCTCGGACTGCTTCAGGAATTTGTTGCTCCGTAAATTTTGCGATTCTAGATATTTTGTATCCATGATCGTGGAGTAATGTAATGTTTAGTAATTTTTGCAAATTGACTAAATTGTAATACCTAATATTAGTGTCAGAGCGCATAGGTTCAAGCACATTGTATCTTTTTTCCCAGATTCTTATTGTATGCGCTTTGATTCCTGAAATGTTCTCAAGATCTTTTATACTAAAAACATTTTTTACATTGTTCATCTATTTTTTAAATATGTTAAACAAAAGTAGTTATTTTTTTTATTTAATAAGTTTAATTATATAAATATTGTGGTAAAAGATTAATTATTATTTATCACTTTTATGATATATTCCATATGTTATTATTATTATTATTATTATTATTAAAGGATTTTTGGTTATTATTAAAAAAAATAGTATTAAATTTATATGATTAAATATTAATTTAAATTATCAATTATGAAAAAACCTTTACTATTACTTTTATTATTCTTTGTAAGTCTTTTAAATGCTCAAAATGTATTTAATTATGGCTTTACAACAACTACAGCCACGATGACTACAACAGATGGTTGGTCACGTGTTAACCAAAGTATACTGCCGTCAACAACAGCGTTATGGTCTGTTGCTAGCTACACTTCTGTTACCGTGAGTTCAACAGTCAATGCAACACCATTCCAAAATCAGGTTTATGCTGTTGGAGCTGTTTGTCCAATACCAAACGGTCAAGACGGAACTCCTAATTCTTTTGCCTTAGTTAATTTTGCGAGTACTACAAGTACCGCTTCATCGGGTGCAACTATTAGTAATTGGTTGATGACTCCTTCAATTAACGTTCAAAATGGTGATGTTGTTACTTTTTGGACAAGAAAAGGAACAAGTGGACCAACAGATTATGCAGATCATTTAGAATTAAGAATGAGTTCTGCTGCAACTACTGTAGTTCCTTCTTCAGGTCCAACAGACATTGGGAGTTTTTCCACACTTTGTGTTTCTGTAAATCCAAATTTGGCAACTGGATTTTTATACCCAAAAATATGGACGGTATACTCTTACACAGTTTCTGGTTTAACGGCTCCAACAGCTGTGAAATTTGGCTTTAGATATTTTGTAACTGATGCTGGTGCTAATGGTTCAAACTCTGATATTATAGGGATAGATACTTTTTCAGTTACTAGAACTTTATCGACCTCAACAGAGAGTTTCTTTAAAAATAATTTATCTATTTATCCAAACCCTACAGATGGAGTTTTGAATATTAATAGCAAC
>SHWW01000016.1 GCA_009693635.1 Flavobacteriaceae bacterium
TGGACCGTGAGTCAAACTAATTTAACCGGAACTTCTCTAGGGACGGGAACCTCAATTGCTCAAATTCTTTCGGTGGTTTTGCCATCTTTAGGAACCGCAACTTATGTAGTTATACCAACCTCAAACGGTTGTGTTGGAACCCCAGTTCAGGTTTCGGCAAATGTAAAACCAATCCCTGATTTTTCATCAGTTCCTACACAAGCACCTATTTGCTCTGGCGATAGCACTTCAATAGTTTTAACACCAAGTCTTACAGGCACAGTTTTAACATGGACTGTAGTTCAAAACGGAGTAAGGGGTGCTTTAGGTGATTCGGGAACTTCGATAATTCAAGTATTGGAAACTACAGGAAGCGGTATTGGAAATGTAATTTATGCCATTGCACCAGAATTAAATGGTTGTATTGGAACTCCAATTTCTGTAACTGCAATTGTAAATCCATTGCCACAGCCATCAATTACAGGAGGCAATATTTGTGTGGATGCGCTTGGCGTTGCCTTTACAACTTATACTCTTAATAGCAGTCTTAATAATGCAGATTATGCATTTCAGTGGTTTTTAAATGGCGTTTTACAATCTGGAACTAGCGCCACTTTTGTCGCTACAACAGCTGGGAACTATTCCGTAATAGCAACAAATAGGGCTACCGGCTGTGTTTCATCAAGTGTTTTTGCAACAGTAACTTCTTCTCTTCCAGCCACAAGCATTTCTGCTGTTGGGTCGTTTGCTTTTGATCAAAATGCGTCAATAACAGTAACTGTATTAGATCCAAATCCAAATTATCAATATGCAATGGATTATGGTGCTTTACAATTTTCTAATGTTTTTACCAATGTAAGTCCAGGAAGCCATTTAGTAACTGTAACTGATACCAAGGGATGTACCAATTTGATCACCAACGTATTTATTATTGGTTATCCAACTTTTTTTACCCCAAATAATGATGGGTTTAACGATTATTGGAATGTAATAGGATTAGAAAACCAGCCAACGTCCAATATTTACATTTATGACCGTTATGGCAAATTGCTGAAACAGATAAGTTCTAAGAGTTTGGGTTGGGATGGAACTTATTTAGGAGCTCCAGTTCCTTCATCAGATTACTGGTTCACTATTGAATACATTGAGCCATTGACGACAGATCCTAAAGTTTTTAAATCCCATTTTTCATTAAAAAGATAAACTGAAATTGCTAAAAATAAGCTCTAAGTTGAATATTTCCTGTATGGATAGGATTACTATTTTCGCTTTTACGCCCTTGATAATTCAAATTAATATCTAAAAATTGTGTCAGATTTTTTTGGATTAACAAACGCCAAGTCAGATTTTTACCGGGCTGCAATCCTTCCAACATTTGATAGGCAACTGGGGACAAATCGTCGCCTACGAATTTATTTTCATACAAAGAAAATTCGCCGTTTATAGAAAGTTGTTTTTCGGAAGAATGCCTAAAAGAAGTCCCAAATCGGCTTTGCCCCAATGATTCTAAAGAGCCTATTTTGTTAGCCTTACTTTGATATTCGTAAAACAGATCCCAACTTGAGTTTTTTGAGAACAAATAAGAAATTTTAGGTACTATTTGATACCCATGTAATTCAAAATTTTTCGCACCATAATTTTCGGAAGTCATTTTTGATACTATCGTTTTTCCGTCAAAATTGATCAGCCAATTCTTCTCATACAAATGGTTGTATTGCGCCTGATGCGATTGATTGCTATTTTCCTGAGAACCGGCAGAAAGTAGGGTTTTCGTCCGACTACTCAAAAAAGTATAAGTCACAGAATGTTTTTGTTTGCCCCGATTATAGAACAAACTATTTCGGAAACTGGAATTCAACCCTAACAAATTTGTGTCGTTTGAACTCAACGGATTGAAATCAAAATCACTCCCAATTCGCTTTATTTTGCGTTCTCCTAAAAAGGAAGTTTGGTTGTAGAAATAGGATAAAAAGTGCTTAACCCCTTTTTCGTTTTGCCACTGATTGGGATTTAATGTCAACGATTGCGAAAATTTATTTTGATGGGTTTTAATGAAAATTTGGTTGGGTAAATACACCCGAACATACTTTGCTTGGTCAATAAATGGTGCGACTTCAAACTCTTCTAATTCCTGAATTCCGTTGCTGTTATAATCATTCCAAGCATAAATCCCAAGACCTGAATCCACTTCAAGATAGGTAAATTCTCGTTGTGCAATCGTTCCAGAAGTAGTTTCGTAAGCTGTTGTAATTTGAATTAATTGATTGAAAAAACGGTCGTTGTACAACAATCTGGAATTCAAAGAAGGTTCAGAAGCTCTCGTATTGTCAACAAATTTCAAGTTTCTATAATTTACAAATACCGCCAAATCGCTTTTATCCGTTTGGATTAATTTGGATTTCAAATAATAGGATTGTGAGTTATTTACCCGTTTCAATAATCCGTTTTGCAAACTGTCATTTGTCCGATTTAGATAACCCAATTCAACAAAAACCTTGGTGCTATCACCTCTTCCAATAAAACTTCCAAATTCTGTAAAACGTTGACTTAAAGCAGAAAATTGGTTGGTTGCTTTAATTTTTTCTTGATTGTTTTCCAATCTCAATATGGCGCCAACCCAATTTTTATTAAAATTATACCGAGTTTGGGTTTGGTTTCTAATGAATTTCGAAGTCGAATAATTACTATCGCTTTTCAGAAAGCTGCCTTTGTTTTGGACGCTCCAATCTTTAAATTTGAAATCCCCGTTTAAACTATTGCGAATTCCTGAGAAGCTTTCGGCAAAATCTAATTTTTCAAATTGATACGTTAAACTTCCCTTTTCGGGTAAATTAAATTGCAATTCTGAAACCAACAAACTTTGATTTCCTAATGGATTTATTAAATTCCAATCCCGATCAAATTCAATGGTAAACAACCGCTCAATAGTTTTAAATTGTTTTTGCACCAATTGGTAATTTGCGAAAGCATCAACTTTCCATTTTTTTGAAAACAACCGTTGTTTGAAATTTATTTTCCCTGCAAACCCTTTATTATCATTATCATCAATGGAAGAAAATAGATTTTTATCGTTATTACTAATGCCAATTTCAAAGTCAACAGTTGTCTTTTCCGAGGGATTAAATTTCCCTAAAACCGTTGCGATTTGAATTTTTGTAGGCGCAATTAAACGGATAATTGGCTCGTAATTTCCTTGTGGAATTCCATTTACAGGGGCAATATATTGATATATTTTCCCAATAGCTGCGACACTTAACAAAATATAATTCCCAAGATTATTTGCAACCAAACTAAATTTTACATTGTACAATTCATCAGTTGCCAAATTCGAATATTCAAATACAGAAACGCCGTTTAAAATAATTTTTTTATAAAGAATTTTATTCTCAGAATAGTTATCAATATACGCCGATGGCGCCGACATTAAATTGAAATTATCTCCAGCATTTACTAAAATCTGGGATTGTTCCGTAGATAAATTTTGTTGCAAAGGTTGGTTTTTAACATCATTTTCAGAATACAAATACCCGCCAATACTCCATTTTTCTTTCTCGTGTGTTGCCCCCATATATGTTATAAAACGAGTATAATTTCTATCTGTATATTGATATTCAATAGAAATTCGCATTTCGGAAGTTATCGGAAAAAGCGATGTGAATATTAATTCTCCCGCATTATAATCGATGATGTAATCGTTATTTTCTCCTCGTTTTAAGAGAATCCCATTCACATAAACGCGCTCAGACCCTGAAATTACTAAAATATATAATTCGCCATTTGGCCCCCGCAATTTATAAGGCCCTTGATTTCCTTCCTGCCCTACAAACACACTTTTTGCATATTGTCCGCGAACCAAAGCTGCGGAAGCAAAAATGGTTGTTTTGGAATCGGATTTTCCAAACTCAAAACGTGTCGATAATCCCTGAACTTTTTTATTAAAATTTAAAAACTTAGAACTTCTGTTTTCTAAGAATAAATCTCCAGCACGAATATTCCATTTATTAGAAGAAAGTTCGATAAAAATTTGATCAAATTCATCTAACTTTTGAGAATATCCGGCTGATTGCAATGGAATATTACTGTCTTGAATAGAAGCTCTTAATGTTACTTTATCTGAAATTTTTCCTGAAATTTGTAAATCCAAAGCTGAATTTACCACCGCATTTTGGTTGTTCCCAATGGTGATTCCTCGCGTTAAACTTCCCGAAGTGCTCAATCCGTCAAATGGAACAAATTTTTTAAGCGGACTTCTTGAAATTTTGTATAAATCGGCTAAAGTGGGGTCGTTGCTAACTACT
This sequence comes from Flavobacteriaceae bacterium, assembly GCA_009693635.1. Classification (GTDB taxonomy): domain Bacteria; phylum Bacteroidota; class Bacteroidia; order Flavobacteriales; family Flavobacteriaceae; genus Flavobacterium. The sequence goes on from SHWW01000016.1 coordinate 4,278, forward strand.
CGACTTTTATCATAAATACTATATTCTTTTGTTAAAAAATCTGGAAATTTTAGAAACCGAACAGTTAAAGTATCATTTAGTAAAGGGAAATTATCTTTAAAAACTAAAGTCCCTTTTTGGAAATCCATCCTATAAAAAGAAGTGTCAATGGAATTGCCTTTTTTGTTTTCTAATTTAAAAAAAAACGAATTTAGACTAACGCTGTCAATCTGAATGGGTTTTTGTGATGCAATTATTTTCTTGTTTTTATATGGAGTAGCGAATTCTTGGGCTTGAAGTCCAGAAAGTGAAAGTAATACAATCAGATATAATAATTTTTTCAACATAAATACTATAACGCACAGACATCAAAAGTAGTGTGTTTAGTTTAAATATTCGAAGATTTGAAGATTTCAAAACAGTAAAAATACAATTTAGCATGGCTAAATATTTTCCTTCGTTATAATTTGCATTGTTTCGCGACTGACTTGTTTCAGCAAAACATCTTTATTTTGTTCTACTTTTTGCGCTGCTTTTTCATCAAAATGACGAATTGTATAAAGCGATACATTTTCATTATACGCAATTTTGAATTTCTTAGAAAGTATCGTTTTCAAGTCATTAAAATTACCAAATTTATCGTCAATACAAACAGAAAAACTAATCGCTGAATTCTGAATTAAGCTTACTTTCATTTTATAATCGTGCAAAAGGGCAAATATTTCGCTGATATTTTCTTCCATAATGAATGAAAAATCTATCGAAGAAAGCGAAAGAAGTAATTGGTTTTTCTTTACAATAAAACAAGGCAAATGAGGTTCTAAATCAGCTCCTTTTGAAACTCTTGTTCCTGGTAAAGTTGGATTTATAAACGATTTTACAAATAACGGAATTTCCTTTTTTTGCAAAGGTTGCACTGTTTTTGGGTGAATTACAGTGGCGCCATAAAACGCCAATTCAATTGCTTCTCGATACGAAATTTGATTTAACAAACTTGCATTTTCAAAATATCTTGGATCGGCATTCATCACGCCTGGAACGTCTTTCCAAATCGTAACGTTTTCTGCATTTAGGCAATAGGCGAAAATGGCCGCTGTATAATCTGACCCTTCACGACCTAAGGTAGTGGTAAAATTATTTTCATCGGACCCTAAAAATCCTTGTGTTACATTCAAGATTTTTTTCTTGACATTTTTAGATATACTCTTTTGCGTCAAATCCCAATCTACATTTGCATCTCGGTAATTGTTATCTGTTTTTATGAAATTCCGAACATCGAGCCATTGGGTTTTAATTCCCATAAAACTCATATAATGACTAATAATTGTTGTAGAAATTAACTCCCCATAACTGACAACTTGGTCGTATACGAAATTATAATTTGGTGATTTATTCTGACTTAAAAAATGATCTAATTCGCCAAAAAGCGAATTTATATCAGTGAAAACAACATTTTTTTCATCTTCAAATAAATCTAAAAGAATTTGATTGTGGTATTTTTTAACTTCTTGAACGGAAGATTGCAACACTGGGGATTTGTCAAAATAATTTTTAATTACAATTTCAAGTGCATTTGTCGTTTTTCCCATTGCGGAAACAACCAACAAAACGTCTTCAAAACCAACTGTTTGCAATACGCTATGCATGTTTCTGATTCCTTCGGCATCTTTTACGGATGCGCCTCCAAATTTAAATATTCTCATTTTTTAAGATAATTATTTCTTATTTTTCTCCATAAAAATAGCCATTCCATTTTCATCCATTTGTACAACAAGCCAATCTTTTAATACTCTTGCGCCCGATTTTTCGTAGAATTCTATTGCAGGTGTGTTCCAGTCCAATATATTCCACTCAATTCTTCGAACGGAGTCACATTTGCCTTGAGCAATAACTGCGGAATACAACTCGAAACCCAATCCCGTTCCTCGCATTTTCTCTTTCACGATTAAATCTTCGAGGTGAATCGTGCGTCCTTTCCATGTAGAATATCGGTAATAATAAAGCGCCATTCCAACAATTTCATTATTTAGTTCCGCAATAAACGTATGAAATAATGGTCTTTCTCCAAAACCATCACGTTCTAAATCGGAAACAGTTACCAAAACGGCATTGGGTTCTTTTTCAAAAGCTGCCAGTTCTTTTATTAAATCCAAAACCGCCGACATATCTTCAACTATGCCTTTTCTAATGTTCATCTGATGGTTTTATTTATATTGAATTCCAATTAAAATACTTAAAAAAAATTAAAATTAAAAAAAAATGCACTTAATATCGCAAATATACAAATCTGAAAAACTATCATAGAAAAAACTTACCATTATCACAAAAAAAACGATATTTGTGGAAAATTAACTACAACGATATAGCGATGGATCAACGCAACAGAACGCTCGGAGAATTTATTATTGAAAATCAAACTTCTTTTCAATATTCATCTGGAGAATTGTCAAGAATTATTAACTCTATTCGATTGGCGGCCAAGGTAGTAAATTATAAGGTAAATAAAGCTGGATTAGTTGATATTGTAGGTGCTTTTGGAGAACAAAACATCCAGGGGGAAGACCAACAAAAATTAGACGTTTATGCAAATAATATTTTCATTCAAACACTTATTAACCGTGAGATTGTTTGTGGAATTGCATCTGAAGAGAATGATGAATTCATTACTGTTGCTGGGAATGATAAATGCCATAACAACAAATATGTGGTACTTATGGATCCGCTTGATGGTTCTTCAAATATTGATGTAAATGTTTCTGTAGGAACTATTTTTTCAGTTTTCAGGAGGATTTCTCCAATAGGAATGCCGGTAACTATTAAGGATTTTCTTCAGCCTGGAATCAATCAAGTCGCGGCGGGATATGTAATTTACGGAACATCAACTATGTTAGTTTATACTACTGGCGATGGCGTAAATGGATTTACTTTGAATCCTGCAATTGGGACTTTTTACCTTTCACATCCCGATATGAAATTTTCTGAAGACGGAACTATTTATTCTATTAATGAGGGAAATTATGTTCATTTTCCGCAAGGAGTTAAAGATTATATAAAATATTGCCAAACTGAAGAAGGCGACAGGCCTTATACTTCGAGATATATCGGAAGTTTAGTTTCCGATTTTCATCGAAACATGATAAAAGGCGGGATTTATATTTACCCAACGAGTTCGAAAGCCCCAAAAGGGAAATTACGATTGCTATATGAATGTAACCCAATAGCATTTATTGCTGAACAAGCCGGTGGAAAAGCCTCTGATGGTTTTACTAGAATTATGGAAATTCAACCTACAGAATTACACGAACGCGTTCCTTTTTTCTGCGGAAGTAAAAATATGGTTGATAAGGCCGAAGAATTTATGCACAAAGCAAGATTAAGTAAGTAATAAATTTATTATAAATAGTTTATAAAGTTATAATTAGAAAATCCCGTTTTTTCTTAACGTTAATTTTTTATAATGCCCCAAGATTTCTATTTGTTTATCTGTTGCATTTCATAAACAGAAGGTATCCAAGTCGACGTTTTGAATTATTAATGAAAATCCTTTGAATATAATATCCCTCACATTACTTGGAGTAAATCTAATGCAAATTCAAATTTCATTAATAGGTTCTTTTGGCGTTGTCCTTAAGCTTGATACGAAAAACCCATTCTTTACAAATAATATAATCGCTTCAATCTTTGCTTATATAAATAAGAAAGGTTTATAAGGGATTTCAGAGAGTTTTCTAAAAAATTTTCATATTTTAATGGGAAATTTAGAGATTGTGGCCTAATTTTCCATAAACAACTTTTATTTTGACCTTAAAGGGATGTCAGTGTGCAAGCCCTAACAATGGAAGAAAAATACCCTGATTTTAAGTTTTAGTATTCCTTAAATTTAAACATAGCTCTATATTTTTATCCCAATTTTTTTTTAAAATTTATAAATTATTGGAAAGAAAATAGTATTTAATTTAATTCCCATTTAATAAAATCTACCCTTACTAATTTCAAAATAATTCGTAAATTTGACACGCCCTAAATCTTTAACACATTAGCTATGTCGGAATTTTGGATTTATTTTGAAATAGGAATGCGCCATGTTTTAAACATAAACGCTTACGATCACGTATTGTTTTTAATCGCTTTAACCGTTCCATACTCATTTAATGATTGGAAGCGCGTTCTAATTTTAATTTCACTTTTCACACTTGGCCACACAATTTCGTTGTTGCTTTCGGTGTATGAAGTTGTGGTTGTGAAATTAAATCTCATTGAATTTTTGATTCCAATTACCATATTAATAACCGCCCTCTTTCATCTTTTTTCGGCTGGAAAATCATCAAAAAAAGAAAGTATAAGCGTTGTGGGTTTCATTACTTTGTTTTTCGGAATTATTCACGGATTGGCATTTGCAACCTATTTTAAATCAATTCTTGCAGGAACTACAAATGATAAATTACTACCCCTTTTAGAATTTGCAGCGGGAATTGAAGCCTCGCAAATTATAATTGTATTGATTGCTTTAATAATTTCCTATTGTGTTCAAACGCTGTTTAGATTTTCAAAGAGAGATTGGACCTTAGTAATGGGATCATTTGTGATTGGAGTTGTATTGCCAATAATAATTGAGAGTAAAATTTGGATTAGATAAAGTAATGGAAAAGAGAAAATTAAATAAATACGACAAAGCTTATCTCCGAATTGCATCCGAATGGGGACAGCTATCCTATTGCAAGCGCAGGCAAGTGGGCGCAATTATCGTTCGTGATAAAATGATAATTTCCGATGGATACAACGGAACGCCGTCAGGATTTGAAAATTGTTGTGAAGATGACGAAGGATTAACTCAGTGGTTTGTCCTTCATGCCGAGGCAAATGCAATCCTGAAAGTTGCGCGTTCGACACAAACTTGTGAAGGCGCAACATTATATATTACACTTTCGCCTTGCAAAGAATGCAGTAAATTAATTCACCAATCAGGAATCAAAAGAGTGGTATATCAAAATGGCTATCGGGATGATTCTGGGATTCAATTTCTTATAAAAGCAGGCGTTGAAGTTGAACAAATTTTAGTTCTCGAACAATAAATGAACCCCAATCAAAAATATTTTCCATTTTTTTTTCAACTTTAGCATTTGGAATACTTCTTGGTCCTAAATGGACCTTTCCTTCTCAAAAAAAAATTTATCTTCTTCGAATAATCACAAAAAAACTAAACAAAATAACAGATTGTATTAATAATGAAAATGTCGATAAGATAAATGCTAATTCTATTGTTGATTTTGTTTTTACGGATATTTTAAAAAATTTAACCCGCATTCCGTTTATGTTCCGATAAGTCAACAAACCTAAATTGCCTAAACTATGAAAGGTGATTTTGCGGGAATTTTTCCCAATTTTTTTTGCCTTTGGAAAAAGAACCCAGCGATGAAGGCCTTGCTATTCAATGCAATCGAGGCTTTTGATTTATTATGTTTTCGAAGAATTAGACAAAAATAGAAAGTAATTTTAAGGTTTGAAATTTAATCCATTTGTATCAAAATGGACAAATTAGATTTGTACTTCAATAATTATAAAAGTATTTGTTTAAAAACAGTTGGATTTGAAATTGGATAAAAAGGGATTTGATAAATGAATTTGCACAATTATTTGGCGAAGAATTTTATTATTCGATTGTTTTTAAAGGAGATGCAATGATAAAAAAACGGTGAACTTAAAATAAATACAAACTATTTTTGAATTTTATCGTGACTTTGCGTTTGTATACCGTTGTTCCATAAAGTCAGAATGTCCGTTGCAACTGCAGCGCCACTTCCCGCAGCAATTGACAGTTGACTCCGCCAACCTGCTAAAGTTCCCACAACATAAATCCCATCCGTAACTTTGTGATCTGTGTTTTTGAGCTGGATTCTTTGTTTTTCAGGAAGTGCTTTTTTATGTGTTTCCACAAATTTCATTAAGCCGTCAATATCAAATGTATTAGAATAACCAATGGCAACAACAATGGTTTTCGTTTGATAAGAATTTTTATTGGTAATAACTCTAAATTCAGGATATTCCCCTTCAATTCGAATTACTTTTTCTGAACAAATTTGTTCAATATGCGAATATAATTCAGATAATTGTTGGATGCTTTGTGATAGTAAATCTTTTCCTAAAGTTCCTGCGGCAATTCCGTAAGCATTGTTAAAGATTGCTTCTTGAAGTGAAGATGTTTTTTGATGAATAATAATTCCGATTTTTTTTTCGGTCATAAATGGCTTCTTGTGAGCAGACCCTAATACCTGCGCACAAGACATTCCTGACACACCACCTCCAATAATTAGCGAATCAAACATTGCTGAATTATTTAGTTCGTTCTTCAATTTTTTTTGATATTTTAAAAATCAAAAGAATTAGAACTGCACAAATCGAAGCTACAATTCCGATAAGCGCTATAGAATTTTTACTGTCAAACAGATGGTTGAAATCAAGTAATGTGATATTAAAAACAATTAAAGCAAGCGCTAAAACAACTAATATCGAAGTAAAAATTTTCATATCTGTATTTTTTAATACGTTGTAAAATTACTTAAAAAAAATTACATAAATAGACCTTTAACATTACCGGCAAATAATTTAACAGCTATTGCAAGTAATACAACTCCAAAAGCCTTTCTAATGACTCCTAAACCGTTTTTCCCTAACATTTTTTCGATTTTGGCAGATGATTTTAGAACTCCATAAACGACGATAATATTTAGAATTATTGCCACTACAATGTTTTCAGTGGCATATTGTGCTTTCAATGAAAGTAACGTCGTCATTGTTCCTGCGCCTGCAATTAATGGAAATGCAATCGGTACAATTGATGCTGTACTGGTTTCTTCATCTCGATAAATGCGAATTCCTAAAATCATTTCTAAGGCTAAGAAAAATACTACAAAAGACCCTGCTACTGCAAATGAGTGAATATCTATTCCTATTAATTTTAAAAGCCCTTCTCCGGCAAGTAAAAAAACGATCATAATTAAAGCCGCAACGATTGATGCTTTTTCAGATTCAATATGTCCGTGTTTTGTTCTTAAGTCTACTACAATTGGGATTGTTCCTACAATATCAATTACAGCAAAAAGGACCATTCCTACAGTTGCAATTTCTTTAAAATCAAAATCCATTTTTTGTTATTTAGTAATGCAAAAGTAGATAAATTAGCGCTATAATAGTTAAAACTATTGTTATAATTCGGTTATATATAATGTGCTATTCAAACAATGATTATATTTGCAAAATGTTTCAAATAGGAAAAACCATCGTCTCGGAAGATATTTTAGAAAAGGAATTTATTTGTAATTTATCTGCTTGTAAAGGTGCATGTTGCGTTGATGGAGATGCTGGCGCTCCTTTGAGTGAAGCGGAAGCCAAAATCCTTGAATCTATTTATCCAAAGGTAAAACCCTTTCTTCGCAAAGAAGGAATTGCCGCTATTGAGGCGCAAGGAACTTGGAGAATAGGAACCGATGGCGATCTTGAAACACCATTAATTGACGAAAAAGATTGTGCTTACGTTATTTATGACGGGAAAACCGCACTTTGCGGAATTGAGCAAGCCTACAATCAAGGTGAAATTGACTGGAAAAAACCTGTTTCTTGTCATTTATATCCAATTCGGGTGAAAGATTTTACAGAGTTTGCAGCTGTTAATTATGATAAATGGGAAATTTGCGACGATGCCTGTTCTTTAGGAAAAGAATTGGAAGTTCCCGTTTACAAATTTGTCAAAGAAGCTCTTATTCGTCGATTTGGTGAAGATTGGTACATGGAACTTGAACAAGTCGCCCAAGAATTTAAAAAATAATACTTCATAAAATCCTAATTTTTTTATACTTGACAAAAATTTAAAATTCCTATATTTTACGGGACTTTAATATTTTATTATAATTTTAAATTATTGATTATCAGTAATTTAGTTATTTGTTTAAAAATTTGAAACACTTTCGCAATTGTTAAAAACTATTGCCAATTGTGAATAAGTTTGGCTTTTTTTAACCGCAATTATTCACAATCTTTGTAACTCAGATTTGACTAATAAATCATCTGTATAATTCCATAAAAGTCAACCTAATATGTCATCAGAAGAGCTAATTTTACAAGAAAACAAAAATCGCTTTGTCATTTTTCCTATCAAGCACCATGATATATGGGAATGGTACAAAAAAATGGAAGCTAGTTTTTGGACTGCTGAAGAAATTGATTTATCGCAAGATTTGAACGATTGGAACAACAAACTTTCTGATGAAGAACGTTATTTCATAAAACACATTTTGGCATTTTTTGCCGCTTCTGATGGAATTGTAAATGAAAATTTAGCCGAAAACTTTGTGAACGAAGTTCAATATGCAGAAGCCAAATTTTTCTATGGGTTCCAAATTATGATGGAAAACATTCATAGCGAAACCTATTCGCTTTTGATTGACACCTATGTAAAAGACGAGGCCGAAAAAGACGATTTATTTAACGCCTTAGATGTTTTTCCTGCGATTAAGAAAAAAGCAGATTGGGCTTTGAAATGGATTGAATCGGATTCTTTTGCAGAACGATTGATTGCTTTTGCAGCTGTAGAAGGGATTTTCTTTTCAGGTGCTTTTTGTTCTATTTATTGGTTGAAAAAACGCGGTTTAATGCCAGGGTTGACCTTTTCGAACGAATTAATTTCTCGTGATGAAGGAGTTCACTGTGATTTTGCAGTGCATTTACACAACCACCACTTGGCAAACAAAGTCCCGAAAGCAAGAATTCGGGAAATTATCGTGGATGCTTTAAATATCGAAAGAGAATTCATCACCGAATCACTTCCTGTGAGTTTAATTGGGATGAATGCTGCATTAATGACGCAGTATTTAGAATTTGTTGCCGACAGATTGTTAGTTGAATTAGCCTGCGATAGAGAATACAATACTACCAACCCTTTTGATTTTATGGATATGATTTCGCTTCAAGGGAAAACCAATTTCTTTGAAAAGAAAGTGGCTGAATATCAAAAATCGGGGGTTATGAGCACTGATTCGGACTCTCAGAAAATTAGCTTTGACGCTGATTTTTAGTAAATAAATTCTACTCCATTTAAAGCTGCGGTTTTAAAAGCCCGGAATTAGTAATCGAAATTTCTTCCTACATCTGAAGCCCTGGCCCAGATAGTAATGAAAATCCTTTTTATTTATTTTTTAAATAAAAAGATTGCAATGGATAGCTGGAAATAGCTCCAAAAAAGATGCTTAAACTAGTTCAGCATAAATTACAAATAACTAAAAACAGTGAAGGGATTTTCTGTTTTAAAAACAAAAAAGTATGTACGTAGTAAAAAGAGATGGGCACAAAGAGCCAGTCATGTTTGACAAAATTACCGATAGAATTAAAAAACTATGTTACGGTTTGAACGATTTAGTTGATGCTGTAAAAGTAGCAATGCGAGTAATTGAAGGACTATATGATGGGGTTTCTACGTCAGAATTAGATAATTTAGCAGCCGAAACTGCGGCTTCGATGACTATTGCGCATCCTGATTATGCACAATTGGCAGCGAGAATTGCAATTTCGAATTTGCATTCCAATACCAAAAAATCGTTCTCGGAAACGATGAATGAAATGTATTTTTACGTCAATCCACGAAATGGTCAAAAAGCACCTTTGCTTTCGGAAGAAGTGCATAAAGTGATTATGGATAACGCCGAATTTTTGGATTCGCATATTATATACAATAGAGATTTTAACTACGATTATTTTGGTTTCAAAACCTTGGAACGCTCGTATTTGTTAAAAATAAACGGTAAAATCGTGGAACGTCCGCAACACATGTTGATGCGTGTTTCGGTTGGAATTCACTTAGACGATTTGACTTCTGTGATAGAAACGTATGACTTAATGTCGAAAAAATTCTTCACACACGCTACGCCAACATTGTTCAATGCGGGAACGCCAAAGCCTCAAATGTCTTCTTGTTTCCTTTTGGCAATGCAAGACGATAGCATTGATGGGATTTATGACACGCTAAAACAAACGGCCAAAATCTCCCAATCAGCAGGTGGAATTGGACTTTCTATCCATAATGTTCGTGCTACAGGATCATACATTCGGGGCACGAATGGAACCTCAAACGGAATTGTTCCGATGTTGAGAGTTTTTAATGATACTGCTCGCTATGTAGATCAAGGTGGTGGAAAACGTAAAGGCAGTTTTGCTATTTATATTGAAACTTGGCACGCTGATATTTTTGATTTTTTGGATTTGAAAAAGAATACTGGAAAAGAAGAAATGCGTGCAAGAGATTTGTTTTTTGCGATGTGGACTTCCGATTTATTTATGAAACGCGTTCAAGAAGACGGGCTTTGGACGTTGATGTGTCCTAATGAATGCCCGGGATTATACGATGTTTATGGCGAAGAATTTGAATCCTTATATACATCGTATGAAGCGGCCGGAAAAGGCAGAAAAACCATTAAAGCTCACGAATTATGGGAGAAAATTTTAGAATCACAAATCGAGACTGGAACTCCATATATGCTTTACAAAGATGCCGCCAATAGAAAATCGAACCAAAAAAATCTGGGAACTATTCGTTCGTCAAATTTATGTACCGAAATTATGGAATTTACATCGAAAGATGAAATTGCCGTTTGTAATTTGGCTTCTCTTTCTTTGCCAATGTTCGTTGAAAACGGAAAATTTAACCACGATTTGTTGTTTACTGTTACTAAACGCGTGACGAGAAACTTGAATAAAGTAATAGACAGAAATTATTATCCTGTAATCGAAGGAGAAAACTCAAACAAGCGTCACCGACCAATTGGGTTGGGAGTGCAAGGTTTAGCTGATGCTTTTATAATGTTGCGTATGCCGTTTACATGTGACGAAGCAAAAAAATTGAACCAAGAAATTTTCGAAACCTTATATTTTGCTGCCGTAACTGCATCGATGGAATTGTCAATCGAAGAAGGTCCGTACTCAAGTTATGTTGGTTCGCCAATTTCGCAAGGAGAATTCCAGCACAACCTTTGGGGGATGAAAGACGAAGAACTTTCAGGACGTTGGGATTGGGCAGGATTACGTAAAGACGTGTTGAAAAACGGAGTAAGAAACTCTCTTTTAGTAGCGCCAATGCCAACCGCATCCACCTCCCAAATATTAGGAAACAACGAAGCTTTTGAGCCTTATACTTCCAATATTTACACGCGACGCGTACTTTCGGGCGAATTCATTGTAGTTAACAAGCATTTGTTGGAAGATTTAGTAAAATTAGGTCTTTGGACAGAAGACCTAAAACAAGAATTAATGCGTGAAAACGGATCAGTTCAAAACCTAAATATTCCACAAGATTTAAAGGAATTGTACAAAACCGTTTGGGAAATGTCTATGAAAGACATCATCGATATGTCACGCCACAGAGGGTATTTTGTAGATCAATCGCAATCGTTGAACTTATTCATGCAAAACGCAAATTATTCAAAATTAACATCTATGCACTTCTACGCTTGGCAATCCGGATTGAAAACGGGTATGTATTATTTGCGAACAAAAGCGGCTGTTGACGCGATAAAATTCACGTTGAATAACGATAAAAAAGCAGACCCAATTTTAGCTCAAGAACAAGAATTAGCCGCTATCCCAGTAGTCACACAAGCTGTTGAAATGTCCCCCGAAGAATACCAAGCTATGATAGAATTAGCTAAAAATGCAGGACTAGACGACTGTGAAATGTGTGGTAGTTAATACCCGATTTTAAATATAAGTATAAAGCCCTTGAAGAAATGTGAGGGTTTTTATTTTGGCATGTCGTGCCCAAAAACAATAAATCAACGAAAATTTATTTGCAATTATAACTTTCAAGCTTTGACTTTCGACTTTCGACATAAATTTATTACTTTCGCACAACGATTTAAGAAAAGGATAAAATGAGCACTAAATTTACTGAATACAAGGGACTTGACTTGCCAAATGTGGCCTTGGAAGTATTGGAATTTTGGAAAAAAGAAAACATATTCGAGAAGAGCGTGACGACTCGCGAAGGAAATAAGCCATTTGTATTTTTTGAGGGGCCGCCTTCGGCAAATGGATTGCCGGGAATTCACCACGTGATGTCACGTGCTATAAAAGATATTTTTTGCCGATATAAAACTCAAAAAGGGTTTCAAGTAAAACGAAAAGCAGGTTGGGATACGCACGGGCTGCCCGTAGAATTAGGAACCGAAAAGGAATTAGGAATTACAAAAGAAGACATAGGAAAGTCGATTTTCATTGAAGAATACAACGAAGCGTGCAAGAAAACCGTAATGCGATATACGGATGCTTGGAACGATTTAACCGAAAAAATGGGATATTGGGTGGATATGGAAGATCCATATGTGACCTATAAATCCAAATATATGGAATCGGTTTGGTGGATTTTGAAACAAATATACAACAAGGGTTTGATTTATAAAGGCTACACTATTCAGCCGTATTCGCCAAAAGCAGGAACAGGATTATCGTCGCACGAAGTGAACCAACCGGGAAGTTATAAAGATGTTACAGATACAACGGTTGTAGCGCAGTTTAAGGCAAACCCTGAAACCTTACCAAGTTTACTTAAGAAATTTGGAGACATACATATTTTAGCTTGGACAACAACGCCATGGACTTTACCATCAAATACTGCCTTAACAGTTGGGCCTAGAATTGATTATGTTTTAGTTAAAACATTTAATCAATATACTTTTCTTCCTTCTAATGTGGTTTTAGCTAAAAATTTAGTTGGAAAACAATTTGCAAAAGGCTTTTTTGAAAGTACTGAAAATCCCGATTTTGAAAACTTCAAGATCGGAGACAAACAAATTCCATATCAGGTACTTGCCGAATGCAAAGGGGCTGATTTAGTTGGAATTCGTTACGAGCAATTAATGCCCTTTGCGTTACCATATCAAAACCCAGAAAATGCTTTTAGAGTAATTGCTGGAGATTTTGTAACTACAGAAGATGGAACTGGAATTGTACATACCGCGCCAACTTTTGGTGCCGATGACGCGAAAGTTGCCAAAGAAGCTTTGCCAGAAATCCCTCCAATGTTAGTCTTAGACGAAAATGGGAATCCAGTCCCTTTGGTAGATTTACAGGGTAAATTCACTTCTCAGATGGGTAAATATAGTGGAAAATACGTTAAAAACGAATATTATAACGATGGCAAAGCGCCAGAGCGTTCTGCTGATGTGGAAATTGCTATTCAGTTAAAAGAAGAGAATAAAGCCTTCAAGGTAGAGAAATATGTGCACAGTTATCCACATTGTTGGAGAACCGATAAGCCTATTTTGTACTATCCTTTGGATTCTTGGTTTATAGAAGTTACGAAAGTTCGCGACAGAATGTTCGACTTGAACGAAACTATCAACTGGAAGCCAAAAGCTACTGGAGAAGGGCGTTTTGGGAACTGGTTAAAAAACGCCAACGATTGGAATTTATCGAGATCAAGATATTGGGGGATCCCATTGCCAATTTGGAGAACTGAAGACGGAACAGAAGAGATTCTGATCGGTTCGGTTGAAGAATTATACAACGAAACGGAGAAAGCAATTGCTGCAGGATTCCAAAAAGTTAATCCTTTTAAAGGGTTTGAAATTGGAAATATGAGCGAAGCAAATTATGATTTGGTTGATTTGCATAAAAATGTCGTTGACAAAATTACTTTGGTTTCTGCCTCTGGTAAAGTAATGAAACGCGAAACTGATTTAATTGATGTTTGGTTTGATTCTGGAGCAATGCCTTATGCACAATGGCATTATCCTTTTGAAAACAAAGATAAAATCGATGAAAACAAAGATTTCCCTGCCGATTTTATCGCAGAAGGAGTTGATCAAACGCGTGGCTGGTTTTACACCTTGCACGCAATTGGAACTTTGGTTTTTGATAAAGTTGCCTATAAAAATGTAATTTCAAACGGTTTGGTATTGGATAAAAACGGGCAAAAAATGTCGAAACGCTTGGGTAATGCCGCCGATCCATTTGAAACATTAAATGAATATGGGCCTGATGCTACGCGATGGTATATGATTTCGAATGCCAATCCGTGGGATAACTTAAAATTCGATTTAGAAGGAATAGCTGAGGTTCGCCGAAAATTCTTTGGGACATTATACAATACTTATTCGTTTTTTAGTTTGTATGCTAATATTGATAATTTCAAATATTCTGAAGCTTCAATTTCTCTTAACGAAAGGCCCGAAATTGACCAATGGATTATTTCAGAATTAAACACTTTGATAAAAGTAGTTGATGAAGCCTATGCTGATTATGAGCCTACAAAAGCAGCTCGTGCCATATCAGACTTTTTGCAAGAAAATTTAAGCAACTGGTATGTCCGTTTGTGTAGAAGACGTTTTTGGAAAGGCGAATACGGACAAGATAAAATCGCAGCATATCAAACATTATACGAGTGTTTGTTGACTATTAGCAAGTTAGGTGCGCCGATTGCTCCATTTTTTATGGATAAATTATATAGAGATTTAACATTAGCGTCACAAACGGAGCAATTTGAAAGTGTACATTTGGCTGATTTTCCACAAAGCGTTGAAAAGTATGTTGATAAATTGTTAGAGAGCAAAATGCAGAAGGCACAAACCATTTCATCATTGGTTTTATCACTTCGTAAAAAGGAAATGATAAAGGTACGTCAGCCATTACAAAAGATAATGATCCCGATACTTGAAGAGAGTCAACGTGATGAAATTGAAGCAGTTTCCGACCTAATAAAAGCAGAGGTAAATGTAAAAGAAATAATACTTTTGGATGATGCTTCAGGGATATTGGTAAAACAAATTAAGCCTAATTTTAAGACATTAGGCCCTCGATTTGGGAAAAATATGAGCCTGATTACCAAAGAGATACAAGGCTTTTCATCAGATCAAATCAATAAATTTGAAAGAGAAGGATCAATTAGAATTATTATTGCAGAAAAAAGCATAAATTTATCGTTGGAAGAAGTTGAAATTTCTTCACAAGATATTGAGGGATGGATGGTTGCTAATGCAAATGGAATTACGGTGGCTTTAGACATATCAATTTCTGAGGAATTGCATCAAGAAGGAATTGCGAGAGAATTGGTGAATAGAATTCAGAACATTAGAAAAGATTCCGGATTCGAAGTTACCGATAAAATTAAAGTAAAATTAAAGAGATTTGGAGATTTAGAAGAAGCTATTCTTAAAAACGAAGCCTATATTAAGTCTGAAACCTTAACTGATTCTTTAATTTTTATGGATGATTTAGAAGCCGGTATAGAAATTGAATTTGACAAAATAAAAACAAGAATCCTAATAAATAAATAGAGAATGGTAAATAATACATTAAGATACTCTGATGCTGATTTAGCAGAGTTCAAAGAACTGATAATAAATAAAATAAACAAAGCACAATATGATTTAGAATTAATCAAAAGTGCCTATATGAACGATTTAAATAACGGAACTGACGACACGTCTCCAACATTCAAAGCTTTTGAAGAAGGAAGTGAAACGATGTCTAAAGAAGCCAACTCTCAACTTGCGATTCGTCAAGAAAAGTTTATTCGTGATTTGAAAAATGCACTTTTCCGCGTTGAAAACAAAACTTACGGCTTTTGTAAAGTAACAGGAAAATTAATCAATAAAGACAGATTATTGGTAGTCCCTCACGCTACAATGAGTATTGAAGCTAAAAATTTACAGAGATAATTAAGAATTTGTCTGTAAAATTGTAAACGCTCCTTTTTGGGGCGTTTTTTATTAAAAATAATGTTATTTTTGCGGTATCAAAATTTACAAAATGTCATTAAAAAAAGCCTATTTACTTATTTTCATTATATTATTAATTGACCAGATTTCTAAAGTCTATATCAAAACTCATTTTGTTTTAGGCGAAGAAGTTCCTGTTTTCAATTGGTTCAAAATTCTTTTCATAGAAAACGAAGGAATGGCTTGGGGAACAAAAATACCAGGAACTTATGGTAAAATCATATTAACTATTTTTCGATTATTTGCTGTTGCAGGAATTGGATATTGGCTTTGGGACGCCGTCAGAAAAAACAGTTCCAATTTTCTTGTTGTTGCCATTGCTTTGATATTTGCAGGTGCTTTTGGAAACATAATAGATTCTGTTTTTTATGGGGTAATTTTCGATGACAGTTACCAAACCGTTGCTACTTCATTTTCTGATAAAACGTATGGCACATTGTTTCACGGGAAAGTTGTAGACATGTTATATTTCCCTATTTGGGGAGGTAATTTACCAAATTGGCTGCCTTTTTGGGGCGGAAAATACTTTACTTTTTTCAATGCAATTTTCAATGTCGCCGATACGGCAATTTCTACAGGAGTTGGAATTTTGTTGGTTTTTAATAAAAAAGCGTTCGGTAAAGAGTAGTTTTTACTACATTTTTATTAAAAAGGTTGGAAGGAATTTCACTAATTATCACGAATTATATTGCTGTTATTTTTTAAGAAATATTGAAGTCAAAAACGCTTTTTGGAGTAACACAATAATCTAATTTTACATCCCCTTCAAAAACATCCGAAATTATCGATTCTGGACCAAAGAAGCATAATCCTATTTTAATTACATCGGGATTACATTCGGACAAGAATTTATCATAAAATCCTTTCCCATACCCAACTCGATTTCCATAAGTGTCAAATGCTAAAAGCGGGACAAAAACTAATTCTAATTTATTTACAGGAACTTCAATTCCGTCAACAGGTTCAGGAATATTATATTTGTTTTTTTTGATTTTCGTATTGTCCATCAATAAATAATGCGTCATTTTCCTACTCCTAAAATCACTTTTTGAAATACAGATTTCTTTATTTTTCCCAGACAGCAGATGCAAAATAAATTCTGTGTTAACTTCCTTTTGCTCTTCAATTGGCAAAAACAAATGAAAATAGGTTTTTTCCCAAATCGGAAGCTTTAAAACTTTATTGGCAATAGCCAAACTCATTTCGTCAATATCTTTTTCAGAAAGAAACTGACGGAGTGTTTTGTGTTTTGAACGAATTTCATTTTTAAACATTAGATAATTGTGTTGAAATATTATAAATTGCATCGCCTTGATATACAATTGGGGCGTCATTTACATTGATAATGTACCCTGAATTTGGCGCTTTTACTTTGTGTTCGATTTTCCCGTAAGGGTCTGAAATTGTTGCTAATAATTGTCCTTTTTCAACATAATTTCCAATAATTGTAAAGCCGTGAAACATCCCAGAATATTTGGCGCGAATCCAATTTGATTTTTCAATATAAATAGTTTCTCTTTCGGGAATTAAAATAGTGTTTTTGATATTTAACATCCCAAAGTGTTTTAGAATGCGTTTGGCTCCTTCAATTCCGTGATGTGTAATATTCTCATTTATATTAACCGATTTCCCGCCTTCAAACAACAGCATTTTTACCCCTAATTTGTCACAAGAATTTCGAAATGAACCAACAATATTTTTTGAATACAATCCAAAAGGTGCTTGGAAAATATCTGACAATGCCTTTAATTCTTCATTTTTAGGAACAATTCGTATTTGCGGAGCGTTAAATCTGCTTGATCCGCCAGCGTGAAAATCTATTACATAATCAATGTGGGGCATAATCTCTTTTAATAAATAATAGGCAAATCTACTTGCCAACGAGCCTTTTTTACTTCCAGGAAAAACCCTATTTAAATCTCGTTTATCTGGAAATTCTCTTGTTTGATTTACAAATCCAAACACATTAATCACAGGAATACAAATAACAGTCCCGATTTTTGGTTTGTTAATTTTTCGAGTTATTAGTTGCCTAACAATCTCAATTCCGTTTATTTCATCACCGTGTAATCCTGCAGAAAGAAGAATTGTGGGGCCACTAAATTTAGAACGTTCCACAATTATTGGAATTTTCAATTTTGTCATGGTGTGTAAGGTTGCGATTTCCATGTTGATTGTTTTGCTTTCGCCGGGCAAAATAATTTCCTTTAAAATTGTAATGCTTTTATGTTCTAAATAATTCATGATTAGGATTAAATGCTAAAAGTAGAAAAATATGTTTTATAAATTATAAGTTTTGGGTTGTTTTTCGCTTTTGAAAGCGAGATTTTGTAAATTTGAACATCAAAAAAATCCAAAGAGGTTTTAATTTGGATTGATATAAAAAATAAATGGGAAACCCTTCGCTTCAACTTCAAATACAAACCCTTCCCGACAGTCCTGGCGTATATCAATATTATGATAAAGAGGGGAAAATTTTGTATGTTGGAAAAGCTAAAAATTTAAAGAAAAGGGTTGCTTCCTATTTTAATAAAACTCACGATACTGCAAAAACGAATGTCTTAGTCAAAAAAATTGTAATTATAAAACACATTGTTGTGCCGACGGAATCCGATGCGCTTTTATTGGAGAATAATTTAATAAAAACATTACAACCTCGCTACAATGTATTACTTCGTGACGATAAAACCTATCCTTGGATTTGTATAAAAAAAGAACCATTTTCAAGAATTTTTCCCACAAGAAGAATGGTAAAAGACGGCTCAGAATATTTTGGCCCTTATACGAGTTTTAAAACGGTAAATACCATTTTAGGATTAATAAAAGAATTGTATCCGCTTAGAACGTGCAATTATGATTTGAGCAGAAATAACATCGAAAGCCATAAATTCAAAGTTTGTTTAGAATACCATATTGGAAATTGTAAAGGTCCTTGTGAAGGTTTTGAATCATTAGAAAATTATAAGAAACAAATAAATGCTATACGCGAAATTTTGAAAGGAAATTTCAAAGAAAGTATGAAAAATTTTAAAAAAGTGATGACTGATTTAGCTTCCGAAATGCGTTTTGAAGAAGCGCAAAAGATAAAGGAAAAGATCGAAATTCTAGAAAATTATCAATCGAGATCCACTATTATCAACCCAAAAATCCACAATATTGATGTGTTTTCGATTGTATCCGACGAAAATGTGGCATTTATCAATTTTCTACAAATTTCTCTCGGTTCTATTATTCGTTCGCATACAATGGAAATAAAAAAGAAATTAGACGAATCAGATGCGGAATTATTGGAACTTGCAATTATCGAATTGCGAGATCGCTTCCAATCATTATCTAGAGAAATTATAGTTCCCTTTGAAGTTGATTTGTGCGAAAACATCAAAATAACCGTTCCGCAATTGGGTGATAAAAAGCAAATTTTAGAGTTGTCCATTCGAAATGCTAAATTTTACAGAATTGAACAATTAAAACAACTTCAAATTCTAGATCCAGAAAGGCATTCCAACCGAATTATGGCGCAGATGCAAAAAGATTTAAGGCTGTTTGAAGAACCTCGACATATTGAATGTTTTGACAATTCAAACATACAAGGAACCAATCCAGTTGCGGCTTGTGTGGTTTTTAAAGATGGAAAACCCAGTAAAAAAGACTACCGACATTTCAATATAAAAACCGTTTTGGGTCCAGATGATTTTGCATCGATGGAAGAAGTGGTTTTCAGAAAATACAAACGAATGCTAGACGAAAACCAAGCTTTGCCTCAACTAATTATTATTGATGGAGGAAAAGGACAATTATCATCGGCATTAAAAAGTATTGACGCTTTGGGATTACGAGGAAAAATCGCAATAATTGGAATTGCTAAACGCTTAGAAGAATTGTTTTATCCCGGAGATTCTGTTCCGTTATATTTAGATAAAAAATCGGAAACTTTGAAAGTTATTCAACAATTACGAAATGAAGCACATCGATTCGGGATTACATTTCACAGAGACAAACGAAGCAAAGCGGCCATAAATTCTTCAATTGAAAATATTCCTGGAATTGGCGAAAAAACAATGATTTCGTTAATTCAGCATTTTAAAAGTGTTAAAAGATTGACGCTAGCCACCGAAATAGAAATTTCAGAGGTTGTAGGGGCTTCAAAAGCCAAAAAAATTACCGACTTTTACAAACCAATTTAAAAGGTAAAATGAAAAAAATCGCTACATTCGTTTTCTTCCTATTTATTTTTTCACAAAACACTTTTACGCAAGAGTCTATAAAACCCAGACAAAAAGTAGGTTTGGTTTTAAGCGGTGGCGGAGCTAAAGGATTTGCGCATATAGGAGTTTTAAAAGTGTTGGAACAAGCGGGCGTGAAAATTGATTATATCGGCGGAACAAGTATTGGCGGGGTAATTGGGGGATTATATGCTTCTGGATATACCGCAACACAAATAGACTCTATCTTCAAAGATACCGATTTTAACAACCTTATAACCGATTTTATTCCGCGTTCTTCAAAGAATTTCTATGAAAAAAGAAATGATGAATTGTACGCACTTACATTGCCCGTAAACAAGTTTAAAGTTCGTATTCCAGTGGCTTTATCAAAAGGAATGTATAATTTTAATTTGCTTTCCAGGCTTACAAATAGTGTTCGACACGTTCGAGATTTTAATAAATTACCCATCCCGTTTTTATGTCTTGCCACAGACATTGAAACTGGGGAACAAGTAGTTTTAGATAAAGGCTGTTTGCCACAAGCATTATTGGCGAGTTCGGCATTTCCCTCTTTATTTTCACCAGTTGAAATTGACGGAAAATTATTGCTTGACGGTGGCGTTTCAAATAATTATCCTATTGATGAAATTCGGAAATTAGGTGCCGATGTGATTATTGGGGTTGATGTTCAGGATGATTTAAAAGACAAAAATAGCTTGAATGATGCAACTAAAATATTGGTTCAAATTACGAATCTTCAGATGATTAAAAAAATGAGGTTAAATCAGGCTTCAACGGATATTTATATAAAACCAGAAGTTAATGGATTTGGAATAATCTCCTTTGATGAAACTCAAGAAATCATTAAAAAAGGGGAGGAGGCTGCTTTTTCAGTATTTGAAAAAATAAAATTATTGGCCGATACTACTAAAGTCTTCAAAATAAATAATCTAAAAAAAGAGAGCGATAAGCTTCATATTAATAATATTAATATCAATAAATTAGACAATTATACTCGATCTTATGTTTTAGGAAAATTAGGTTTCAAAGCCAGAAAAATAATTGATTATACTGATTTGAAAATTGGAATTGACAATTTGAGTGCCACACAAAATTTCAAAAAAATTACCTACTCCTTTGAAAATAATGGAGTAAAAGACGATTTAAACCTTATGCTTACCGAAAATCCTCAGAAAACTTTTTTAAAATTTGGATTTCATTATGATGGATTATATAAAAGCGGTATTTTAGTGAATTTAACACAAAAAAAAGCACTTTTAAAAAACGATGTAGCCCTTTTAGATGTTGGATTAGGGGATAATTTTAGATGCAATTTTGAATATTATATTGATAATGGTTTTCATTGGAGTTTTGGATTAAAATCAAAATACAATCGGTTTACAAAGAATGTTTCAACTGATTTTAATAATGGCCTTTTACTATCGCAATTAGGAATTAAAACCCTGAATATTGATTATTCGGATTTTACAAATCAAGCGTATTTACAAACCGTATCTTTTCAAAAATTTCTTTTAGGAATAGGGATAGAGTATAAAACCTTGAAAATTAGTTCCGAAACAATCTCAAATACAACCCCAATATTAGAAAATAGTAGTTATTGGAGCGGGTTTGGTTCCTTAAAATACGACTCATTTGATAATAAATATTTCCCAAAGAGTGGATGGGCATTTTCTAGTGATATTCAAACCTATTTACATCCCTCGGATTTAACAAATCAATTTCAACCCTTTTCAATCGTGAAAAGTGATTTTGAAGTTGCAAAAACATTCTTTAAAAGAGCAACAATAAAAATTCAAACTGAAGCCGGAGTTAAAATTGGCAATGGAAGTGTCTCTTTTTTTGATTTCGTTTTAGGAGGGTATGGTTTTAATCCCACTAATAATTTCAAGCCATTTTATGGTTATGATTTTTTAAGTATTGCGGGAAATAGTTTTATCAAGTCTTCATTTACATTAGATTACGAAATTTTTAAAAAAAATCATTTAAATTTTTCAGGAAATTATGCGCAAATTAATGATAATTTATTTGAAAATGCCAAATGGATTACACCCCCTAAGTATTCTGGTTATGCTATTGGGTATGGTTTGGAAACAATTGTTGGTCCTGTAGAGGTCAAATACACGTGGTCCCCAGAATTGAGTAAAGGCTATGCTTTATTCACAATTGGTTTTTGGTTTTAATAATAAATCATAGCAGAATCAATTTAAATGTTTGATGTTGTAGAAAATTCTATATATTTGAAAATCTAAAAATTAAAATAGTTAAGTATGTCAATTTGGAAGAAAAAACCGCTTGCACAATTATTGAACGAAGCTTCAGAATCTGAAAAAGGATTAAAAAGAACATTAACGGCTTGGTCGCTTATAGCCCTAGGAATTGGCGCAATTATTGGCGCTGGATTATTTGTTAGGACTGCAACTGCTGCCGCTCAAAACGCTGGTCCATCCGTTACTTTAGGATTTATTGTTGCAGCAATTGGCTGTGCATTAGCAGGATTATGTTACGCTGAGTTATCTTCTTCAATACCAATTTCTGGAAGCGCTTATACCTATACTTACGCTACAATGGGCGAGCTTTTGGCTTGGATTATTGGTTGGGATTTAATCTTAGAATATGCCGTCGGTGCAGCAACAGTAGGAATTGCTTGGAGCGAATACCTGAATAATTTGCTGGTCAATGTGCTCCATATGAACCCGATTCCATACTCATTATCTCATTCTCCATTCCAACATTTTACAGACCCAGTTACGGGAGTAGTTTCAAATGGAATGATAAATTTACCTGCTTTATTCATCGTAGGGATAATAAGTTTATTGCTTATCAAAGGAACCCAAGAATCTGCATTTGTTAATGGAGTTATAGTAGTTGTGAAAGTATCAATTGTAATAATGATTATTGTTTTTGGATGGAATTTTATAAACCCAGTAAATCATACACCATATATTCCTCAAGATTCAAGCTTTACAGATGATCAAGGAATTGCACATCACTATGGTGGAATAATGGGAATTTTAGGGGCTGCTGGAACCGTATTTTTTGCATTTATTGGTTTTGATGCTGTAAGTACTGCTGCTCAAGAAACAAAAAATCCAAAGCGAGACATGCCAATCGGAATATTAGGTTCATTGGCTGTTTGCACCGTTTTATACATTCTTTTTGCCCACGTATTAACTGGAATTGCTACGGTTGAAGATTTTAGAACTGGTGGAAAAGAGGCTTCTGTTGCTTTTGCAATTGGAAAATATATGGTTGGTTATCAATGGTTGGCACAGTTTGTAACAGTTGCCATTTTAGCAGGTTTTTCTTCTGTAATATTGGTAATGTTATTAGGACAATCTCGAGTATTTTATGCTATGGGAAAAGACGGATTACTTCCAAAATCATTCGGAGATTTACACCCAAAATACAAAACTCCTTACAAAGCAAATCTTGCAATTTTAGTAATTGTTGGTTTATTTGCAGCTTTTATCCCAGGCGATATTGTTGGAGACATGACCAGTATTGGAACACTGTTTGCTTTCATTCTTGTTTGTATTTCAGTAATTGTATTAAGAAAAACAGAACCAGATTTGAAACGAGAATTCAAAACACCTTTTGTGCCTTTAGTTCCTATTCTTGGCGTAATTGTTTGCTTGGCTATGATTTACGGATTAGGCTGGACAAACTGGTTGCGATTAGGAGTTTGGTTAGCAATAGGGCTTGTAATTTATTTTGTTTACAGTAAGAAAAATAGTAAACTGAACAACCCTGATAAATAAAATTTAAATCAAATATAAAAAGGCATTAAAGAGAAATTCTTTGGTGCCTTTTTTTTAAAATATTTCACAATAAATACTGCTTAAAATTTAATTTTTACGATATTTGTTATATGAAAACAATTTGGGTTGGTTTATTAGATTATCTACAATTTCTCATCAAGAGAAACCCAGAATGATTTTATATCTTTTGATTAAATAAAAAAGTGAAGTTTTACAAAACTTTAATTCTTAAATTTTAAACAAAAAAAAGATGCCAATATATCATAAACTTGGAGAATTTCCCCAAAAACGTCACACACAATTTGAAAAACCAAAAGGGGGTTTTTATTATGAACAACTTTTTGGAACTGAAGGATTCCACGGACATTCGTCCTTATCTTATCATGTTCACAGACCAACACAGGTCAAAGAAATTCTAAAAACATATTCGGTTGAACCAAAAATTGCCATTGGCAAAAACATAAAATCATTACTTTTAAAAGGATTTGATTTACAACCAGAAGACGATTTTTTAGACAGTCGAAAACCAATGCTTGTCAACAAAGATTGCACCATTGGATTGGCAGCGCCAAAAAAATCATTGCGCAGCTATTTCTATAAAAATGCTGATGCCGATGAAATGATTTTCATCCACAAAGGAAAAGGAAAATTACGCACTATGTTAGGGAATATTCCTTTTGAATATGGAGATTATCTAATTATTCCTCGAGGGATCATCTATCAAATAGATTTTGAAACTTCAGAAAACAGATTGTTTTATGTCGAATCTTTCGCCCCTTTTTATACGCCTAAGCGATACAAAAATGAATCGGGTCAACATTTAGAACATTCTCCATTTTGCGAACGCGATTTTATTTTGCCAAACGAACTCGAAACTTTTGACGAAAAAGGCGATTTTCTAATCAAAGTCAAAAAAGAGGGAATGATTCACGAAATAGTTTATGCAACTCATCCCTTTGATGTCGTGGGTTGGGACGGATATAATTTCCCTTACGGTTTCAGTATTCACAATTTTGAACCCATTACTGGTCGAGTTCATCAGCCGCCACCAGTACATCAAACCTTTGAAACTGCGACTTTTGTGGTGTGTTCTTTCGTGCCAAGATTGTACGATTATCACCCAAAATCTATTCCGGCACCATACAATCACAGCAATATTGATAGCGATGAGGTAATCTATTATGTGGCTGGAGATTTCATGAGCCGCAACA
Source organism: Flavobacteriaceae bacterium (assembly GCA_009693635.1). Classification (GTDB taxonomy): domain Bacteria; phylum Bacteroidota; class Bacteroidia; order Flavobacteriales; family Flavobacteriaceae; genus Flavobacterium. The sequence goes on from SHWW01000016.1 coordinate 29,210, forward strand.
ATATCGAGCAAGGGCACATCACTTTGCACCCAAAAGGAATTCCACACGGACCTGCGCCTGGCGCAATGGAACGAAGCATTGGACTAACAATAACCGAAGAATTGGCTGTTATGGTAGATACCTTTCGCCCATTAATGGTAACAGAAGCCGCCATGGGAATCGACGACGGTCAGTATTATAAATCGTGGGTAGAATAATTAGGAGCTATTCCTGCTATTCGTTGCAATCCATATTATTGTTCGTGCCTCTCAAAAATATGGGATTTTCACTCCTATCAGGGCTAGGGTTTCCGATTAATAACAAAAAGCAAAAAAATTAAGCTAATTAAATTATAAACAAAACTCCTTTACCCAGTTCGAGTTCCTTCCCTTTGGAGAGGTTAGGTGGGGATAATATAATGTCAAAAAAAGAAGTAAAATCATTAGAGTACCGTTTAGAAAAAATATTTGAAGGAGCGCAAGATTTCCTTCCATTATTAGGAACCGACTATATAGAATTCTATGTAGGAAATGCCAAACAATCGGCACATTATTATAAAACTGCTTTTGGATACCAATCACTGGCATACGCAGGATTGGAAACTGGTATTCGCGATAGAACATCGTACGTTTTAAAACAAGATAAAATCAGATTGGTTCTAACCACGCCATTAAATGAAAATTCCCCAATAAACGATCATTTAAGAAAACATGGTGACGGCGTTAAAGTAGTCGCACTTTGGGTTGAAGATGCTACAAATGCTTATGAAGAAACCATAAAAAGAGGCGGTCGTTCATTTATGGAACCAACTGTTGAAAAAGATGAATTCGGAGAAGTTGTTCGTTCTGGAATTTATACTTATGGCGAAACGGTTCACGTTTTTGTAGAACGAAAAAATTATAACGGGATATTCCTACCAGGATATAAACCATGGAAATCTGATTATAATCCAACCGGCGTAGGGCTAAAATATATAGACCACATGGTAGGAAATGTTGGTTGGAACGAAATGAATACGTGGGTTAAATTCTATGAAGATGTTATGGGATTTGTAAATTTCTTGTCATTTGACGACAAACAAATTCACACTGAATATTCAGCTTTGATGAGTAAAGTGATGTCAAATGGAAATGGCCGCATCAAATTTCCCATAAACGAACCAGCCGAAGGAAAAAAACGCTCTCAAATAGAAGAATACTTGGATTTCTACGGAGGTCCTGGAATACAACACATTGCCATTGCAACCGATGATATTATTGCAACAGTAACCCAATTAAAAGCTCGTGGAATTGAATTTTTATCGGCTCCCCCACATGCGTATTACCAAGCAATTCCTGAACGTTTGGGTGTTCACATGGATATGATGAAAGAAGATTTGAATGCCATCGAAAAATTGGCTATTATGGTTGATGCCGATGAAGATGGATATTTATTGCAAATTTTCACCAAACCCGTTCAAGACCGACCAACATTATTTTTTGAAATTATTCAACGAATGGGAGCAAAAGGATTTGGTGCTGGAAACTTTAAAGCGCTTTTTGAATCCATCGAAAGAGAGCAATCTTTGAGAGGAACTTTGTAAATCAGCACAAAACCATAAATATTTCACAAATTTTAACACTAAAAAGGGGTTGTCTCTGCAAAATAAATGTTAAAGTTCGTTTTTTTCTAATTATAATTCAATGATTTGAATATCTTTGTACTCAGAAAGTGGGAGTGGTTTCCCGTTTTCTATATAAATTTTCATAATTTATAGTTTTTTGGTTGGTTAATAGCATGAAAACTCAGTCATTATTTGATTGGGTTTTTTGTTTTAATGCTAATCCATGCCAAACCGATTAGAAATTTATTACAATCAATGTTGTATAATGAAGCATTATATTTAATTGAGTCTAATTTTAAATAATGAGCGGTAAAAATAATGCCAAAGAAAAATACTTAATATTAGGGATTTAAGCCAAAAACCGCATAATTAATATGCAGATTTAAAATTTTCAACACTTCTTATTTTGACTATATATAGATTTATCCTTTCAAAGCTTCGGCTCCACCCACAATCTCCAGGATCTCGTTAGTAATTGCTGCTTGACGTGCTTTGTTATAGGTTAGTTTCAATTGATCTCTTAACTCCGTTGCGTTGTCTGTTGCTTTGTGCATGGCAGTCATACGCGCACCGTGTTCTGATGCAAACGAATCTCTAATTCCTTTGAATAATTGAGTTTTTAATGATTTTGGAATCAATGTTAAAACAATTTCTTCTTTCGAAGGTTCAAAAATATAATCTCCTGTTGCTACTGGCTTGTTCGATTTAATTGGGGCCAATGGCAAAAACTGTTCGGTTTGAACGATTTGTGTAGCCGCATTTTTAAATTGATTGTAAACCAATTCTATTTTGTCATACTCGCCTGACACAAATTTCTGAGTTAAGGTTTCCGCAATTTTAG
>SHWW01000017.1 GCA_009693635.1 Flavobacteriaceae bacterium
AATGGCATTAGACTCAAGTAAAGATATTTTGTATGCTGATTATTCAGTAGCAGGAACAACTACTACCTACGGAATTAGACGTTATACAAATACAAATCCAGCTACTACGACTTTACCTGTTAAATCTACTATTACAAATGCATTAATTACAAGTACAGTAACAGCGTTAAATGTTTCTAAATATACTACTACTGCTACTACTTTATTAGCAGGATTTAAAAACGGCAAATTATTAAGGTCCGTAAATGCAAACACAACTACAGTTGCCAGCGTAGCCTGGACTGATATTACAGGGCCAGAATTTTTAGGAAGTATTTCAGATGTAGAATTAGGAGCTTCTAATAATGATATTTTTGTTACTTTTCATAACTACAACGTTGTCAATGTTTGGTATAGTTCTGACGGTGGTCAATCCTGGGAAAATAAAGAAGGAAATCTTCCTGACATGCCTGTAAAATGTATTTTACAAAATCCATTAAAACTAAACGAGGTGATTATCGGAACTGAACTTGGAGTTTGGTTTACATCAACATTTGACACTGCTTCTCCGGTTTGGTATCAATCATTCAATGGAATGAGCAATGTGAAAGTTACCGATTTAGATTTGAGAAATGATAATGCCGTTTATGCCTCTACTTACGGAAGAGGGGTGTTCTCTGGATTGTTTACTGCTGGAACATTAGCAGCTGAAGATTTCTCCAATAAAAAAGGGGTTTCTATCTCTCCAAATCCTTCGGATGGACAGTTTAATATTAACATCAATCAATATAGCGGAAAAGTAAATATTCAAGTGGTCGATTTAAACGGAAGAGAAGTTTATGCTGCTAAAAATGAATTGTTTAATTCTGAAAAAGCAATTGATTTAAAAGCTGTTGAATCTGGAATTTATGTACTTAGAATATCCGGAGATGACTTAAATTATTCTCAAAAAATAATCAAAAACTAGTTTTAAAATAATTTGATAAAAAATCCAATCATGAAAATGGTTGGATTTTTTTTATGATAAAATTGAAATTATACTTTCCACATCTATTTTACAATAGTGATGCAATTCTTCAACCGTTCCTTGTTCTATAAATTCATCAGGAATTCCCAAATTTACTATTGGGTTTGGATAATTTTTTTGTGAGGCAAATTCAAGAATGGCAGTTCCAAAACCGCCTTTAACAGTACCATCTTCAATAGTTATTATTTTTTCAAATTCATTGAAAATAGTATGCAACGTCATTTCGTCTAATGGTTTTACAAAAGCAAAATCATAATGCGCAATTGTTTCAGAATTATTTATTTGGGCTAATGCCAATGTAACTTTGTTTCCAATTGTACCATTTGATAAAACAGCAGAAATTGTTCCTTCTTTTAGGTAATTGGCTTTCCCAATTTCAATTTTTTTGTAGGGCTTTTGCCAATCTACAATTTCCCCACGACCTCTTGGATAACGAATAGCAATTGGATTATTCAATCCCAATTGAGCGGTATATAAAATATTTCGAAGCGCAATTTCATTCATTGGTGCATACACAATCATATTAGGAATACAACGCAAATACGCTAAATCAAAAACCCCGTGGTGTGTAGCGCCATCTTCACCAACCAAACCTGCTCTGTCCAAACAGAAGATAACGGGAAGGTTTTGCAAGGCCACATCGTGAATCACTTGATCATAAGCTCGTTGCAAAAAGGTAGAATAAATGTTGCAAAAAACAACCATTCCCTGTGTAGCCATTCCTGCAGCTAGTGTTACCGCGTGTTGTTCAGCAATTCCAACGTCGAAAGCACGTGTTGGAAACACTTCCATCATAAATTTTAAGGAACTTCCTGATGGCATTGCAGGTGTAATTCCAATTATTTTTTCATTGGCTTTCGCCAAATCTAAGACTGTTAGTCCAAAAACATCTTGGTATTTTGGAGGCAAATGCTGTTCCGATTTAGGAATGATATCTCCTGTAATTTTATCAAATTTTCCGGGTGCGTGGTATTGCACTTGGTTGTCCTCGGCTTGTTGAAGTCCTTTTCCTTTTGTGGTGATGATGTGAAGGAATTTCGGCCCTTTTATTTTTTGTAATCGTTTTAATTCTTTGAGCACTGCAAAAATATCGTGCCCATCAATGGGTCCAGAATAATCAAAATTCAAGGACTTAATCATGTTGTTTTGCCTTGGGTTTTTTCCTTCTTTTACAGCGGTTAAATAGTTTTTCAAAGCACCAACACTTGGATCAATTCCGATGGCGTTGTCGTTGAGAATTACCAATAAATTTGCATCTGTAACCCCAGCATGATTCAATCCTTCAAACGCCATTCCCGATGCAATTGATGCGTCGCCAATTACTGCAATGTGTTGTTTGTTAAAATCGCCTTTCAAATTTGAGGCAATTGCCATTCCTAAAGCCGCCGATATTGAAGTTGAAGAATGTCCAACGCCAAAAGTATCGAAATTGCTTTCGCTTCGTTTTGGAAATCCTGAAATTCCGTTAAGTTGTCGGTTGGTATGAAAATTATCTCTTCTTCCCGTGAGGATTTTATGCCCGTAGGCCTGATGCCCAACATCCCAAACCAATAAATCATTTGGGGTATCAAAGATATAATGCAAGGCAATTGTGAGTTCTACAACTCCTAAACTTGCGCCCAAATGCCCTTCTTTTACCGCTATAATATCAATAATAAAATCCCGTAATTCTTGGGCCAATTGAGGAAGTTGACTTTCGTCAAGAAGCCTTAAATCAGTTGGAGAATTGATATTTGAAAGTAAATTGTTTGACATAAGGCAAAGGTACGATTTGAAATTGTATTTTTGTTCTTAACTTTAAAATTCCCAATAAGGGTTAGTGAACTTATGGAAAATCCCTTCAACGACGAATATTTCATGAAAAGAGCTTTGCAGGAAGCAGAATTGGCTTTTGAAAAAGGGGAAATTCCTGTAGGTGCTTTAATTGTAATTGATAATAAAATCATTGCAAGAACGCATAATCTCACTGAATTATTGAATGATGTAACTGCCCATGCAGAAATGCAAGCCATTACTTCGGCGGCGAATTTCCTTGGCGGAAAATACTTAACGGGTTGCACGTTGTATGTTACTTTAGAACCTTGCCAAATGTGTGCTGGTGCTTTGTATTGGAGTCAGATTTCTAAAATTGTTTTTGGCGCAAGTGATGAAAATCGTGGTTTTGAGAAAATGGGAACCCAATTGCACCCAAAAACTATTGTTATTCGTGGTGTTTTGACGAATGAATCTTCAGAATTGTTGAAGCGATTTTTTGCTTCTAAGAGAAAAAAATCTTGAAACTACAAAACCCCTAGCCCCGATAGAAGGGAAAATCCCGAGCTTTTTAGCGAGGATTTGGAATGACAGCGGGAATTGCATCTCCTGAAAATGAGGAACATTTCGCTTCTGAAAAAATAGCAGTTGATTGCTTCATAAAAACTCGCAATGTTTCACAATTACACATAAAAAAACCGCTACTCTTTCGAATAGCGGTTTTTGAAATTAGTCTTTTATAGCATTCCCTTTTTTATCGAAGAAATGGTATTCAAAGTACGTGTAAGCGTCACGCGGTATTATTTTTACCCATTTTTTATATTCAAAAAACCATTTTGAACGAATGGATGGGTATCCTTTTGTAAGGTATGCGCCTACGAATGGGTGTACGTTAAGTACTACATTTGCTTGCGTTTTTACGATTCTATCAAGGTCAGAAATAATTCTGTCGATAATTAAAATTGGAGCTTCAATATCCCCTTTATCATTATTAGGATCTTCTTCTCTGGTTTCAATATTTACTTCTGGCCGTACTCTTTGTCTTGTTATTTGGACTAATCCAAATTTACTCGGAGGTAATATTTTGTGTTTTGCTTTGTCATCACTCATTTCTTCTTTCAAGAAATCGTACAACACTTTTCTGTTTTCTGGATTAGACAAGTCGATAAAATCTACTACGATAATTCCGCCCATATCACGAAGACGTAATTGTCTTGCGATTTCTGCGGCTGCTATCATATTGACTTCCATGGCCGTATCTTCTTGGTTAGAAGCCTTATTAGAACGGTTTCCGCTGTTCACATCAATGACGTGAAGTGCTTCTGTGTGTTCAATAATAAGATAAGCCCCTTTGCTCATCGATACATTTTTACCAAATGAAGTTTTGATTTGTCTCTCGATGTTGTATTTCTCGAAAATAGGCGTGTCATTAGATTGATAAAACTTAACAATTGATGTTTTTGAAGGCGCTATTTCCTGTAAATAGTCCTTGGTTTCGTTATACAACTCTTCATCATCTATATGAATTCCACTGAAGGAATCATTGAAAACGTCTCTTAAAATTGAAGAAGCTCTGTTGAGCTCTCCTAAAATTTTGGACGGATGATGCGCGGTTGGTAATTTTTTACACATTGCAGTCCATCTGCCTAGCAGGTTCTGCAAATCTTTTTCTAATTCGGCTGTGTTTTTGCCTTCGGCTACTGTTCTCACAATAACTCCAAATCCTTTTGGTTTAATGGATTGTACCAATCGTTTTAGACGATCTTTTTCTCCTTTTATTTCTATTTTTTGTGAAACAGAAACTCGGTCAGAGAAAGGAACGAGAACAATAAATCTACCGGCAAGAGAAAGCTCTGAGCTAATTCTTGGTCCTTTTGTAGAGATAGGTTCTTTAACGACTTGTACTAAAATTGACTGGTTGGGGCTTAAAATATTTAAGACCGTTCCATCTTTATCAATTTCTTTTTCAAACTGAAAGTTTTTAAGGTTGAAATCCTTTATTTTACCTGCGCTTACAAGCTTTATGAATTTCAGTTGGGAAGCTAGATTAGGCCCCAAATCGTGATAATGTAAAAAGGCGTCCTTGTCGTGGCCTACATTTACAAAAGCAGCGTTGAGTCCGGCAACTGGTTTTCTTATTTTGGCAATAAAAATATCGCCAACTTGGAAGTTGCTTTTTTCTTCTTCTTTGTGTAATTCAATTAGTTTTCCATCTTTTAATAAAGCAAAATCTACGGCTTCGGAACTAGATCTGATGATTAATTCTTTATTCACACTATAAATTTTTATCCCAACAATGTTGTTGTCGGTTGTTGGTTGTTGGTTGTTGGGAAATCCATCAACTAGCAACTATGAACCATCAACTTTTCAGTAAGGATGGATTAAACAATATTTTAACAGGTATTGAACCCGGTGAGAAAAGTTTTATATAAAAGATTTAAAGATAATAGACTGAGGTCTATTATTTATTTGTCTTTCATCTTTTTTGTATTTTCTCGATTTCAATGAACTTGGTTATTCTAAAATAGAAAAAGTAGTGTTAAACTACTTTTTCTTCTTGTGACGGTTAGCTCTCGCTCTTTTTTTACGTTTGTGGGTTGCTACCTTATGTCTCTTTCTTTTTTTACCGCTTGGCATATGTTTGAGATTTTATTGATTAATAAATTATTATTTTGTTTTGTTATTTGTTTTAACCCCTTCAACAAAAACTTTCGCTGGTTTGAATGCAGGAATGTTATGCGCTGGAATTTTAATTGTTGTGTTTTTTGAGATATTACGACCCGTTTTTTCGGCTCTAGTTTTGATAATAAAACTTCCAAAACCTCTTAAGTATACATTATTCCCAGTTTCTAAAGAGTTTTTAACCTCTTCCATAAATGTTTCAACTGTTGCTTGAACATCCCCTTTTTCTAAACCTAGTCTTTCTGAAATCTTTGCTACGATATCTGCTTTAGTCATTTTCTTTCTAATTAATAAAGTTGTACTGTTTTTTTGAGTTTGCAAATATATGAATTAAAAAAAGAATTATTCAAGCTTAAACAATTAAAATTTAATAACATAAAAAATTACTTTTACAGTTAAATAATACATTATGATTTTTTCTAACTCATTAATTCAATGGTATTTATACAACAAACGTGATTTGCCCTGGCGAAATACGCAAAATCCATATTTAATATGGTTGTCGGAAATCATACTTCAACAGACACGAGTTGCTCAAGGATTACCCTATTATTTGGCTTTCACCAATGCTTTTCCGACGGTTTTTGACTTAGCAAACGCTTCAGAAGAACAAGTTTTAAAGCTTTGGCAAGGATTAGGATACTATTCAAGAGCACGCAATTTACATAAGACAGCGCAATTTGTAGCTTCAGAATTAAAAGGAGAATTTCCTGACAACAATAAAGATTTATTGAAATTGAAAGGAATTGGAGACTACACGGCTGCAGCAATTGCTTCATTTTCATATAATGAAGCTGTTCCAGTTGTTGATGGTAATGTATTTCGCGTTCTTTCTCGCTATTTAGATGTTGAAACCGATATATCATTAGCTTCAGCCAAAAAAGAATTTGTAGCTTTAGCATTTGAATTAATGCCAAAAAATAATCCTGCTAATTTCAATCAAGCCATTATGGAATTTGGGGCTTTGCAGTGTGTCCCGAAGAATCCGAATTGTGAAATTTGTGTTTTCAATTCAAGTTGTGCCGCTCTGCAAAAGAAAAAGGTGCATTTATTGCCTTTTAAATCTAAAAAAATCAAAGTTAGTTATCGCTTTTTTAATTATTTGGTCTTTGAAGACCAAGAGTTGAATACCGTAATTCATAAAAGAGATCAAAAAGGAATTTGGCATAATTTATATGAATTCCCTTTGATAGAAACAGAGGCCGAAGTTGATTTTGATGAAATTTCTGGTTTGATTTTAGATAATTATAGCGAAGAATATTCTATCACTTCTGTTTCTGATTTTAATTTCAAGAGGCTAATTCACAAACTTTCGCACCAACACATAAACATTAAATTTTGGAAAGTAAAAGTAAAAGGGAAAATTAGTGGCGGAATTACAGCTCAGAAATTAAAAACCTTTCCTTTCCCTATAGTTGTTTTTAATTTTATTGAAAAGGAATATAGTGAGTTAAATTAAAATAGCTTACATTTGACTATACAAAATTTTCAAAATAAGATGAACGGAACAATAAACAAAGTTATGTTAATTGGTTACCTTGGTGATGATGTGAAAATGCATTACTTCGATGGAGGTAATTGTATTGGTAGATTTCCTTTGGCAACAAACGAAACATATATCAATAAAACGACAAATGAAAAAATAAATACTACCGAATGGCATAATTTAGTTGTGCGTAATAAGGCAGCAGAAATTTGCGAAAAGTATTTATCAAAAGGAGATAAAATCTATGTTGAGGGCAGAATAAAATCGCGCCAATGGCAAACAGAAGAAGGATCTACAAAATACACGACTGAAATTCAAGTAACAGAATTTACTTTTTTAACAACTAAAAAAGAGTCGGAACCTTTTAAACCAACAAATTCTGAAACAGCAGCAGATCTTTCTGAAAACGATATGCCGTTTTAATTGTTTAACTAATTTATTTTAATTTGGCCCCGGAACCTCCCAGTTTCATTGCGGTTTTTCAAAATTTAGATGCTAATTTGCTATTCGGCTTCATTGGAATTTTTGTTTTGCTTTTTATATCAGCATTGCTTTCTGGTGCCGAAGTTGCTTTCTTTTCTCTATCCTCTAAAGATTTAGATGAAGCTTCAAAAGATGATTTATCCAAAGCAAATCTAATTATTTCATTATTAGAAAAACCTAAAAAATTATTAGCCACATTACTTGTGGCTAATAATTTTATAAATATCGGCGTAGTAATATTGTTCTCTTATATCGGTAAAGATTTATTTTCGACCGTAGCCTCCCCTTTAATAAAATTTATTTTAGAAGTAATCGTTGTTACTTTTTTAATATTGCTGTTCGGCGAAGTTTTACCCAAAGTTTATGCCAATAGAAATAATTTGAAATTTGCCAAATTCATTGTTCGGCCTCTTTATATTTTAGATAAATTACTTTCGCCTATTAGCCTTCCAATGCGAGCAATTACTATATATTTACACGAAAAATTAGGCAGGCAAAAATCTAATTTTTCTATCAACCAACTTTCTCAAGCTTTAGAACTGACATCTTCAGAGGGAGCTTACTACGGTGAACAAAAAATATTAGAAGGAATTGTGTCTTTTGGAAATACAGATACAAAACAGGTAATGAGTCCCAGAATTGATATTTTTGCAATTGAAATTAATGAAAGTTTCGAAAAGTTGTTGCAAAAAATAATTGAAAAAGGCTATTCAAGAATCCCTATTTATAATGATAGCATTGATCATATTGAAGGGATTTTATTTGTTAAAGATTTAATCCCACACATTGATAATAAAAATTTTGATTGGAAAAAATTACTACGAGTCCCATTTTTTGTGCCTGAAAATAAGAAATTAGATGATTTATTGAAGGATTTTCAAAGAATGAAAAATCATTTGGCGATTGTTGTTGATGAATATGGCGGAACTTCGGGATTGGTTTCTCTTGAAGATGTAATTGAAGAAATTGTGGGGGATATTAGTGATGAATTTGATGCCGAAGATTTGAGTTTTTCTCAAATTGATGCTAAAAATTATCTATTTGAAGGAAAAATAAACCTGAAAGATTTTTATAGAATCATCAATGTCAACGAAACGCTTTTTGAAGATAGAAAAGGTGAAGCAGAAACATTGGCAGGATTTTTATTAGAAATTCACGGAAATTTTCCTAAAAAAGGACATAAATTAACTTTTGGTAACTGTAGTTTTATGATTGAAACTGTTGATAAAAAAAGAATAAAAGAAATTAAAGTAACTATAGAATAATTATAAATGTTCAAAAAAAAGATACTCTCAGCGCTTCTCATAACTTTTCCGTTAGTATTTATTAGTTGTAAAAATGAGTCGATTCCAAAGCCTTCAAGTTATTTGCGGTTGGATTATCCTATTGCGGAATATTCTCATTTTGAAAATGATTGTCAGTATACTTTTGATATAAATTCTAATGCTATAATTACAGAAAAAGGTGATTGTAATTTTGAAATTGCCTATCCACAAATGAAAGCTACTATATATATAACATATAAACCGGTAAAAAATAATATCAATTTATTGCTTCGTGACGTTCAGATATTGACGTATAAGCACGTAATTAAAGCAGATGACATTATAGCACAGCCGTATATAAATCCTACACATAGGATGTTTGGAATGTTTTATCAAGTGAATGGGAATGCAGCCACAAATACCCAGTTTTATATTACAGATAGCACCAAGAACTTTGTTGCTGGCTCAGTATATTTTTATGCAAAACCAAACTTTGATTCTATAATGCCGGCTTTAAGTTACATCAAAAACGATGTGCAAAATTTGATGGAGAGTTTGCGTTGGAAGAAATAAATAACTTTTTATTTCCCTGAATATAATTTAGAAACATACTTCCCAATTACGTCAAATTCAAGATTAATTTTTGTTCCAATTTTAAAATTTTTAAAATTCGTATGCTTATAAGTATAAGGAATAATTGCAACGCTAAATTCATTTTTTAAAGAATTTACAACCGTTAAACTTACTCCATTGATCGTAATTGAACCCTTTTCTATAGTTAGATTATTTAAAATAGGATCATATTCAAAGGTAAAGTACCAACTTCCATTCGCTACTTGAATTGATTTGCAAATACCCGTTTGATCGACATGACCTTGAACAATGTGGCCGTCAAGGCGATCGCCCAATTTCATTGCGCGTTCAATATTTACAAAATCCCCAGTTTTCCAATCCGAAAGAGTTGTTTTATTAATAGTTTCTTGAATTGCAGTAATGGTATATTCGTTTTTATTAATGGCAATTACCGTCAAACACACTCCATTATGAGCTACGCTTTGATCAATTTTTAATTCTTCTGTAATTGATGATGCTATAGTAACATGAACGTTTCCGCCATCTTTATTAAGTGCTTTAATCTCGCCGAGGGTTTCTATTATTCCTGTAAACATTTCTTATTTTATTTTACTAAATTTGCACTTCAAAATTAGCAATAAATAACGTGTAGTCATGATAAAAAAAGCAGAAAATATAATCGTTGGGATTTCGATTGGAGATTTAAACGGTATTGGAAGCGAAGTGGTGCTAAAAACATTTGAAGATTCTCGGATGTTAGAATTTTGCACGCCTGTTATTTTTGCCAATGTAAAAATAATTTCTTTCGTGAAAAAAACCTTTGAATATTCATTGGCAATTCATGGAATTGACACTTTAGAACAAATTGTCTTAGGAAAAATAAATGTTTTAAATGTTTGGAGAGAAAATGTGGATTTGAATTTTGGTGTAAATAATGATGCTATAGGAAAATATGCTATAGAATCATTTGTAAGCGCAACAAAAGCATTAAAAGATGGTAAAATAGATGTTTTAGTTACAGCCCCAATAAATAAATATAATATTCAATCGGACGAATTTAAATTTCCTGGACATACTGATTATTTAAACCAAGAATTAGAAGGAAATGCATTAATGTTTATGGTTCAAGACGCTCTTAGAGTTGGTCTTTTAACCGATCATATCCCCGTGAACGAGGTTGCCTCTCATCTTACAGAAGATTTGATAAATCAAAAAATAGAAACCATAAAACAGTCTTTAATTCGAGATTTCAGCATCAATAAGCCTAAAATTGCTGTTTTAGGGTTAAATCCTCATGCAGGCGATGGAGGGGTTATTGGAAAAGAAGACGACATAATTATAAAACCAGTTATAAAAAAATTATTTGAAAAAGGAACTATGGTTTTTGGTCCTTATCCTGCAGATGGTTTTTTTGGGAATGGTCAATATGAAAAATTTGATTCGGTAATTGCTGCTTATCACGACCAAGGATTGGTCCCTTTTAAAACTTTATCTTTTGGAAATGGGGTAAATTATACTGCGGGTTTAAACAAAATTAGAACATCTCCAGATCATGGAACTGCTTATGATATAGCTGGAAAAGGAATTGCCAATCATAATTCATTCAAAGAAGCTGTTTTTTTAGCAATTGACATCTATAATTCCAGAAATCAGTATGCAGAAATCAGTAAAAAGCCACTAAAAACAAAAGAAAAGTAGTTGTACACAAAAAAATATTGATAACGCTTTTGATATTACTATTATTTTATATCTTTGCAACCCGAAGATTTGGGGAAAATTGTTGTTAGGATGAAAAAGTTAAATGAATTTTTAATCCCTTTTATAGGATTAAAGTTAGGAAAACATCAATTTGAATATCAAATAAATAAAGCGTTCTTTGATAGCTTTGATTATGATGAGTTTGAAAGCGCCGACATCAAAGTAAGTGTTTTTTTTATCAAAAAAAGCAATATTTTAGAATTGAATTTAAAACATAAAGGAACGATTTATGTCCCTTGTGATTTGACAAATGAAATGTTTTATTTTCCAATTAAAGGAAATCTTAAAGTAATAGTTCAATTTGGCGAAGAATATAATGATGATAATGATGAATTATTAATTTTGCCTCATGGGGAACATGAAATTAATATTTCTCAAATTATATATGAAATGATTGCTTTGTCAATCCCGTTTAGAAAAGTTCATCCGGGAGTTAAAGACGGAACACTAGATTCAGAAGCCTTAAGAAAGCTAAATGAATTGAGAGTTGATGAATTAAAAAAAGATAGGAATAAAAAGACAGAAGACAATATTGACCCGCGTTGGGACAAATTAAAACAACTATTAACGGATAAATAATATAGTAAATGGCGCATCCTAAGAGAAAAATCTCCAAAACAAGAAGAGACAAGAGAAGAACACATTATAAAGCAACTGTTGCTCAAATTGCAACATGTCCTATTACGGGAGAAGCACATTTATACCATAGAGCATACTGGCATGAGGGTAAAATGTATTACAGAGGACAAGTTGTTATCGACAAACAAGTCGCTGTTGCATAATACGTTTTAACAAATGAAAGATAAACTCTCACCACGTGGGAGTTTTTTTGTTTGATTACCCTTTAGAGTCAAAATAACTGCTCTAAATCAATTAGTTTATAAAATATTTTGTAATTTCAACCCCTTTTTAGGAAGACAATACAAGAGAAAATAAAGAATTCTTATGAATAAAATTACAGCTGCAATTACTGCTGTTGGTGGATATGTCCCTGATTTTGTACTCTCCAACAAAGTTCTAGAAACAATGGTTGATACCAATGACGAATGGATTACTTCAAGAACTGGAATCAAAGAAAGAAGAATTTTAAAAGGAGAAGGCCTTGGAACTTCGTATCTTGCAATCAAAGCTGCTGAAGATTTATTAAAAAAAGGGAATATAAATCCCTTAGATATAGATTTAGTGATCGTTGCTTCTGCCACTCCAGATTTATTAGTTGCTGCAACTGCGGTTTATGTAGCTACAGAAATTGGAGCAACAAATGCATTTGCTTATGATTTACAAGCTGCATGCTCAGGATTTCTTTTTGGGATGTCGACTGCTGCTGCTTATATTGAATCTGGTAGATATAAAAAAGTGCTTTTAATTGGGGCCGATAAAATGTCTTCAATTATCGATTATACCGACCGTGCAACTTGCATTATTTTTGGAGACGGAGCGGGTGCTGTTTTGTTTGAACCAAATTTTGAAGGCTTGGGAATGCAAGATGAATATTTGAGAAGCGATGGAATTGGAAGAGAATTTCTAAAAATAGATGCTGGTGGTTCAATATTACCAACTACTATTGAAACAATAGAAAACAATCAGCATACTGTAATTCAAGATGGAAAAACAGTTTTCAAATGGGCGGTTACCAATATGGCAGATGTAAGTGAATTGATAATGAAAAGAAATGATTTAACCAAAGACGATGTGGATTGGCTAATAGCGCATCAAGCTAATAAAAGAATTATTGATGCGACATCAAGCAGGATGGGGGTTGACGAAAGTAAAGTATTAATAAATATTGAAAAATATGGAAATACCACTTCTGCAACATTGCCTTTATTATTGTTTGATTTTGAAAAAAAATTTAAAAAAGGAGATAATTTAATATTTGCTGCTTTCGGCGGTGGGTTCACATGGGGATCTATCTATTTGAAATGGGCATACAAGAGAGAATAAAACTAACCTAAAATTAATATTATGGATTTAAAAGAAATTCAAAACCTAATCAAGTTTGTTGCAAATTCGGGAGTTGCAGAAGTAAAACTAGAAATGGATGATGTAAAAATTACTATCAGAACAACATTAGAAGGAAATTCTCAAGAAATTACATATTTGCAACAAGCGCCTGTTGCTCAAACAATTCCTTTTGGTGTCGAGGCTCAAGCGGCAATTCCTGTTGCGGGTGTGGTAGAAAAAAATTCAAAATACATTACTATAAAATCTCCAATTATTGGAACATTCTATAGAAAACCATCTCCAGACAAGCCAATATTTGTTGAAGTTGGAAGTACAATTAAAAAAGGAGATGTTTTATGTGTGATTGAAGCAATGAAATTGTTTAACGAAATCGAATCTGAAGTTTCAGGTAAAATCGTTAAAATTTTAGTGGATGATATGTCACCTGTTGAATTCGACCAGCCATTATTTTTAGTAGATCCATCATAAGAAATTATAAATTATGAATTATAAATTATGAACCAGTAAAACGATTCGTAAATTATAACTTATAACTCATAACTCATAATTCAAATAAAAATGTTTAAAAAAATATTAATTGCAAACAGGGGCGAAATAGCGCTTCGTGTTATAAGAACCTGCAGAGAAATGGGAATCAAAACAGTAGCGGTTTATTCCACTGCTGATGCAGAAAGTCTACATGTGAAATTTGCTGATGAAGCGGTTTGTATTGGCCCTCCGCCAAGTAATCTTTCTTATTTAAAGATGTCAAATATTATTGCGGCCGCAGAAATTACCAATGCTGATGCAATTCATCCAGGGTACGGATTTCTTTCTGAAAATGCTAAATTTTCAAAAATTTGTCAAGAACATGGAATAAAATTCATTGGAGCTTCTCCTGAAATGATCGACAGAATGGGAGATAAAGCTTCTGCAAAATCAACTATGATTGAAGCTGGAGTGCCTTGCGTTCCAGGTTCTGTTGGAATTTTAGAATCTTTTGAACAAGCACAAAAATTATCCTTAGAAATGGGCTATCCTGTAATGCTAAAAGCAACAGCAGGTGGTGGTGGAAAGGGAATGCGTGCCGTTTGGAAAGCCGAAGATTTGTTGAAAGCTTGGGAAGACGCTCGTCAAGAGTCGGCTGCGGCTTTCGGAAATGACGGTATGTACCTTGAAAAGTTAATCGAAGAACCTAGACATATAGAAATTCAAGTGGTGGGTGATGCCTTCGGAAAAGCGTGTCATTTATCTGAAAGAGATTGTTCAATTCAACGTCGTCATCAAAAATTGACCGAGGAAACGCCATCTCCATTTATGACAGATGAATTAAGAACTAGAATGGGAGAAGCCGCGGTTAAAGCTGCCGAATATATTAAATATGAAGGCGCCGGAACAGTAGAGTTTTTAGTGGACAAACATAGAAATTTCTATTTTATGGAAATGAACACGAGAATTCAAGTAGAGCACCCTATTACAGAACAAGTTGTTGATTACGACTTGATTCGGGAACAAATAATGGTTGCTGCAGGAATTCCAATTTCTGGAAAAAACTATTTACCACAATTGCACGCCATTGAATGCAGAATAAATGCTGAAGATCCGTACAATGATTTTCGACCTTCGCCAGGAAAAATCACTACACTTCATTCGCCAGGGGGACACGGAGTTCGTTTAGATACGCACGTTTACGCTGGTTATACAATTCCGCCAAATTACGACTCTATGATTGCAAAGTTGATTACAACAGCGCAAACCCGTCCAGAAGCTATCAATAAAATGAAACGTGCTTTAGACGAATTTGTAATTGAAGGCGTAAAAACTACCATCCCGTTTCATAGGCAATTAATGGATGAGGAGCAATATATAGCTGGAAATTATACTACTGCTTTCATGGACACTTTCAAAATGAAAGATCCTGAATAAAGCGAAATTAAATTAAAAATAAAAAATCCCACTCGAAAGAATGGGATTTTTTATTTTAAACTATAAAGATTCTATTATATCCCCATTTTTTTAGCTATTGTAGCAGGGATAGCCGCTTTGTTTACCATCAAAGCAGTACTTTTATACTTGATAAAGTTTTTAGTTACATAAAGATATCCTTTGTAATCGTTGGTTGTTCCCCATGAGTTTTTAACGATATAATATTCTTTACCGTCTTGGTCTTTTGAAACGCCCACAATGTGCATTCCATGATCATCAGTTGTTTGATAATTATCAAATGCTTTTTGACGTACTTCTTCTGTTATTTCCATTTCAGGTTTTGGACCATTGAACATATTATCTTTTTCTTCAGGAGTCATTTCGTCCACTTTTTTTGTTGGCACATAAGCAATTCCATTTTTCCAACTGAAACTTTTTTCACTTACATCAGTAGCCCAAGCAACGGTATATCCATTTTTTAAGGCATTGTCAATAATATCGGTCATATCATTTAAACGCACGTTGTAAATCATATCAAACGACCAATTGTCAGGAACCATTAGCATTGTTTTTGTGTAATATGGGGCATTTGAATAGGAGGAAAATTCAACATATTCATCAGGATTTAAACCCACAACATCTTTTGCAAATGTTTGTGGGGTGTAACTTTTCCCTTTATAATTAAAGTTTTGTGGCACTTGTCCTAAGTAAGAATCGATAACTGCTTCGTAGGCGTTAATCCAATTTGGCGTTAATTCACCATTAGGATTTTTTACTGCTGCAACTAACAATCCTTCTGTTAAGGCAGCCATTTCTCCAAATTTATTTTTTGAAGTTCCATAGTTTAAACCCGTATAAACTTCTTGAGGAACAGCCCCGTATTTTTTAAGCATATTGGTAACATCGTGCAAAGAACCCCCATCGCCAAGAGTGACAGCACCGTGCATTCTTATATAATTTTTGCCTTTTTCAACATAAGCATTTCGCGCAGAAAAAATTTGAGACAATTCAATTGGCTGTCTTCCTATTCGAATCATTTCAGATTCTAAAAAAGAATTTCCGGAATAACTCCAACAAGTTCCTGAAGATCCTTGATTTTTTACAGAAGTGTTCGCTAGGTTGATAACGTCGGTAAATTTGAAGCTTTCTTTACTTTTTTCGCTGGCATTTACTTTTAGGGAATTAACCAATATATCTTGCGAAAAACTACTCACGATTCCAACAAAGAGTGTTGTGGCAATAAAAAATGGTTTAATTGAAAAGTTTTGCATTATTATTTTAGTTTTAATTAGACTGAAAAAGTACAAAATTGTTGATTAATAATATTGGTTTCAGCAATTTTTTTTGAATTAATTAAATATTTATGTAAAAAAAAGAGCTGCATTACTACAGCTCTTTATGAAGTATTTTTTTAAGAAAACTAGTTTCCAATGATCTTAACGTTATCAACTTCCCAAGTTGCGGCCGCAGCTGTTGTACTTGTATATTTGAAAGCAACACGGAAATTAGCACTCCCGGAAAATGAATTAATATTCATTCCGCCCGTTCCTGTCCAAACATAACTTCCTGTACTTGGAGAAAGTGTTCCTGTTAATAATGTCCAAGTAGCCGTTGTAGGGGCTCCAGAAACATAATTACTAGATACATATATTTCTATCGCATTACCTGCGAATTTTGTAGCTGTATCAGCACTTAAAATTGCAGTTGTAATCCCTGCTAAACTTATAGATGGCGAAATCAACCAGTCTTCATTTGCTAAATTCCCTCCTGAATATCCACTCATTTTTGCACAAGAACCTGGATTTCCAAATGTAGTATCTAAAGACCAAACTTGAGCTCCAGTAACACTGATTTTTGTCCATAAAGGAAAGTTAGAAGAAAATGTTTCTTCATACAAAGGAACAGATCTTGTTCCTGTCAATTTTACGTCGTTTTCAGAACGAACAATAAATTGATAATCGGAATTGTATTTAGTCAATACCCCTCTCACTTTACCATTTCCTGAAGGAACCAAGTTTCCTGAATACGTTGCATAGCTACTTGTTCTAAAAATAACTTTGTTTCCTGCTACATCTGATAATAACCAATTTGTAGCCCCCCCAACATCATTTGCAGACTCATAATACCGTCTTCCTACAGCAGCGTCTGTAAATTGAACACCAGAAACTTCACAAAGTGTATTTAAGTTGGCGTCATTTAATAATTGTGAAACAGTTACTTGTTTAACCAAAACATCTTCAGTTACATTTGTACAAGAAGCAATAAGTTTGTTTTTGTATTCCGTTTGAGGCAATCTCCCAACTGATGCTAAAGAGGAAGATGGATTCACATAAATTCCTCCAATTCTCATTGACCCGTAAATAATGTCAGTATATAAATCTTTCATTTTAATATATACTTTCACTCCAGGCCGGTAATCAACGTAAGTATTTGATGCATCAATAGGCACGCTGAATCCAACTGCTGGTGTTGCAGCTGTTGCCAGTGTTTGTAAAGATATTGATTTGTAGAAATTTCCAGCTTCGTCACTAGAAACTACATATGCTTGAATAACATCATCATAAGCATACTGAGTTACTAATGGAGATGATGCAGCGATTACTTGTGGGATAGTTCTATTTGCTGTTAAATTTGGTTCTGTACAACCTAGTACTGGAACATCATATTCGTCATCGTTTACACAGCTAGTTAATACTCCTATTGCTAATGCTACGAAAAAAACTGATTTTAAAATATTTGTTTTCATAATGTGTGTTTTCAAATTAAAAATTAAGATATAAATTTACGAAATATGTTCTTCCGTAGCCATAAAAATATTTAGGTGCAAAAGCTGGGTAATTCGCAGGAACTGCGGCAGATGTACTCGTTGCTGGAATTGCTGGAGTTGCGCTAGAAACGTCTTGATTAAGTTGTCTGAAATTCGCATTTCTTGCTTGTTCAAATCCACCTGTTTTATAGGTAACATCTAAAACATTATTGATGCTAGCAAAGAAGCCTAATGTCTTGTTATCTATTCTCCAAGATTTTCCTCCTATGATATTCAGTAAAGAAATTGGGTCAAACTTTTCTTGTTTTAATAATTCTCTTCCCTTTTCAATTGTAGCCTCAGGGAAATTGAATCCTGTTGCAGGATTGATAAAGAAATTACTAGTTCTCATTATTGGAGAAATATCCAAATAATTGTCCGCAAGATAATTAATATTTGCCCCAATATTCCAGAATTTAGGATCTCTGTATTCTACTCCAAATGAATATGCTTGTTGAGGCATCCCTGCTTGTCTGTAGTTTTTCATTGTCGCTACTCCAAAATTAGTAACCGGATTTGTATTATCAATAGTTGCTCTAGCGTCATTTGTAATCAATACCGTTGGATTGTTATCATACGTATATTGTCCGAAAGCAGCGGCCGTTGTCAATTTTATTGTTGAAGTAATTTGGTATTCAAAACCCAATTCTGCGCCAATATTTTTCTTACTGATGTTAGTTACAGTTTCGCTTACAAAGGCGTTACTGTCGTTGGTGTCTGTAGCGTCATCATTTCCAAAAATTCCATCTGCATAATAGAATGATGTTTCTGTAGCATTTTTAATTTTTGAAAAATAAACTGTTGCTTTTGCTTTTATCTTAGGCCCCCTAAATACATAACTTGCGTCTGCACTTGAAATATTTTCACTTACAATTCCGCTTACAATATTATTGTTCAAACGTGCATTTGGGTATGTATTTCTTAAAGAAGGTGCTTTCGTCATGTGCGCAGCATTAAAATTCAAGTAATGTTTTCCTGTAATTTTATAAGTTAAACCTCCTTTAAAACCGAAGTTTTCAAAAGTTGTTTTATCACTTTTACCATAAGAATTTGTTGGATAATACCCATTTTTATACAATCCTTCTCTTTGATAGGTGGAACTTGAAAAAGATTGAGCCAAATAGAAATCAACTTTTTTATAGGTAAACTTGAATTGAGTAAAAGCATCGATTACATCTGCAAACATATTATAATTGTAACCGTATTTATCATTTTTATTAATTTGTCGATTAGGATTATTCAAATCAGATTGCTGTTGATCTGATGTAGCGCCAAAAGTATCAAAATCATTAAAATGTGTTCCGCCTAACAAATCTAGAAGCAATTGAAAATTAGCTGATTTCAATTTTCTATACGTTGCTCCCGCATTCAAAACAATATTGTCATTGATTTGAGAGTTTAATATAGTATTTGCAGTAAATGTTTTATCATCCGCTCTGTCTTCGTATAAGACATACTTGCTTACAGATGGTGTGCGTCCAATTTCATTTCCATTAGCATCTAAAATCGCCGTTGAATTGGCTCTATACATTGCATTCCAATCCATTTGTGGATTTGCAATAAAATTGGCTCTAGCAATTGCACCGTTTGCATAGTCTGGAGTAAATGCGCCTGGGTTTTCTCCTTGGTCAACTGCATAAATGGAAGTCCAATAACTTGGTAAATTTCTGTAGTACGTTGGATCAGGACTATTAGCTCCTTGAAAATCAATTCTACTATTCCCAATTGCCCCAAATTGATAGGTAACATTGGTGTTTAATTTGTTTTTATCGTTTATTTTCCAATAATGACTCAACATAAAAATTGGCTCTTCAACATTTTTTACTCTAGAATTTCTTTTTTCTTCATCTTGCCATCCCCAATAGGAATTATATTTGGCTCCTGCTAAACTTGCAACTTCATCAGAAGTTGGAGAATTTTTTGCTCTACTATTTTGAGCATATATAGAAGTAAAATTTAAACTATGGTGATCGTTGATTTTTTTCTCAACACTTGCAAAAAACGAATTAGCTGCATAGTTAGTTCCGTCAAAATAACCTTCGGTAGCCCAACGTCTTCCTGCAGAAATTGCATAAGCCCAACCATATTTATCCATTCCAGAAACGACAGTTCCCATCAATCTTCCAGTATAATTTGTGTTGGTGCCTGAAGCTGAAATTCTTGAACCAGGTCTGAAAATTGAAGCGCGTGTATTAATTTCTTGTGTTCCTAGGATTCCTCCAAAAGTATAGTCTGAAGGGCCTGACCCTACTGTAAATTCTTGGTTTCTTGTAGCGTCATTCAAACCGCCCCAATTACTCCATTGAGGTCTTCCGTCACTTGCCTTATTCATTGAAACACCATTTATCATAGTGTTGGAATACTCACTGTCCAAGCCTCGTATTCTGAAACGAGCTTGACCCCAGTTAAAAGCAGCAGATTGTTGAAATACATCTCTTGATGCTTGTAGCAAACTTGAGGTGTTTTCTGAACCACTATTATCATCAGATAAATCACTTTCTGTGATTGTTACCAAACTAGATTGTAGCTCAAAACTTTGATCTTCTTGAAGTGAAACTACTCCTAAATCAATCATTTTTCCAGAAATTATTTCAACTGTAAGTAATTGGTCTTTGAAGCCAGTACTTCTAATTTGCAATAATTGATTTCCCACAGTTACTTTTTCAAATGAAAACTTACCATCCGCATTTGTAAGTTGTGTAAAATTTGTGTTTTGAATAGAAGCAACTACATTTTGTAATGGTTTTTGAGTTTTAGCATCTACAATCTTTCCGGAAATTCCGGTAGGACTTTGTGCAAAAACAATAAACACTTGCATTACAAATAATGTACTAATAACAAGTTTTTTCATAAATAGAATTAAGGTTAGTCACTTTATACTTATTTAATATAAGTGGTAAAGGGGAAACAAATTTACGAGAAATAATTAAATATTATATCATTACTTAAAAACTTATATTAAACTTGACATTAAATTAATATCAAGACTTTTATTTTATTGGTTTCCAGAGACTTTCGTTTGATAAAAAAATGAAAATTTATAAAAACCCCTTTGGAACGATAAAAATTTTATCTATTTAAAATAAAAAATAAATTTCTTAACTTTATTATGTAAATGCATACCTAATAATAATTTACATTTGTATCCCTTAAGTTTAATATTAAAAAAAATACCTATTTATGAAAAATAAACTCTTTTTAGTATTCATTTTTATTTCGCTTTTTACCATTGATTCTATTGCTCAAGAAAAAAAATACAAAGTACATACAGTTGCCTTCTACAATCTTGAAAATCTTTTTGATACTATTAATGGTCCAAATTTCGACGAGGAATATCTCCCACAAAAAGGATGGACACTAAAAAAATACAACCAAAAACTAGATAATTTGGGTCGTGTATTACCTCAAATAGGTACTGGCGATAAACAAATCGAATCTCCGGCAATTATTGGAGTTTGCGAAGTTGAAAACAGAGGTGCGCTAGAAGACCTTGTGAAAAACTTCCAACTAGTTGGAAAAGATTATGGAATAGTGCATTATGACTCTCCAGACAAAAGAGGAATTGACGTGGCATTATTGTATCAAAAAAAGCTCTTTAAACCAACAAGTTCTGTTAACATCCCTTTACTTATTTATAGAAATAATTCTAAAATTATTGAGAAAAATACTGGCGAAACTGCTGAAGACAAAGCAGATACTGATAAAATTGAAGTAGCCATAGACAATCGAGTTTATACAAGAGACGTCCTTTTGGTAACTGGATTATTAGATGGAGAGGAAATAAATATTATGGTAAATCACTGGCCTTCTCGTTCTGGAGGGGAGAAAAGAAGCAGCCCTTTTCGGGAAGCTGCGGGAAGGTTAGATAAAAAAATAATGGATTCAATTTACAAATCAAATCCGAATGCTAAGATTATTAATATGGGAGATTTAAATGATGGAAGTTATAATAAAAGTGTTAAAGAAGGAATTGGAGCAAAACTAAAAAAGGAAGAGGTAAAAGAGTTTGGAGTTTACAATCCTTTTGAGGAAATGGCCAGAAAAGGGAATGCTTCTTTATTTTATAGAGATTCAGGCGATATTTTTGATCAAATTATGGTTTCTGAATCTTTGATTAAGACTGACTATTCATCATTTAGGTATTGGAAAGCAGGTATTTATAACAAATCCTTTTTAATTGAAACTGCTGGACAATACAAAGGGTATCCGAAGAGAAATTCGACCGCTGAACCAGGCTTTAGCGATCACTTCCCGGTCTATATTTATTTAATTAAAGAAGTAAAATAAGAAGTATAAAGGTTAGTTCATGCTAACCTTTTTTTTATGTAAATTAGCGTATAAATAAAATCATTATGTCTGTTTTAAAACCTTTTAATCTAAATAAGTGGATTACCGAAAATCGTCATCTTCTAAAACCTCCAGTTGGGAATAAAAACATTTATATTAATTCGGAAGACTACATTGTAATGATTGTAGCTGGGCCAAATGCTAGAAAAGATTTTCATTATAATGAAACTGAAGAGTTGTTTTACCAACTTGAAGGTACTATTAAAGTTGTTATTCAAGTAGATGATGGACGCCAAGAAATGGAACTTCATGCGGGTGATATGTATTTAAATGCTGCTAAAATTCCTCATTCGCCGATTCGATCTGAAGGGTCAATTGGATTGGTAATTGAACGGAAAAGGGCCGGAAAAGGCTTTACAGATGGATTACTTTGGTTTTGTGAAAAATGCAATCATAAACTACATGAAGTGTTTTTTGAATTGCGCGATATAGAAAAAGATTTTTTACCTCATTATAGAAAATTTTTTAGCTCTGAAAATCTAAGAACTTGCAAAAATTGCAGTTTCATAATGGAAACTGATTCTAAGTATTTGTAAATATTTATAAAATATTTTATTTAAACTTCCCTACAAAAAAATGCCCAAAAGATATTTTGGGCATTTTTTATAACTTTATGAATGATTCCTTATTTTACAATTAAGAATTCTGAACGTCGATTTTGTGCATATTCCTCTTCGGTGCAATTTTCTTTACAATCAACTTTAAGCTCACTTTCACCATATCCTTTTCCAGATATTCTTGCAGGAGCAATTCCTTTAGAAAGTAAAAATTGAACAGTCGCTTTTGCTCTTCTGTCAGATAAATTCATATTGTATAAATCACTTCCTCTATTGTCTGTATGAGATTTTGCAAAAATCACTAGTTTATCATTTGCTTTCATCACTTGTACTAATTTATCAAGCTCAAAAGCTCCTTCTTGTGTAATATTGCTTTTGTTGAATTCGAAGAATATGGGGTTTAAAACAATTTCTGTTGGTTTAATAATAACCTCAATTGGATTAAGTGGCGTTGGTACCTTTATTTTTCCTCCTTTATTTTTTGCAATATTAAATACGCCGCTTTCATATCCGTCTTTAGTAACTTGAAGGCTGTATTCCGTGTTACATTCTAAAATAAAATCAACATTGCCATTTGCATCTGAAAGTTTAGTTTCAATGATATTCTTTCTATCATCTAAAATAGTAACGCTTGCTCCTTCTATAATATTTCCATTAACTGCATTAGAAACAAGAATAGTAGATTCTATACTACAAAGTGGTTTTGCAATGTACAAATCATCTGATTCTTCACGATTGCTTGAAAAGAAGCCTAGATTACGCTTTGTATTAAATGAAAAAGAAAAATCATCTTTTTCGCTATTAACTGGCTTCCCAAGATTTTGAGCGTCCTCAGTTTTATTTAAATTAATAAAAAACACATCTAAACCACCGAGCCCTTGTCTAGAATCAGATGAAAAATAAAGTACATTATCATCAGTAATTGAAGGAAATTGTTCATTGCCTTCCGTATTTACTTTTGATCCTAAATTTTCTGGGGTCCCGTAAACATCCCCTTCTTTTATCTCTACTTTCCAAATGTCATTAGCTCCTAATCCTCCTGGCATATTAGAATTAAAATATAGCGTTTTCCCGTCAAGGCTAATACTAGGATTACTTATAGAATATGACTTGTTATTAAATGGCAATTGTTTTGCTGCGGTCCATTTATTATTAACTTTTATAGCCTTGAAAAGATACATTTGGCTAAATTTTGTTTTTATATTTTTAATATTTTCATAATCATTAATAACGCGACTATCTCTAGAAAAATAAATAGTATTTCCATCTGTACTTAACCATGCAGGGCCGTCATGCCATATTGTATTGATCTCTTCAACTTCAATAGGAGCGCTCAATGAGTCTTTTTCATTAAGAGTAGATTGATATAAATCAAGATAAGATTCTTCTTTCCATCCTGTTTTTTTCTTAGATATTTTTCTTGAACTTGAGAAATACAATGAATTATCATTAGTTAAAATAGGCCCAAAATCAGTGTATTGACTATTGATCGTAACTGGAACCAAATTGAATACTTTTTGTTTATTAAGTAATTTAGGAATATAATTTGGGTTTTCGTTAAATAAAATTGCTCTTACATCTTTTGCGTTTTTACCCGCAAAAATTGCCATTTGAGCATTTGACTCTTCATATCTTCCACTGGCTTTAAGCATTTGAGCATATTTAAAATAAGTTTCGGCTTCTTGTGGTTGAGTCACAGAAAGCGCATACCATTTAATAGCTTCTATTGTATTAAACATATTATAGTAACTTTCTGCAAGTTGATTATATATATAATTTTCTTTTTTACCAGTTCCCACTAGTTTTAAATATTCTTTACTAGCATCTAGATATTCAAATCTTTTAAATAATTTATCCGCCCATGCGGTATCGCTATTTTGAGCTTTTACAGTAATTGTGCTAACAAACACAAAGCTTAATATCAGAAATATATTTTTCATTATAGATGTTGTTTATATTAGAAATATCTAGGTGAATGTGAAACTTTTTTAGGCACGTATAAATCAAATAATAATATAATTTCGTGGGAAGAAGGAGTAGTTACATTAAGATCAGAAACAATGTGGTCATATGCATATCCAATTCTTAAAGAAGGATTGATTGCGTAGTTAATCATTAGTCCAAATGAGTCATTTAATCTATAGGTTGCTCCTGCCTCAAATTTTTCTTGGTACAAGAAATTGGTTGAAAGATCTATAGATGGCTTTGTGCCAATTGCAGATTTAATCATACCAAATGGTTTAAATTTTAAATTAGGATTTATATCAAATACATACCCTCCTGTAAGAAAATAATGTTGAATTTCCGTACCATATTTTCTTCCATTATAATCCAGATGAACTGATTTTAACATATTAGGGATAGAAAAAGCAAGGTAATAGTTATTCGTATAATAAAATAAACCTGTTCCAATATTCAATTTTGTATTGTTGGTGTCTTCTTGAAATGCTCCATCATTTGGGTCGGGTAATGTTGGTTGAATAATACTTCTTAGCCCAATTTTTTGAAATGTAACCCCAGCTTTTAATCCTAGTGCCAGTCGGTTTTCGCCCCCTAAATTTAAGGTATACGAGAAATCCCCATAAACATTATTTTCTTCAACAGGTCCAATTCTATCAGAAATAATTGACAACCCTAGGCCAACATTTTTTCCAACAGGGGAAGACCCCGAAAATGAAAATGTCGAAGGTGCGTCTTCTATTTGAATCCATTGCTTTCTATATAATAATCCAAAAGATAAATTTTCTTTTGAACCAGCATAAGCTGGATTTATTATGTTCATATTATACATATATTGTGTATAATGCGGTGCTTGTTGTGCATTAACATCAAGAAATGACATTAAAAGTAAAATAGCTAGTAAAAATATTTTTTTCATAAGAGTTAAATTTAGGATTTATAAGTGCTGAGCTCAGCACTTATAAAATCTTAATATTATCGATTAATATAAATCCATCCCGTAAATGAATTCCCTGAATTTCTTGTAATTACATAATAGTATGTTCCATCAGGAAGATCACTTCCGCTTTCAGATTGACCATGCCACTGATTAGTATAATTTTCTCCATGGCTATAAACTTTAGTCCCATATCTGTTATAAATACTTAAAGCTTTTACATCTGATAAAATAAATACTTCGTTGTCGCCATCTCCATTTGGAGAAATTCCTTTTTGAATAGTACAAGTAATTCCGTCCACTAGTTGTGTGGTTACATATCTACAACCATTAACAGTTACTGTTGATGTATAAGTTCCAGAAGTGCTAATAACTATTGACGGATTAGATGTTGGTCCGAAAGTAAATCCATTTGGACCACTCCATTCGTAGGTAGCGATAGCTGGGTTAAAAGATCCAGCTACTGGTAATGCAGTAATTGTAAAGTCAGGACCAACACAAACTGCAGTTAATTGAACATTTATTTGCGGAATAATAGTAAACGAAGCTGTTGCCGTTGCTTGAGGACATCCTCCAGCCGCGGCCAATGTATAAGTTACTGTGTAGGGACCCGCAGAACTTGTGCTTACATTAAATGATCCCGAAGTAGAACTAATTGAAAGCCCTGAAGGAGAAGCGCTAAATGTACCGCCTATCGTTCCGGTTAATGTTACTGTTTGAGAGCCTGTATTGTTATAACAATAAAACGCATCACTATAAGCAATTGTAGCTTGAGGTAAGTTTGTAATTGTTACTTGAGCTGTTGCAACCTCTGCAGAACATCCCCCAGTTGCAGCAATAGTATTTGTAACTGTATAAGTTCCCGCCGTACTTGCTGCTAAATTGATGACTCCTGTTGTAGAAGTAATAGTTAAGCCGGCAGTTGAAGTAAAAGTTCCCGCAACGCCAACAGTAAATGTTGGACTTGGATTAGTCCCATTTTTACAATAAGGTGATCCTGCGTAACTAAATGTTGCCGCTTGAGGTGCCGTAATTGTAATAACAAATGTTTCCGTAACTGAACTACAACCAGAAGCGGCAGCAATAGTATTTGTTATAGTATAGTTTCCTGGTATGCTTAGAGATAAATCAATTGCTCCTGTAGCACTATTTAAGGTTAATCCTGCCGAAGAAGTAAATACTCCTGCCGATCCAGTTATATTTATTATGGGATTTGCCCCTGATTTACAATAAATAGCAGAATTATAGCTAAATGTTGCAATTGGAACTGCTGAAACGGTAACTTGAGTAGTTGATTGTACTTGCGCGCAACCATTTGCAGCAGCAATAGTATTTGTAACTGTATAAGTGCCCGCTGTGCTGGCTGTTAAATTAATTTGCCCTGTTGTTGCATTTATACTTAACCCTGCTGTTGAAGTAAATGTTCCCGCAATACTTCCGGTAGCATATGTTGGGCTTGGATTAGTAGTTCCATTTTTACAATATGGAGTTCCCACATAATTAAATGAAGCAATTGGTGCTGCAGTAATAGATATTGCAAATGTTGCTGTTACTAATGGGCAAGAAGATGTAGCCGAAATTGTATTTGTAATAATATAATTTCCTGGTGCGCTTGTAAACAAGTTGATTGCTCCTGTTGCACTATTTAATGTAAGTCCGGCTGTAGAAGTAAATACTCCTGCAGCTCCTCCAATTCCAATCGTAAGTACTGGATTTGTTCCTGTTTTACAATAAGCTGCAGAATTATAACTAAATGTTGCTACTGGCGAGGTCGCAACTGTAACTGACATTGTAGATGTCGTTGCGCATTGATTAGCAGATGGTGTAAAAGTATAAGTAGTTGTCCCTATACTTGCCGTATTAATTGCCGCATTCCAAGAACCTGTAATTGCAGGCAAATTTGAAGAAGATGTTGGAAGTAAAGGCGCAACAGTATTCTGACATAAAGTAGGCACTTGAGTAAACGTAGGGGTTCTTACTGGGCTTATTAGTGCGTTTCCGGTAACTGGCAAAGAAGAACATCCTAAACCTGTAATTGAAACTGCATCAATAAAGTTCCCAACAGTTAAGTTTCCTGAGCCTGAGCTTAAAGATACAAATCTAACTGTGTAATTAGCAACCCCATTGTTAGGGAATGTGAAGTTAATACTATTAAATACCCATGCATTTGGTGTGGCTGAAAAGGTCCCTAAACTAACATATGGCCCCCCAATTGGGCCTATTTCAACTCGCATTACATCAGTTCCTGAAAAACGCCCTCTATGTGCAAATGAAACATTTACAGAAGATCCAGGTATAATCGATATATCTTGGAAAAGCGTAGATACCTGATTGGCATTTAATTCGATAAATTGTGTTCCTGAATAAGCATTCGTGTTTTCAGTACCATTAGTCCATACTTCAATCAATCCGTCAGTTGCTGAAGTTCTCCAACATTGGAAATTAGTTTGATTAATATATCCTAATGAGCCCATTGCAATTCCTGTAGGACTTTCAAAATCTGAATTACAAAAATTGTTTTGTTGAGTAATTACTACACTATATGCTCCTGAAACTGTTGCGTTAAAAGACGAAAAGTTACCAGGATTTGTTGCTCCCGTTGGAACTGTCCAAGCATAGGTGTAATTTCCTGGAAGTGTAGGAGTAGCAATAACTGTTGCAGATGTACTTGAACATACTGTTGGGCTATTTACGGTAACTCCTAAAACAGGGTTAACAATAATTGATTTAGTTGCAGTGAGTGCACATTGTCCTGAAGCAGGTGTAAATGTGTAAGTAGTAGTTGCAAGGTTATTTAATACTGGAGCCCAAGTACCAATTACTCCATTTTGAGAGGTTGTTGGTAAAGGCGCCAAAGTTCCTCCATTACAAATTGGCGCAACATCTAAAAATGTTGGCGTTATGGTTGCCGGATTTACCGTGATAGTCATAGTGGTATTACTTGAACAAGTACCTGAACTTGGTGTGAAGGTATACATTGTAGTAGCGGTATTATTGATAACTGGCGACCAAGTTCCTACTACACCATTAGTAGAGGTTGTTGGCAAGGCCGCTAATGTTACACCTGTACAAATTGGAGCCACTTGAGTAAATACAGGGGCAAATGTTCCAACTTGAATTGTCATAGTTGTAGTAGTTGCACATTGGCCTGCATTTGGCGTAAATGTATAAGTAGTAGTAGCCGTATTATTAATAGCTGGCGACCAAGTCCCTGTTATTCCATTTAAGGAAGTGATAGGTAATGGAGCTGAAGTTCCTCCTGCGCAAATTGGTGGCGCTGGATTAAAGGTAGGAACCGGTAAAATAATATTAACAGTTGCTGTACTTACTGCTCCCGGACAACCCAAAAACTGAGGCAAATTATAACTTACTACGTAAGTTCCAACAGTACTTGTGCTTGGAGTAAACGATCCTGTAGTTGTGTTTAATGATAACCCAACAGCTGGTGACACGGTGTAATTACCTCCTGCGGCACCTGTTTGAGTAACATTTTGAACCGTAGTATCTGTTTTACAATATGAAGGCGCACTATAATTAATGTTTGCATTTGAAGGCGGCGCCGTGATTGTAATTGCCCAAGAATCAACATCTAAAGGACATGTTCCAGAGGCAGCGATAGTATTATAAACCACATAAGACCCTGGTGTACTTCCGGCAAGATTTATTAAACCTGTAACAGGATTAATTGCAAGTCCTGAAGGCACTGCTGAAAAAGTTCCCGCAGTTGCAAGACTTACAAAACTTGGGCTCGGATTGGATTCGTTTTGACAAAAGAAATTTTTAGGATAGGTGAAATTTCCAAATGGACAACAAATTATAGGAATAGGGCCTGCTGTTTGAGTAATTCGAACAAACCCTTTTCTTCCATTAAAGTTCGTAATCATGATTATATATATCTCCCCTGCAATTGCATTGTTAACTCCAAAGTTTTCTGTAGCGGCTGCGGAATAACTACATGAAATACCGGTAGCTGGAGCATTTGCAGTGGAAATCCCCGCACAAGCGGCAGCATTTGAAGTAAATGGCCCCCAAGCCACGAAATCCACATCAATTCCCGTTCCGTTAAATGCGTTACTAGTATTTTGCTCTAAAAGGAAATTATAGTTCCCATTAGTAGGTATTTGTAAATAATAAAACGTTGGTGAAGGTGCTGTAAATAAACAGCCAACTATTGCGCTTGTTGTAGAGTATGGACTAATTGGGTTAGGCAAAGTTGGAACTCCCACATTGTTAGGAATAATAATTGGGTTTATTGCGCACAGCGGTAATGCCGTTCCACAAGTTCCTACATTTGTTCCAACGCAAATTTCAAAAGTCGTTGTTGATGGTGTATTTCCATTTGAATACGCTCTAATATAATAGGTTTGACCAATGGTTAATCCTGTTGCTATATTATTATTTGCAGTTACACATCCTCCAAATTGAGTTAAGCTGCCACAAGTTCCTGTATAAAGTACATAGTTAATATTAAAAGGTGCTGTTGCGAAGTTTACTCCTAAAATTGTAACATAATGACTCGTAGCTGTTGCAGTAAATTTAAACCAAACATCATCGTCATCTAAAATTCCTCCGCAAGAATTTGCTTCTGTTGATCCAGTTGCAAATGCAACGCTTCCAAATGCAGTTTGCAAACAATTGGTGTTTTGATTTACCGCAATATCTATTGCACCTGTACATTCATCATTTGCAATTAATGTATTAAAACTAAATGGACCGGCTATAGAACTGGCATCTGTAGGAGAACATATTGCTCTAACATAATAATCATAACAAGTAGCCGAATTTAATCCTGTAATATAAAACGGATTTGAATTGGCATTTACCCAACTAGCTGAACCAATTGGAGGTACCGCTGATCCACAAGGAACAGCACTTACTTGCCAAGCAGTTGCAAAACTTCCGTTAGGATTTGCAGGTTGAGTCCAACCGAGTAAAGCGGTAGATTGAGTAATTGTTGTAGCAGTTAAGGTCTTTGGTTTAGTACAAGTTGGCGGCGGTCCACAAGTAACACTTGCATCCCATCCCGCTGCATTTGTCGTAGCGTTAGAAGTAAATACAAAAGTTAAGCAACCTGAAGCATTAGTAGCTGTAAATGGGCCTATAGTTGCGGTTCCAGAGAAAGTGCCTACCAACGTTCCAGTAGCGACGTCACCATCGTATACTTTTAAAAGGTCCAAGCCACTTTGTGTTGCAAAAGAGTTAAAAGTAACCGTTACTACTTGTCCAGGTATTGAAGGACAGATAGCGATTGTTCCAGTGGCTGCGGTTATATTGTTAGGGTAAAGTCCATTTGGTCCTCCTAGATCATAAAATGACCCCCCACAACCTGGCAAAGTGGTTACTGAAACCGGCAATAATGACCATGAACTAATATCTGTTGCTGAACAAGCCGCTCTTACATAAATATCATAACACGTTCCCGAAGTTAAACCAGCAGTAATTACAAATGGATTTGAAGTTGCAGGCAACCATCCGGTAGAAATAGCTGTTGGCGCTGAGGTGCCACAAGGCAAGGCAATATATTGCCAAGTAGTTGGCGTGCTTCCACTTGGATTTGCAGCTTGTGTCCATCCAACAGAAACCGAAGTAGCTGTGATTGCTGAACTTGTTAAAGCACTTGGTCTTGTACAAGTTGGAATTGGCGCACAAGTAATATTTGCTAACCATCCTGC
>SHWW01000083.1 GCA_009693635.1 Flavobacteriaceae bacterium
AGTTTAATACATAATTTCATATGATATAAACTCAAAGGATTCACACTATATTTTGTATAATTTACCGTTTGTATATTTTGGAGAGAGCTAAAAAGTTTAAAATAAATTAGTTTTTTTTAATTCTAAAAAACTATTTAATCTATTTAATGTTAAGTATAATAGGAATTTAATTCATAAAAAAAAGATATTATATTGAAAACAACTTGTTTTACTGAAAAGGATATTCTAGATATGGAAACTCGCTCAAGGGCAGCCTTTATAAATTCGCTAAGTGGTTTTAAAAGTGCATCGCTTATTGGTTCTGTTGACAAAAACGGAAAAACCAACCTTGCTATTTATAGTTCAGTGTTACATTTGGGTTCCAACCCTGCATTAATTGGTTTTATCAATAGACCCGATTCAACAAGCAGACATACTTTAGAAAATATTTTAGAAACAAAGTGCTTTACCATCAACCACATTAATGAATCAATTTATATTCAAGCACACCAAACTTCTGCACGGTATCCAAAAGATATTTCTGAGTTTGATTCAACAGGATTAAATCCTGAGTTTGGTGAAATTTTAAAAGCTCCTTATGTTAAAGAAAGTATTATTAAATATGGCTTAGAGTTTGTAGAAAAGCATGAATTAAAAATAAACGGAACGATACTGATAATAGGCAAAGTAGTAGAAATATTTATTCCCGAAAATTGTTTGCTTCGACATGGTGCTATTGACATTGAGAAAGCTAAAACACTAGTTATATTAGGCTTAGATAGCTATCACACTACCCGTCAATTGGGACGACTAAGCTATGCTAAACCAGATACAATACCACAGCAAATTAATGAAAAAGAAAGAAATTAACTTGGTTTGGTTTAAACGCGACTTGCGATTTACCGACCATGAACCACTTTATTTTGCACAAAAGACCAAACTTCCATTATTGTTGATTTATATTTTTGAACCTTCAGTAATGGCTTATCTTGACAGTGATGTAAGGCATTGGCGATTTGTTCATGAATCGTTAATGGATATGAATGAAAAATTAAAAAACCTTAATGCTAAAATTTATATTTTTCATGCTGAAGCCAAAGAAGTTTTTAAAACCTTATTAAATTCTTATACCATTCATACTATTTTCTCATCTCAAGAAATTGGTAATTATTTAACCTATGAACGAGATAAAGAAATGAAAAAACTATTTCAAAATCATAACTTAACTTGGAAAGAATATCAAACAAATGGCATTGTTCGTAAATTAAAATCTCGAAAAGAATGGGGGAAACTTTGGGAATCAAAAATGACATCTGCACCGGCATTTGTTGATGAAAAAGACTGGAATATTATTCATTTAGATGATTGTATTTATACTGAAATTAAAGGACCAAATTTGCCTAACGAAATCATCACTCGAAACAAAAACTTTCAGGAAGGCGGAGAATATTGGGCTTGGCGTTACTTAGAAAATTTTATAAAAGAACGTCATGTAAATTACAGCAAGCATATTAGCAAACCTTTACTTAGCCGCACAGGCTGTAGTCGTTTATCGCCTTACCTAACTTATGGCAACATTAGTATGCGTATGGTTTATCAATACACAAGGCAACATTACAATATATCAGTAAACAAAAGAGCCCTTACAAATTTTATTTCTAGATTACATTGGCATTGTCATTTTATTCAAAAATTTGAAGATGAATACCAATATGAATTTGAAAATATTAATAAGGTTTACAATGGTTTAATAAAACCCAAAAATGAAGCTTATATCACTGCATGGCAAAACGGAGAAACAGGAATTCCAATTATTGATGCTTGCATGCGTTGCTTGGTAGCCACAGGTTATATTAATTTTAGAATGCGCGCTATGGTAGTATCTTTTTTTGTTTTTAATCTATGGCAAGACTGGCGAGAGTTACATTTTTTAGCGCGACAATTTTTGGATTACGAGCCTGGTATTCATTACCCGCAACTACAAATGCAAAGTGGAACCACAGGCATTAATATTATTAGAATTTATAATCCTATAAAAAACTCCGAAGACCACGATAAAGAGGGATTATTTATTAAAAAATGGGTTCCTGAACTTAAAAATATTCCGTCAAATTTAATTCATGAGCCACATAAGCTAAGTTTAATCGAACAACAATTATATCAATGTGAAATTAGAAAACATTATCCTGAACCTATTGTTAATTTAGATCAAACTAGAAAGATTGCAAGCGATTTGGTTTGGAGTTTTAGAAAAAAAGACGAAGTCAAAGAAGAAGGTAAACGAATTTTGGCAAAGCATGTAAATCAAACAAAATAATATTTTTACAAAAAAGAAAATCATCACATCAAATAAGCTAATTATATGAATCTTCATTTACAAATCATGCAGAATAATCAGCTGTAAGTATGGATTACAAACGTATAAGCTTTTAAAGATTTAAGAATGAAAGGCGTTAAAAAAGAAAATCTTCCCTCTAAAATTTGCAAAACTTGTAATAAACCATTTACATGGAGAAAAAAATTAGAGAAGAACTGGAACGATGTAAAATATTGCAGTGAACGATGCAGAAATAATAAATAGCGATGAAAATAAAAACACACAAAACACTGCGTTTACTATTGGGAGACCAACTCAACATAAATCACTCCTGGTTTAAAACAGTAGATACTTCGGTTACCTATGTATTAATGGAAGTAAGAAGTGAAACCGACTACGCACAACATCATATTCAAAAGGTAATTGGATTTTTTGCAGCTATGAGAAATTTTGCCATAGAATTGCAAGAACTAAATCATGAAGTAATATATATCTACTTGAATGATACAAGCAATTTGCAACAGTTTGATAAAAATTGTGCAGCATTAATTGAATCAAAAAATTTCAGCAACTTTCAATACCAATTGCCAGATGAATACAGATTGGATGAACAGTTAAAGAACTTTACTAAAACACTAAATATTACCTTTAGCGTAGCTGAAACCGAACATTTTTTAAGTTCTCGAGATGAATTGAAAGATTTATTTGAAGGAAAAAAAATGTATCTGATGGAAACATTTTATCGCTATATGCGAAAGAAACATCAGGTTCTGATTATTAATGGCGACAAACCTTTGAACGATAAATGGAACTTCGATAAAGAAAACAGGCTAAAACTGCCTAAGAATCATATACCTACTCCGCCTTTACTTTTTGCAAATGATGTAAATGAAATTAAAAAAGAAATTACTAATGCCAAAATAAAAACGGTTGGCTCAGTAGATGGCAAGAATTTTATTTGGCCAATAAACAGGTTGCAATCATTAGCTCTGCTTGACTTTTTTGTGGAAAATTGTTTGCCTCTTTTTGGAACTTTTCAAGATGCCATGGCTCCTAATCAATGGTCCATTTATCATTCACGGTTATCTTTTTCAATGAATATAAAATTACTTTCACCTAAGGAAGTTATTGACAAAGCGATTGATGCGTATAATAGAAATCCTGAACAAATTGAATACAATCAATTAGAAGGTTTTGTAAGACAAATTATTGGCTGGCGAGAATACATGCGTGGTATATACTGGTTAAAAATGCCGGCTTATGCAACGCTTAATTATTTTGATCATACAGAGAAATTACCGCAATGGTTTTGGAATGGAAAAACCAAAATGAATTGCTTGAAAAATGCCATTAACCAATCACTTGATTATGCTTATGCACATCACATTCAACGCTTAATGATTACAGGTAATTTTGCATTGTTAGCAGGAGTGCATCCAGATGAAGTGGATGCCTGGTATTTGGGTATTTATATTGATGCGATTGAATGGGTTGAAATTACTAACACCAGAGGCATGAGTCAGTTTGCTGATGGCGGTATTGTAGGCACAAAACCATATGTAAGCTCTGCAGCTTATATTAATAAAATGAGTTCGTATTGCAACGGGTGTTATTATGACAAGGCTAAAAAAACAGGAGATAAAGCCTGTCCATTTAATAGCTTGTACTGGAATTTTTATGACAAAAACGAAGCCAAACTTGCTAAGAACCCAAGAATAGGAATGATGTATAATGTTTGGAACAAAATGGATCCTAATGCTAAAACAGCACTGTTAGAACAAGCTGAGTATTACCTAAATCACATTAATGAATTGTAAATGAAAAGAACACTCGTTTGGTTTAAAACTGATTTACGGCTGCACGATAATGAAACATTAATACGGGCAATTGAGCAAAGTGACGAAATAATACCTGTTTATTGTTTTGATGATGCACATTTTAAAATCACAAATTTTGGATTTAAGAAAACAGGAAGCTTTAGAGCACAATTTTTATTGGAATCGCTTCATGATTTAGATAGAAATCTTAGAGCAATTGGTTCAGGACTTATTATAGTTAAAGGAAAACCTGAAATTGAAATTACACAACTAGCTATGAAATACGATGTGCAAAATGTGTTTTCAAAACAAGAAGTAGCTTTTGAAGAATTGCAAACGCAAGCTTTGGTTCAAAAAGAATTATCTAAAATTAACAGGCCACTAGTATTATTTAATACAAGCACTTTATATCAAGAGGAAGAATTACCGTTTTCGATAAAGGATATTCCTGATGTGTTTACTAATTTCAGAAAACAAGTTGAAAAAGAGTCAAAAATTAGATTAGTTTTTGCGAAACCTTTAAGCATTAATTCTCCAGAAATTGAGCAATTAAACTTACCAACTTTTGAAGCATTGAGTCTAGAAAATAAAGCTGTCGACAAGCGTGCTGTTCTAAAATTTAAAGGAGGAGAAACAGCAGCTTGGGAAAGATTGGAGCACTACTTTTTTAAAACCAATTCATTATCAAATTATAAAGAAACCAGAAACGGATTAGTAGGTGCAGATTACTCTTCTAAGTTCTCAGCATGGCTTGCTTTAGGATGTATTTCTGCAGGAAGTATTTATGACAAAATAAAAAAATATGAAATAGATATTATAGCTAATGAATCTACCTATTGGTTAGTTTTTGAATTACTATGGAGAGATTATTTTAGATTAGTTATGCATAAATATGGGCATCGTATCTTTTTAAAAAAAGGAATCAAAAATACGGATGCTTATCTAAATAATCATAATTCAGAAGTATTTGAAGCCTGGAAAAATGGAAAAACTGGAAATGATTTTATAGATGCCAATATGTTGGAATTAAAACTAACAGGCTTTATGAGCAATAGAGGACGGCAAAATGTAGCTAGTTATATGTGTAATGATTTAAAGTTGGATTGGCGCTATGGCGCTGCCTATTTTGAAGAGCAACTTATAGATTATGATGCTTGTAGCAATTGGGGGAATTGGGCATACTTGGCAGGTGTAGGAAACGATCCAAAAAATAACAGAGTATTTAATATTGAAAAACAAGCAAACGATTACGATAAAAATAAAATATTCAGAAACCTCTGGTTAACAAAAAATAACTTGTGAGTGCTGTAAACTCGATAAAACTAAATTTTTGTTCCAATGTGTTTTTTTTTTTGAGTTAATCCATTTAATATCAACAGCTTTATCGGAAATAAAAAACGGAGATTCGATCAATTTTGACCAAATCTCCGCTCGAGTGACCTCGAAGGTCGAAAAATCAAACTTTTACAAGGATTTAAACAAACTGATTTATTGGGAATTTGCCGCTAATAAGTTCCCCATTCAAT
>SHWW01000018.1 GCA_009693635.1 Flavobacteriaceae bacterium
TGAACATTTGTAGAAGCTACACTTGCTCCTTGATCACTATTAATAGTTAATCCACCTGTAATTGAGACAGCCCCACTTTTTTGAGTTATACTACTCGCCGGACCGGCAATTTGTTGAAATAATACTGCAGTAGCCGCAGCACTAGTTCCTGTGGTATCGCCTAAACCTCTACTAATTGCAACTGCAGGGGCTGTAGAAAAACCAGAACCCGCTTGTGTTAAATTCAAGCTTCTTACTGTGCCAGTAACTGAATCAAAATTAACAGAAGCTTTGGCAACAGGTCCTAAATAACGAAACTGACCCACAGTACCAGAAGTGTGCACTGGCATTGTAGTTGTAGCAGTGGCTAAAATAGCTTGATACACATTATCTCCATAGAAATATTGAGTAGTAAGTGATAATGTTCCATTATAAGGAACATTAGTTCCAAGTGTACCTAAAGTACCTATCCATATTAATGTAGGACCACTTGTAGTAAATATTGTTGCGGCTGAAGAAGTCGGCGGTGTAGCATTAAATGTTCCAACTATAGTACATAAATAAACATTATTTCCACTTACGTATCTTGTTCCTAAAACAGCAGCTAAAGCATTTGCATAAGGAACCACTGCTTGTCCAAAAACAACTGGGGCCACAGTATAAAGTGAACCCATATTGGTAACAGCAGCACTCGCTACTTGTAAATTTAAGGCTTGACCGTAAATTTGGGCTGTGTTGTCAATTTTTACTTTACCGTTAGTGTTTAGAGATCCAGCAGTAATTGTAAAACCATTTGTTAAAGTTAAATTTTGGGAAGTAGCAATAGAATTGCTCCCTAAATTTTGAAAAGCTAAAGTTCTAATTATTCCTCGAGTACCATCACCTTCAAAAACACCTGTTCCACTTAATGTAGAACCTGAGCCATTAAAGTTTATAAGTGTAGAAAATATGGCTAAATTAGCATACCCATTATTTTGAAAATTACCTCCTATATTTATAGTTTGACCAGTTCCACCCGTTGTATAAGGTAAGAATCTACCACCACTATTAACAGTTAGATTACCACTTAAAGTCATGGCATTTGAGGAAGCATTCCATTGAAGTATTCCATTAATATCTAAATTTCTATAAGATGTAACTTGATCCACAGTAACAATTGCTCCTGCTGGAATTAAAATGTCATTACCCGCACCTGGAACAACTCCTCCTACCCATGTAGCAGGTGAAGACCAAAGACCTCCATTAGCAGTAGCTGTAAAAGTAGCAGGAGCTGAAGAAATTAAAGAAATTTCATCAACTGCGGACGCTCCATAAGGAGTTACTCCATCTTGACTAAAACTAATTACAATTCGTTGTGTTGTTCCGGGAACTACTGAAATACTATTTGTATAAGTAACATAAGAAGTTGAACCATTATTATTGGCTCCTATTTGAACTATTCCACTACCAGCAGCAAGTAATGTTCCACTTACTGGAGTTGTAGTTGTAGGAACCAACCATGTTTGTAAATAGTCATAGCCTGCATCAACAGCTGAAATTTTAAATTTATAAGAAATCGTTAATATACTTTCACCAGCTGGTATAGTTACATCTTTATAAATGTGACAGACATTAGAACCAGTACCTGCTGACCATGAAGTAGATGAGGTACTTGAAAAAGCACAATTACTACCTAATGAAGAAGGAGTTGCGCTTCCAACAAAAAAAGTTTGAACTGAAGATACGCCAGTCCAGCCATTTGCCGAAAGAGTTGATCCTGTTTCAAATCCACCATCACCAGTTGGGCTAATCAATGTAGTCTGACCTTGAGCAGAAAAATTTGCAAAAAATGCAAATACCATTAGCAGCAAAAAGCTCGTAAAAGAAGTGCTTCTTCTAGTAGCTAAATCTTGATTTTTACCGTTCATTACTTGGGAAAACAAGGCCTGAACAAAATTGTAATTTTGATTCATAATAAATATTATAGGTTAGGAAATTAAATTTTAAATAGTAATCAGGCGTTAAAAATAGTTAAATAAAATAAAAAAACAATATTAAATTTTTTTTTTTTTCTAAAAACTGAAATTTTTATGAAAGTTTAAAAAAAAACATTGAAAATTATTCAATCAATATAAGTAAAAACGGAGAAGAAACCCCTTTAACGAAAACTGAAAAATTTTACAAATAAAAGTAGAATTTTAAATAAAAAAAGCCCCTTCGTTATGAAGGGGCTTTTTTTATTATGCTTGACCGGCAGGACCAAAATTAAGTGGAATTGCAGGTTGCTCGGTGTCTTTTATTTCACCATGAGCGACTTCAAAACGATGAACATTTTCTGCCAATGCTTTTACTAGTCTTTTAGCATGTTGCGGCGTCAAAACTATTCTTGACTTCACTTTGGCTTTTGGAGTTCCAGGCATAATACATACAAAATCCAATACAAATTCTGATGCCGAATGATTGATAATTGCTAAGTTGGAATAAATTCCTTCAGCCATATTTTCATCTAATTCAATGTTTATTTGTCCTTGTTGCTCGCTCATTGTAAATATATTTTTATTGTTTTCGCTTAATTGTTTTATCAAATTTACGACAAAACAATTAAACGATGAAACAATGAATTAATAATTGTATTCTTCTTTTGTGGTCATCATTTCATTGAATTCTTCTTTTGAACCTACAATGGTGTGATCGTATTCTCTCATACCTGTACCGGCTGGGATTCTATGACCTACAATTACATTTTCTTTCAATCCTTCTAAGTAATCAATTTTACCAGCTACTGCTGCTTCGTTTAATACTTTCGTAGTTTCTTGGAAAGATGCTGCAGAAATAAATGATTTCGTTTGAAGTGAAGCTCTTGTAATACCTTGTAAAACTGGCGTTGCAGTTGCTGTGATTACATCACGTGCTACAACCAAATTCTGATCATTTCGTTTTAATAGTGAGTTTTCATCACGCAATTCACGAGGAGAGACAATTTGTCCTGCTTTTAGGTTTTGAGAATCAGCTGCATCTTCAACCACTTTCATACCGTATAATTTATCATTTTCAACGATAAAGTCTTTTGTATGAATTAATTGGTCTTCTAAGAATAAGGTATCTCCCGGATCTTGAACTCTAACTTTACGCATCATTTGACGTATTACTACTTCAAAGTGTTTGTCGTTAATTTTCACCCCTTGCAAACGGTATACTTCTTGAATTTCATTAACCAAATACTGTTGAACAGCTGCTGGTCCTTTAATTCTCAAGATATCGTCTGGAGTAATTGCTCCGTCAGACAATGGTACACCTGCGCGTACAAAATCATTTTCTTGAACTAAGATCTGGCTTGAAAGTTTAACTAAATACTTCTTAACCTCTCCGAATTTAGATTCGATAACAATTTCACGGTTTCCTCTTTTCACTTTTCCGAAAGTAACCACTCCGTCTATTTCTGAAACTACTGCTGGGTTAGATGGATTACGAGCTTCTAACAACTCTGTAATTCTTGGCAAACCTCCTGTGATATCTCCAGATTTTGAAGAACGACGTGGAATTTTTACTAAAATCTTACCTGCTTTAATTTTCTCACCATTGTCAACCATCAAGTGGGCTCCAACTGGTAAGTTATACGAACGGATTAATTCATTGTCTTTACCGTAAATCAATAAAGTTGGAATTAATTTTTTGTTTCTTCCTTCAGAAATTACTTTTTCTTGGAAACCAGTTTGCTCATCAATTTCAACCATGAACGATTGTCCTTGCTCTAAATCTTCGTAAGCAATTTTACCAGTAAATTCAGAAATAATAACTCCATTATATGGATCCCATTTACAGATAATTTCTCCTTTAGCAACTTCTTGACCGTCTTTCACATAAATGCTTGAACCGTAAGGAATGTTATTGGTAGCTAAAAGAATACCTGTTTTTATATCTATTAATTTCAATTCCGTAGAACGAGAGATCACAATATCAACTGCTTGCCCGTCAGCATCTTCTCCTTTTACAGTTTTTAGATCTTCTATTTCTAAACGACCATTGAATTTTGCAGGAATGCTTGATTCTTCAGAAATTCCACCCGCAACCCCACCAACGTGGAAGGTACGTAATGTTAACTGAGTACCTGGCTCTCCAATTGACTGTGCAGCAATTACACCTACAGCCTCACCTCTTTGAGTCATTTTTCCAGTAGCTAAGTTTCTTCCGTAACATTTAGCACAAATTCCTTTGGTGGCTTCACAAACTAGTGGCGAACGAACTTCTACTTTCTCGATTGGAGAAGCTTCAATTAAACGCATAGTTGCTTCTACGATTTGCTCTCCTCCTTTTACTAATACTTCATTAGTCATAGGATTGATAACATCTTGTAATGCTACACGACCTAAGATTCTTTCACCTAGAGTTTCAACAATTTCTTCATTCTTTTTCAATGCAGAAACTTCAACCCCTCTAAGAGTTCCACAGTCGTCAATATTTACAATTACGTCTTGAGAAACGTCATGTAATCTTCTTGTTAAGTAACCAGCATCGGCAGTTTTTAACGCTGTATCCGCAAGTCCTTTACGAGCACCGTGGGTAGAAATGAAATATTCTAAAATCGAAAGTCCTTCTTTAAAGTTAGAAAGAATCGGGTTTTCAATAATTTCTCCACCACCGGCAGTAGATTTTTTAGGCTTAGCCATCAAACCACGCATACCTGTTAACTGACGAATTTGCTCTTTAGATCCCCTTGCTCCAGAGTCAAGCATCATATACACCGAGTTGAAACCTTGTTGGTCTTCTCTAATGTTTTTCATTGCTAATTCTGTAAGTTGGGCATTTGCAGAAGTCCACACGTCAATAACTTGGTTGTAACGTTCGTTATTGGTAATAAGTCCCATATTATAATTCGCAGAAATACCGTCAACTTGTTCTCTAGCATCTGCAATTAATTTTGTTTTTTGTTCTGGAATTCTGATATCACCAAGAGAGAATGACAATCCACCGCTGAAGGCGAATTTATAACCCATATCTTTCATGTTGTCAAGGAACGCAGCTGTTGTAGGAACATTAGTCACACTTAGTACGTGACCTATAATATCTCTAAGGTTTTTCTTAGTTAATACATCATTAATATATCCAGCTGCTTCAGGTACTACTTCATTAAATAATACACGACCTGCAGTAGTTTGGATAATTTTATATACTAATTCTCCCTCTTCATTAAAATCTTTCGCACGGATTTTGACACGAGCGTTCAATTCTAATTTACCTTCGTTTAATGCAATATTTACTTCTTCTGCAGAATAAAAAGTTAAGTCTTGACCTAAAATTTTATGCTCTGTAGTAGAAATTCTTTCTTTGGTCATATAATAAAGACCTAAAACCATGTCTTGAGAAGGTACGGTAATCGGAGCACCATTTGCAGGATTCAAGATATTGTGAGAAGCCAACATTAATAATTGTGCTTCCAAAATAGCTTCTGGTCCTAACGGCAAGTGAACCGCCATTTGATCCCCATCAAAATCCGCATTAAATGCAGTACAAACTAAAGGGTGCAATTGGATTGCTTTTCCTTCAATTAATTTTGGTTGGAATGCTTGAATACCTAGTCTGTGCAAAGTAGGAGCACGATTCAGTAAGATTGGGTGTCCTTTAATTACATTTTCAAGGATGTCCCAAACTACGGGCTCTTTTTTATCTATTATTTTTTTTGCCGATTTAACTGTTTTTACAATTCCTCTTTCTATCAATTTACGGATAACGA
This sequence comes from Flavobacteriaceae bacterium, assembly GCA_009693635.1. Lineage (GTDB taxonomy): Bacteria > Bacteroidota > Bacteroidia > Flavobacteriales > Flavobacteriaceae > Flavobacterium. The sequence goes on from SHWW01000018.1 coordinate 5,690, forward strand.
AAGGTTTATATAACTCAGCTGCCATATCTTTAGGGATACCACATTCGAATAATTTTAATTCTGGTCCAACAACAATTACCGAACGAGCAGAATAATCCACACGTTTTCCTAATAAGTTTTGACGGAAACGACCTTGCTTACCTTTTAATGAATCTGATAAAGATTTCAAAGGTCTGTTGGATTCTGTTTTAACAGCAGATGCTTTACGAGTATTATCGAAAAGTGAATCTACCGATTCTTGTAGCATCCGTTTTTCGTTTCTCAAGATTACCTCAGGAGCTTTAATCTCCATTAATCTTTTCAAACGGTTGTTACGTATAATTACACGACGGTATAAATCATTTAAATCTGAAGTTGCAAAACGACCACCATCAAGAGGCACAAGAGGACGTAATTCTGGTGGAATAACAGGAACTACTTTCATAATCATCCATTCTGGACGATTCTCACGGTTCAAGTTAGATTCACGGAAAGACTCTACTACTTGTAATCTTTTTAATGCTTCTGTTTTACGTTGTTTAGATGTTTCGTTATTTGCTTTATGTCTTAAATCATAAGATAATTCATCAAGATCGATTCGCGCTAACAAATCCATAATACACTCTGCTCCCATTTTGGCAACAAATTTATTAGGATCAAAATCATCTAAATATTGATTATCGGCAGGCAAAGTATCTAAAATATTTAGATATTCTTCTTCTGTCAAAAAGTCTAATCTTTGTATTGATTCTCCTTCAGTATTTTGAGCAATACCCGCTTGGATTACTACGTATCTTTCGTAGTAAATAATCATATCTAATTTCTTAGATGGCAATCCAAGTATATATCCAATTTTGTTTGGAAGAGAACGGAAATACCAGATATGAGCAATTGGCACCACCAAATTGATATGACCTACTCTATCTCTACGTACTTTTTTCTCAGTAACTTCAACCCCGCAACGGTCGCAAACAATCCCTTTATAACGAATTCTTTTGTATTTTCCGCAAGCACATTCGAAATCCTTTACAGGTCCAAATATTCTTTCGCAGAAAAGTCCATCGCGTTCTGGTTTATGGGTTCTATAATTGATAGTTTCAGGCTTCAAAACCTCACCTCTTGACTCGGCCAAGATAGATTCTGGAGACGCTAAACCAATCGAAATTTTGTTAAACCTCTTAACTACTGGGTTTTTATCTTTATTGTTGTTGTTTCTATTATTCATCATAGTTGAAAACTTGAATTGATAATTGATAATTGATAATTGACAATTGATATTTATCAATTGTCAATTGTTTTATTCCTCCAAACGAATGTCTAATCCAAGACCTTTCAATTCATGCATTAATACATTGAAAGATTCTGGCAATCCTGGTTCTGGCATTGCTTCACCTTTAACGATTGCTTCGTAAGTTTTAGCTCTACCTATTACATCATCTGATTTTACTGTTAAGATTTCTCTTAATGTACTTGATGCGCCATATGCTTCCAATGCCCAAACTTCCATCTCTCCAAAACGCTGACCTCCAAATTGAGCTTTACCACCCAATGGTTGTTGTGTAATTAACGAGTATGGGCCTATTGAACGGGCGTGCATTTTATCATCAACCATGTGACCCAATTTCAACATATAGATAACTCCAACTGTTGCAGCTTGGTGAAAACGTTCTCCTGTTCCACCATCATAAAGATAGGTGTGACCGAATCGTGGAATTTCAGCTTCGTCAGTCAATTCATTAATTTGGTCTAAAGTTGCACCGTCAAAAATTGGGGTAGCATATTTTCTACCTAATTTTTGTCCAGCCCATCCTAATACCGTTTCATAAATTTGACCAATGTTCATTCGTGAAGGCACCCCAAGTGGGTTCAATACGATATCAACCGGCGTTCCGTCTTCTAAGAAAGGCATATCTTCGTGACGAACAATACGAGCAACAATACCTTTGTTACCGTGGCGTCCCGCCATTTTATCCCCAACTTTCAATTTACGTTTTTTAGCAATATAAACTTTAGCTAATTTCAAGATTCCAGCTGGCAACTCGTCACCAACAGTAATTGTGAATTTCTCTCTTCTTAAACTACCTTGTAAATCGTTCAATTTAATCTTATAGTTATGGATCAAATCATTAACCATTTTGTTGGTATCATCATCAGAAACCCATTGCCCTTTACTTAAGTGCGCAAAATCTTCTACAGAATTCAACATTTTAAGAGAGTATTTTTTACCTTTTGGTAATACTTCTTCTCCTAAATCATTCATCACTCCTTGTGAAGTTTTTCCGTTTACTATATTGAAAAGTTTCTCAATTAATTTGTCTTTTAATTCAACAAATATTGTTTCGAATTCCATTTCCAAAGCAACCAAAGCATCTTTATCTTGGGAACGTTTGCGTTTGTCTTTTACGGCTCTTGCGAACAATTTTTTATCTAAAACAACACCGTGTAATGAAGGGGACGCTTTCAATGACGCATCTTTTACATCTCCTGCTTTGTCCCCAAAGATTGCACGAAGCAATTTCTCTTCTGGAGTAGGATCGGATTCTCCTTTAGGTGTAATTTTTCCAATTAAAATATCACCAGGTTTAACTTCGGCACCAATTCTAATCATTCCATTTTCATCTAAATCTTTAGTTGCTTCTTCACTAACGTTTGGTATATCATTCGTTAATTCTTCGTTTCCTAATTTAGTATCTCTCACTTCCAATGAATAATCATCAATATGAATAGAAGTAAAAATATCGTCACGAACAACTTTTTCAGAAATTACGATTGCATCCTCGAAGTTATAGCCTTTCCATGGCATAAATGCAACTTTTAGGTTTCTCCCTAAAGCCAATTCTCCATTTTGAGTTGCATATCCTTCAGACAATACTTGACCAAGAACTACTCTATCTCCTTTTCTTACGATAGGTTTAAGGTTGATGCTTGAACTTTGATTTGTTTTTCTAAATTTAATTAGATTGTATGTTTTTTCATCTTCTTCAAAACTAACCATACGTTCTACATCAGAACGGTCATATTTGATTGTGATGATATTCGCATCAACATAAATTACAGTTCCATCCCCTTCCGCATTTATCAATACTCTAGAATCAGAGGCAACTTGGCGCTCTAAACCTGTACCAACAATTGGTGCTTCAGGACGTAATAACGGAACTGCTTGACGCATCATGTTAGATCCCATTAAGGCTCTATTGGCATCATCATGTTCCAAGAAAGGAATTAATGAAGCGGAAATTGAAGCAATTTGGTTAGGAGCAACATCCGTATAATCCACTTTAGATGGGTGAATAACTGGGAAGTCCCCTTCTTGACGTGCAATTACATTGTCGGCAGTAATTTTTCCAGTAGCGTCTATTTGGATGTTTGCCTGAGCAATCATTTTTCCTTCTTCTTCTTCTGCACTTAAATATACAGGATTAGCGTTAAGATCAATTTTTCCATCTTTAACTACACGGTAAGGTGTTTCAATGAAACCCATTCCATTTACTTTTGCATAAACTCCAAGTGAAGAAATCAAACCAATGTTTGGTCCCTCAGGAGTTTCAATTGGACATAAACGTCCGTAATGCGTATAGTGAACATCCCGTACTTCAAAACCGGCTCTTTCTCTTGAAAGTCCGCCTGGTCCAAGTGCCGATAATCTTCTTTTGTGTGTAATCTCAGCTAATGGATTAGTTTGGTCCATAAATTGAGACAATTGGTTTGTACCAAAGAAAGAGTTAATAACTGATGATAATGTTTTAGCATTAATCAAATCAATTGGTGTGAACACCTCGTTATCTCTAACATTCATTCTCTCTCTAATGGTTCTAGCCATTCGAGCTAAACCAACACCAAATTGTTGAGAAAGTTGTTCACCAACAGTTCTAACACGACGATTTGATAAGTGATCAATATCATCAATCTCAGCTTTAGAGTTGATTAATTCGATCAAATATTTCACAATAGTTATAATATCCTCTTTAGTCAAGACTTGCTTTTCCATAGGAATATTTAAACCTAATTTTTTGTTCATTCTATAACGACCAACTTCACCTAGGTTATAACGTTGATCTGAGAAGAATAATTTATCAATAATACCACGAGCAGTTTCTTCATCAGGCGGTTCTGCATTACGCAATTGTCTGTAGATATGCTCAACAGCTTCTTTTTCAGAATTTGTTGGATCTTTTTGTAAGGTATTATGAATAATCGAGTAGTCAACTACATTAGTATCTTCTTTATGTAACAAAACAGATTTTACATTAGATTCTACAATTTCCTCAACATTTTCTTTGTCAAGAACCGTGTCTCTATCTAATATAATTTCATTTCGTTCAATAGAAACTACTTCACCAGTATCTTCATCTACAAAATCTTCGTGCCATGTATTCAATACACGAGCAGCAAGTTTTCTTCCAATATATTTTTTAAGACCGGCTTTAGAAACCTTAATTTCTTCGGCAAGATCAAATATTTCAAGAATGTCCTTATCCCTTTCAAAACCGATTGCACGGAAAAGAGTAGTAACAGGTAATTTTTTCTTTCTATCGATATAAGCATACATAACGCTATTAATATCGGTAGCAAATTCTATCCAAGAACCTTTAAAAGGAATTACTCTGGCAGAATACAATTTCGTTCCATTAGCATGAAATGATTGACCAAAGAAAACACCAGGAGATCTATGTAATTGAGAAACAACAACACGTTCTGCGCCATTGATTACAAAAGTACCACTTGGGGTCATGTAAGGAATTGTTCCAAGATATACATCTTGTACAATAGTTTCAAAATCTTCATGCTCTGGATCTGTACAATATAGTTTTAACCTCGCTTTGAGAGGCACGCTATAGGTGAGACCTCTTTCTATACATTCTTGAATGGTATAACGAGGTGGATCTACAAAATAATCTAGGAATTCCAATACAAAGTTATTTCTTGTATCAGTAATTGGAAAATTTTCCATGAAGGTATTGTATAATCCTTCGTCGCCTCTTTCGTCAGTTTTAGTTTCTAATTGAAAGAAATCTTTAAAAGACTTAACCTGAACATCTAGAAAATCTGGATAGTCAGGAATATTTTTGGTTGAGGCAAAATTCAATCTTTCAGTCTGATTTGTTATCATCAATGGACAAAATTTTGATTAAAAAAATAATTTTTTGTGTAAAACACTATTTATTTTATAAAACAATCAATACTTTTTTTTCATAATCAATACCTCTTTAAAAATAACTGAAGAGCAAGCTCTTTTAATTGATTTTCTTTCATCGTATTGATTTAAAAACCTTTTCGTATATTATTCTATTTTATAATAAAATTTGATATAATTTTATTATACGAAAAATGGTTTAGGTGATTGGAAATGAATCCAAGACCTAAACCTAGTTTCTAAAGCGAGTGAATTATTTTAATTCAACTACAGCTCCAGCTTCTTCTAAGGCTTTCTTAAGACCTTCAGCTTCTTCTTTAGAAACCCCTTCCTTAACAGGACTTGGAGCACTATCAACTACGTCTTTAGCTTCTTTTAGACCTAAACCAGTAAGTTCTTTAACTAATTTTACAACTGCTAATTTAGAAGCACCGGCTTCTTTTAAAATAACTGTAAATTCAGTTTGCGCTTCCTCAGAAGCAGCTTCGCCACCACCAGAAACTACTGCAGCTGCAGCAGCTGGTTCGATTCCGTAATCATCTTTTAATATTGTTGCTAAATCGTTAACTTCTTTTACAGTTAAGTTAACTAATTGTTCTGCGAATTGTTTCAAATCTGCCATTTTTTCTATCGTTTTAAAATGATTTGTAAAATATAATTTATTAATATGCGCGTGTTTAATATGCTTAATTTTTTATTATTTAAAAATCTAAAAGAAATCTAAACTCTAAATCATAAACTACCTATTCCGTTTTGAATTGGTTTAAAAGAGCTGAAATAACTCTTTGTGCCGGAGATTGAAGTAATCCAATGATTTCTCCAATAACTTCTTCTTTAGATTTAAGCGATGCTAATGAATCTAATAAGTTATCTCCAATGTAAATTTCAGAATTAATATAAGCTCCTTTTAATACAGGCTTATCTGATTTTCTACGGAATTCTTTCATAATTTTTGCAGGAGCATTTGCTACATCTGCAAGAAAAATTGAAGTGTTACCTGTTAATGTTTCAGGTAATTCACCATAGTTATTCTCAGAAGCCTCCATCGCTTTTGCAAGCAAAGAGTTTTTTACTACTTCTAATTTAATACCTGCTTTAAAGCAAGCTCTTCTTAGATTTGAAGTTATATCTGCATTTAAGCCTGAAATATCTGCTAAATAAACAATATTTGAACCAGCTAACTGTGCAGTTAAATTTTCAATCGCGATTGATTTTTCTTCTCTAGTCATACTAAAAGTTTTTTAACTACTTATACTGCTTTAGGATCCAATGCAATTGCAGGACTCATTGTGCTTGTAAGGTAAATACTTTTAATGTAAGTTCCTTTAGCAGCAGTTGGCTTAAGTTTGATTAATGTTTGAATAATTTCGTGAGCGTTATCTACAATTTTGTCAGCATCGAAAGAAATTTTTCCAATACCTGCATGTATGATACCTGTTTTATCAACTTTAAAGTCAATTTTACCCGCTTTGACTTCTTGAACTGCTTTTGCAACATCCATAGTTACCGTTCCTGTCTTAGGGTTTGGCATTAAACCACGAGGTCCTAAAATACGACCTAATGGACCTAATTTTCCCATAACACTCGGCATCGTAATAATTACATCAACATCCGTCCAACCGTCTTTAATTTTTTGTAAATAATCGTCAAGACCTACATAGTCTGCTCCAGCTGCTAAAGCTTCCGCTTCTTTATCTGGAGTAACCAGTGCTAAAACTTTAACGTCTTTACCAGTTCCATGAGGTAATGTTACTACGCCTCTAACCATTTGATTCGCTTTTCTTGGATCTACACCCAAACGCACTGCGATATCAACCGACTCGTCAAATTTTGCAGAAGCAACTACTTTTATTAATGCCGCAGCATCTTTTAAAGAATATAGTTTGTTCTTATCAATTTTTGAAGCAGCCTCTTTTTGCTTTTTTGTCAATTTTGCCATGTCTTTTTTTTAATTAAAAAGGAGCGTTTCCTGTTACAGTTATACCCATAGATCTAGCTGTTCCCGCGATCATGCTCATAGCAGACTCGATAGTGAATGCATTTAAATCAACCATTTTGTCTTCTGCGATAGCTCTAATAACATCCCAAGTAACATTTGCTACTTTTTTACGATTAGGTTCACCAGATCCAGACTTTAGCTTTGCAGCATCCATTAATTGAATAGCAGCAGGTGGTGTTTTAATAACAAAATCAAAAGATTTGTCTTTATATACTGTAATTTGCACTGGGCAAACTTTGCCGGGTTTATCTTGTGTTCTCGCATTAAATTGCTTACAGAACTCCATGATATTAACACCAGCAGCACCTAAAGCAGGTCCAACCGGTGGCGATGGATTCGCAGCACCTCCCTTAACTTGTAGTTTAACTACTTTACTAATCTCTTTAGCCATTTTTTTTAAAAATTTAACACATCATCATTGGAAGCGATAAATGTGGTTTATTATAGTTGTAACAAAAATTATACTTTTTCAACTTGCATAAAGCTCAATTCTAATGGTGTTTTTCTTCCGAAAATTTTAACCATAACTTCAAGTTTACGCTTTTCATCATTAATTTTATCAACAGTTCCATTGAAACCATTAAAAGGACCGTCAATAACTTTGATAGTTTCACCAATATTAAAAGGTATAGAATGAGTGTCTGTTTTTACAGCCAATTCATCCACTTTACCTAACATTCTATTTACTTCAGAAAGTCTCAACGGCACAGGTTCTCCACCCTTAACTTCTCCAAGAAATCCAATAACTCCAGAGATTGATTTGATAATATGAGGGATTTCTCCTGCAAGATTAGCCTCAATCATTACATATCCCGAAAAATAAACTTTGTCTTTGATGATTTTTTTTCCATCCTTAACAGTAACTACTTTTTCAGTAGGAACTAGAACTTGTGAAATGTAATCACCCATTCCTAATCTATTAATTTCGTTTTCAATGTAGGCTTTTACTTTGTTTTCTTGACCGCTTACCGCTCTAACAACATACCATTTTTTCACATTATTATCTGTCATAACAAGGTATTTAAGCTTTTATCCAATTAAAAAATCCTTCCAAAGATTTTACAAAAATTTCATCTACACCCCAAGTTGCCAAGGCGAATAGCACTGAAAAAACAGCAACTACAATGGTAAGACGTTGTACTTCTGCCCATTCTGGCCAAGTTACGTTTGACTTTAATTCATCAAACGCTTCGTTTATATAATTAAAAACTTTTGTCATTGTACATATTTTTTTTAGTGGCACGGGCGGAGGGATTCGAACCCCCATCAACGGTTTTGGAGACCGCTATTCTACCCTTGAACTACGCCCGTATAAAAAAGTCAGTAGTATTATTAAAATACCGACTGACTTTTATATTAATTAGATATTACTTTACTATTTCAGTAACCTGACCTGCACCTACAGTTCTACCACCTTCACGGATAGCAAAACGAAGACCTAAGCTTAAAGCGATAGGGCTTAATAAGGCAACATTGATAGTTAAGTTATCCCCGGGCATAACCATCTCTACACCAGCTGGCAAAGTGATAACACCTGTTACATCCGTTGTACGAACGTAAAATTGTGGACGATAATTATTGTGGAATGGAGTGTGACGTCCACCTTCTTCTTTTTTCAAGATATAAACTTCTGCTTTGAATATAGCGTGAGGTTTTACTGAACCTGGCTTAATAATAACCATACCTCTTTTGATATCAGCTTTATCAATACCTCTTAACAATAAGCCTACATTGTCTCCAGCTTCTCCTCTATCAAGGATTTTACGAAACATTTCAACTCCTGTAATTGTGGAAGTCAATCTATCAGCTCCCATTCCAATGATTTCAACTGGATCACCTGTATTAGCAATACCTGTTTCGATACGTCCAGTAGCAACAGTTCCACGACCTGTAATGGTAAATGAATCTTCTACTGGCATTAAGAATGGTTTTGCAATATCACGAACTGGTTCTTCAATCCAAGAATCACAAGCAGCCATTAATTCAATGATTTTTGGTACCCAAGCTGGTTCGTTATTCAATCCACCTAAAGCTGAACCTTGAATTACAGGGCAATTATCTCCATCATATTCGTAGAAAGATAATAATTCTCTAATTTCCATTTCAACAAGTTCCAATAACTCTTCATCGTCAACCATATCCACTTTATTCATGAATACTACCATTCTAGGAATACCTACTTGGCGACCTAAAAGGATGTGCTCACGTGTTTGTGGCATTGGTCCGTCTGTTGCAGCTACAACAAGAATAGCACCATCCATTTGAGCAGCACCAGTAACCATGTTCTTTACGTAATCCGCGTGACCTGGACAGTCAACATGGGCGTAATGACGATTAGCAGTTTCGTACTCAACGTGTGATGTATTAATTGTAATACCTCTTTCTTTTTCTTCTGGAGCATTATCGATTTGATCAAACGATTTTGCTTGACAGTAACCCTTATCAGACAATACTTTAGTAATTGCCGCAGTTAATGTAGTTTTTCCGTGATCCACGTGACCAATTGTACCTATATTAAGGTGGGGTTTGTTACGGTTAAAATTTTCTTTTGCCATTTTACTTAATTTTTAATCTTAGTTATATATTTGTGTTCAAATTATACTTTATTGAGCCAACTACGGGAATTGAACCCGTGACCTCTTCCTTACCAAGGAAGCACTCTACCTCTGAGCTAAGTCGGCAGAGAATTTATTTGTAGATTTTTAATTTCAGATTTTAAATAATCTGGAATCCAAAATCTAAAATTTCTTCTTGTGGGGAGAGCAGGATTCGAACCTGCGAAGTTCACACAGCAGATTTACAGTCTGCCCTCGTTGGCCGCTTGAGTATCTCCCCAAATATTTTTTGATTTTAGAATTTAATTTTATATAATCCCTAAAAGACTCATTGCTTAACCTTAAATCCTCCTTATTTTACCCAAAAATCAGAAGTTTTTATTCAAAATCTTCAGTATTTATAGAGCCGGTGGAGGGACTCGAACCCACGACCTGCTGATTACAAATCAGCTGCTCTAGCCAACTGAGCTACACTGGCATTAATTATAAAAAAAGCCCGCTATTTCTAACGGACTGCAAATGTATATTAATTTGTTTTTTAATCAAAACATTTTTACCAATATTTTTAAATTATATATAATGTTTTACTTTTTCTTTCCTTTTTGTTAACAATCGCTCTAAAGATTCAGCTGATTGCTCGATTGCTTCCTCAAATGTTTTGCACTCTTTTTTTACCATAAACTCGTCTCCAGGAACAAGCATTTTAATCTCAACGATCTTGTTCTCTTTTTCACTTGTTTTTTTGACTTTTAGAAAAACATCGGAAGAAATAATTTTATCATAATACTTCTCCAGCCTGTCCGTTCTTTCTTGAATAAAACCTACTAGTTTTCCGTCAACATTAAAGTTAACCGCATGAACATTTACCTTCATAATCAAATTTTTATTGGTTAAACAGTATTAATTTTTATTTCTTGGATGTGCATCTTTGTAAACTTTTTTTAACTCATACAAACTACTTTGGGTATATATCTGAGTTGATGCCAAACTTGAATGCCCTAATAATTCTTTAACCGAATTCAAATCGGCTCCATTATTCAAAAGATGAGTTGCAAACGTATGTCTTAGAATATGTGGACTCTTTTTTACCTTCTCAGAAACATTACTAAAGTAGTGATTTATTAAACGATAAACAAGAGAATCATTCATTTTAACGCCTTTTAAAGTCAAGAAAAAATACTGGTTATCAGTGATCCGCTCTATACAAGACCGTTCCGTTAAATACAATTTAAATTGATCTGTGATTATTGGCAATAAAGGCAAAATCCTTTCCTTGTTTCTCTTTCCCAAAACCTTTAAAGTAGCATTTGAAAGGTCGACATTTAACATTTTTAGATGAATTAATTCCGTTCTTCGAATTCCTGTTGTATAAAACAAGTCAATTATAAGTTTGTCTCGAATGCCTTCAAACCCCTCTGAATATTTTATTTGATGCAAAACCTCGTCTAATTCTTTTTCGGAAAAAGGAATTTGAATTGTTTTTGGAGTTTTTAATGATTTGTGTTTTAATAAAGGACTAACTTCTATTTGCTTGATTTTTAATAGAAATTTGTAATATGATTTTAAAGAGGATATTTTTCTATTTACAGAAGTGTTGGAAATTTCACTATCAACCAAAGCAACTATCCAACTTCTAATTAAACTGTAATTGACCTCCAATAAGTCATCTGAATCAAATTCAGATTTTATGAAAGATTCAAAAGAAACGACATCGTTTACATACGCAATTACGGTATGTGACGAATACTTTTTTTCTAATTGCAAATAATCTTGAAATGCCGCTTTGCTATTTTCCATAAAAAAAACCGTTAACATCAAAGTTATAAAACTTTAATCACTAACGGTAATATTTATTGAAGTTATTTACTAACTTTCTAAACCATCTTTCATGTTTTGAATGTAGGCCGCTTTTTGGATTTTCATTCGATTTGAAACAGAAGGCTTAATAAAGGCAGTACGTGAGCGTAACTGACGAACAGTTCCTGTTTTATCAAATTTTCTTTTGTAGCGCTTTAATGCTCTATCGATATTTTCTCCGTCTTTAATTGGTATAATTAACATAATATAGACACCTCCTCTCGTTAAGGGTGCAAAAATATATTTTTATTTTGAATTATGAATTATAAATTATGAATTATTTTTGGAGAGATTTGAAAAGATTAGAGACGAAGAGATGAAAGACAAACTAAAAAAGCCAAGATACAATTTTCTTGATTCTTTTTTCTTTTATCTATCTGTCTATTATCAATACGTCTATTTCAATATATTTCTCGCAATAACTACTTTTTGAATTTCAGTAGTTCCTTCGCCAATAGTACATAATTTAGAATCTCTGTAGAATTTTTCTACAGGATAATCTTTTGTATAACCGTAACCGCCATGAATTTGAACAGCTTCGTTGGCCACTTTTACACAAACTTCCGAAGAATACATTTTTGCCATTGCACCCAATGTGGTAACTGAACGGTGTTGCTCTTTTAAGAAGGCCGCTTTATGCAATAACAATTCCGAAGCTTCAATTTCTGTTGCCATATCGGCCAACTTAAATGAAATTCCTTGAAAACTACTAATTGGTTGTCCAAACTGATGTCTTTCTTTTGAATATTTCAATGCCGCTTCATACGCCCCTTTTGCAATACCTAACGATAATGCGCCAATTGAAATTCTTCCGCCGTCTAAAATTTTCATTGCTTGAACAAAACCTTGCCCAACTTCACCCAATCTGTTGGCGTCAGGTATACGACACGTATCGAAAATTAATTCTGCTGTTTCGCTTGCACGCATTCCTAATTTATTTTCTTTTTTTCCTGATGTAAATCCAGGTGTTCCTTTTTCAATAACAAAAGCTGTCATTCCTTTAGAATCTCCTTTTTCGCCAGTACGAACAATTACAACAGCAACATCTCCTGAAATAGCATGGGTAATAAAGTTTTTTGTACCATTGAGAATCCAAGAATCTCCCTCTTTAAAAGCAGTAGTATTCATTCTGCCAGCGTCAGAACCCGTATTATGCTCCGTTAAACCCCAAGCCCCAATGTGTTCTGCTGATGCTAATTTAGGAATCCATTTTTTCTTTTGTTCTTCATTTCCAAAAGTCAGAATATGATTGGTACATAATGAATTATGAGCAGCGACAGATAATCCAATAGAAGGATCTACCTTAGATATTTCTTCTATAATAGTAATATATTCGTGGTATCCTAAACCTGAACCGCCTAACTCTTCGGGGACTAAAACGCCCATAAAGCCCATTTCACCTAATTTTTTAAATAACGGAATTGGAAAAGTTTGTGCTTCATCCCATTCCATTATAAAAGGACGTAAGTTTATTTCTGCAAAATCACGAATAGATTGTGCAATCATTGACTGCGATTCGTTATAGTCAAAATTCATAATAATTGTTATTTATTTTAAAAATACAAATATAAGCCAATAATACTTAATTTTTCGTTAGGAAAGCCGTTAATTTTTATCAAATCTGCATTTTCTTTAAAATCTCCATTCATACTCCTATAAGTAACAATTGCTTTCGCCAAAGCGTACTTAAAATAAGGAAAAAGCATCAATTCTTTGATGGATAAATTATTAATATCAACCTTTTTTACTTTCGGAAGCACCAAAACTTTAAAGTTTTTATTCAAATTCTCAATAACCTCTGGCGACAAACCCCAGACATCATTCATTTGTTCCATACTTACAAAACCTCCTAAAAGGTCTTTTAGCTTCAATATTCGATCTGATAAGGCAGGTCCAATTCCATATACTTTAATCAAATCCTCTTTTGTAGCCTTATTAATATCTAAAAATTCAATTTTTTCTTTCTTCTTTTCAAAAGATTTGTATTGAGATTTAAATTCCTTTTTTTTAGTGACCCAGTCTGGAAATTTAAAGTAGGGCGTCATTGTATTTAATAATGAGTCGGATACTTTTGTCACTTTTTGAAAATCTTCGGGAGTATTAACATACTTATTTGTCTCCCTAAAAACCAACAGTCTGTCAATTTCTGCAACAGACATTCCTAATTTATATCCTTTGAAATCAGAAATGAAATTCGGATTAAAAGGATATATTTTGGGAATATAATCTCGTTTAATTTGCTTTAAAGAATCAATTTCAGTATTAAAAACTAGCCATTCTTGTTTTTCTTTACTATCATTTGTAAGTGATTTAAAATCAATAAAAAAATAGGCTGATTGAAATAGCAAACAGAGCATTACTAAAAAAATTATCCCACTTCTTTGTGATTTTGTAAATTGGAAGTAGGATTTTAAAGTCATAATTTTAAATGGTTTATAGGTCGAAGACAGAGCTTCGTTTTGCCCGAATTAGATCTTTTAGTCGCCACCAAAAAGCCAAAGTGAGATACACTCCAAACCATAATCCAGCGGTAACAAATGATATATAAATAAAAAATAATCTCACACTATTGGCGCGCATCCCCAAGACATCTGCCAATCGGGAAGAAACGTGAAAACCGTGTTTCTCAAAAAAATATTTAAGTCGAAGGATGAGTTTCATTTACATTAAATTTATAACACTTTACAAATTTAGTATAATAACTTAATATTTCCTCAATAATTAACACCTCATTGTTTCAGCAATTCCATTCCAATTGCGCATTCTAAACACTTGCTTTTATTGCAATACTCATTTTTAAGCTGCAATAAAGATTGTGATTCAAAAGCATTTTTGGCTTTAATTCCAAACAATGAAAATTTATCCATAATGGAGTTATTTTCAGGTGACACTTGATTTAATAACGAAATTAAATTTTCTGAAATTTCCCTGCCTTGGCTTTTCGAATATGCAAATTGCAATGGAATAATTGTATTTATTATTAGCAAATCTATAAATGATTTCGATAATGCTTTCTTTTTTTTCGGACTTACTTTGTCAAATTGATAATGCGTTTCCCAATATTCAGATACCGCAACATTGAATATTTTGTAAATTTTTTTCACAGAATCTTCTTCAATTATTTTAGAAAAAAGTTGGTGCTGTTGGTGATATACATTTACTAATTGTGATAATCGAATGGTTGGAAAATTATCTGGACGATGTTTGAAAAACTGCACCGTATTAATGTGAGTAATTTGTAACTGGTATTTATGAATCAAATATTCAAAATTAGATTTTAGATTTTTATAATAAACATCTTCTTTTTCGATTTCTAATAATCCTGAAATTCCAAAAATCAAACTTTCTAAATTTTTTAAATCGTTACATTCTTTTCTGATGATTGAAAAGGGAATAGAATTTGCCACTTTCAAAAAAGATTCTCCATTGGTATTCAATCCAAAGTTTTTAGCCAACATACAAAATAATAACGCTTCCCAATCTTGTTTTGTAGTTTCTAAAAGTTCGGTTATAGGTTTTGATTTTCGTTCCAATCGTTCAAAAAACAAACGTTCTTGCCAATTCAAAAGAATAAAGCTATCAATTGATACCAATTGTTTTTCGCAATATATCCAAGATTTTGGTGCAATTAAGGAGCTGTAATTGCTAAGTGTTTCTTTGGATACCAGATTCTTAAGAACCAAAACAGGGATTTCGGTGTTGTTCTTTCTATAAATTTCAGTATCGTGTTCCCAAACAACATGAAGAATTACGCTGTCATAATTTGAGTCGCGCTCGTGATGGTGCGCATACCAATCGGAAGATTTGAGATGAATTTCAACATTTCCTGCCCATTTTTGATTCTCAATTGTAATTTGAGAATTAAAAAAATCAGGTCCTGCAAGTTGCAAATAAAGACCCGAATTTTCAATGGTTAGTTTTTCTCCATTGTAAGTAGTCAAATTCGAAGTGTCGAATTTTTTAAATTTCCACAGATAATGGAGGAATTCTTCTTTCATTTTTTGGCGTATAAATTAAGTCTTGCAAACTTAGTACAATGTAGTCAAAAAACAAGTACGCAAAACATAATTTATATATTTAAAAAAAAGGGTGAAATTATCGCATCAAATACAATTTGGCACAAGCCCGAGCATCCGATAAAGCTTCGTGATGGTTCAGTTGAATTTTCATTTCTCGGCAACAGTCGCTAAGTTTTGTTGGTCTTAAACCTTTGGCTTTGTATATTTTTACGGTACATTCCCAACGAGAACCAATGTTCAACTTATCGTAATCTAATCCGTATAGCGCCATTGATTTGGAAAGAACATTTCTATCAAAGCTTTCGTTATGAGCCACCACTATTCTGTTTTGAAGACGTTTTTGAATCTCGGGGAAAACTTGTGCAAACGATTTTGCATTTATAGTATCTCTTGGATAAATTCCGTGAACTTGAATGGTAAAAGGGGAATACAGATTGTTTGGCGGTTTAATCAAAGTGACGAATTCATCCACAATTATTCCGTTTTCAACAGTAACAATTCCCACAGAACAGGGGTGAAATGCAGTTGCTGTTTCGAAATCTATTGCAGTGAAAGTCATTTGAATTAAGATTTTAGATTTTTAAATTCAACATATAAAAAAAGTAATACTAATGACAAACATCAATATTACTTTTCATTACATTTTTGAATTATTTTAAAGAACCAATAATGTCATATTTGGTAATAATATGGTGTTTTCCGTTTCCTAAATCTAATAATACCGCAGCATTTTCTCTAGTAAATAGTTTTGAAACTTCTTCGATAGGCGTTCCTAATTTTACAATTGGATATGGTTTTCCCATAACTTCACGAATGGGTTTATCGGCAGCATTTTTGTCATGAACATAACTTTGAAACAAGTCAGATTCATCTACAGAACCAACAAAACCTGAAATATCTATTACTGGAATTTGTGAGATTTTATATTTTCGCATTCTTTCAATTGCGTGAGAAACCAATTCTTCGGTGCGCGCAATTATCAATTGTTTGTCGATGTGGTCTTTGATAACATCTTCGGCTTTGGTAATGTCTTCTTCTAAAAAACCACGTTCGCGCATCCAATCGTCATTGAACATTTTACCAATATAACGGCTTCCAGAATCGTGAAATAAAACTACGACTACATCCTCTGGCTTGAAATGTTCTTTGAGTTGCAACACTCCTTTTATAACTGCGCCTGCTGAATTCCCAACGAAAATACCTTCTTCCAAAGCAATTTTTCGAGTGTAAACGGCTGCATCTTTATCGGTTACTTTTGTAAATCCATCGATAATAGAAAAGTCAACATTTTTTGGAAGTATGTCTTCTCCTATCCCTTCGGTGATGTAGGGATAAATTTCATTTTCATCAAAAATTCCTGTTTCATGGTATTTTTTAAATACAGAACCATAGGTGTCAATTCCCCAAACTTTTACATTTGGATTTTGCTCTTTTAAATATTTACCAATTCCTGAAATCGTTCCGCCCGTTCCTACTCCAACCACAAAATGCGTTACTTTACCATTGGTTTGTTTCCAAATTTCTGGTCCTGTTTGCTCGTAATGTGCCAAGGCGTTTGATGGATTATCGTATTGATTTACGTACCAAGAATTTGGTGTTTCTTCACCCAATCTTTTTGAAACTGAATAATACGAGCGTGGATCGGTTGGTTCCACATCGGTTGGACAAACGACAACTTTAGCTCCAACGGCTCTCAAAATATCCATTTTTTCTTTGGATTGTTTGTCGGTTATCACGCAAATTAGTTTGTATCCTTTGATGATTGCGGCTAATGCCAAACCCATTCCCGTATTTCCTGAAGTTCCTTCAATGATTGTTCCGCCTGGCTGTAATCTACCATCAGCTTCGGCATCTTCAACCATTTTTAACGCCATTCTATCTTTTGTAGAATTTCCAGGGTTGAAAGTTTCTACCTTGGCAAGAACCAAAGCGTTGATTTCGGCGGTTACTTTATTTAATCGAACTAAAGGCGTATTGCCAATAGTTCCTAAAATATTTTCTGAATATTGCATTTAGTTTTAGTTTTTAGCTTTCAAATTTGATAGAACTTTTACAAAGATAGTATTTTGTTTTAAAATAGTTATATTTTTCAAGATTTACGGGAGTGATGGCAGTGGAAATCCTCTTGCGAAACGAAGTGGAGCAAGAGATTGTAGTGAATAGCCCGACCGAATTTACGATAAAAAGTGTTCGTTACCTCGTAATGATCTGAACGAGGGCTCGCCCAAAAAAAGCTTATTGAAAGAAATTCCATACCAATCCGAAGCGGATCATAAAGTCATGGTAAGGATTGTTGGGTGCAGAATAGAAATTGTTACCTGACATTGCGGAGTTGAAATGTTCGGCTTTGAAGTAAATTCGGGTGCGTTGTATTCTTGCGTTTACAAAAATATCAAAGTTGGGAAATGCACCAATTTGAGTTTGGTTTTGTACAAAAAATTCTCCAAGAATTGGGTTGTAATCGTTGGCGTAAAATTTAGTGAAGTAATTAAATGTAATTCCTGTTTGCAAAAACATGGCTTTTTTGAAAAAATCGTCCGAATAATAGAAGGTGTTTCGAAGTACTAATTGTGGTACATTAAGAACGTTGTCTTTTTGATCTACTTTTTGATAAAGTGCAGTATTGTCGAGTGCAAATTTTCTGAATTTGAATTCTTTATTAATTTTCAGGGATACATAATTAATGGTTTTATCGTATTGTTTTGGTGAAACCAACTGTAAATTAGGGGTATCACCATTACTGAAATACAAATAATCGTTCAACGTGTTGAGTTGCAAAGTGGCATTTGCCCATTGCGTACTGGCTTCAACTTTGATGGTATTACTCTTTTCGTTTTTAAAATTGTTGTACCAATTGTAAGTAATATAACTGCTTTGGTGCAAATTATAAATGTTATTTGGGAGTTTATTACTATTTTGATATTCAAACGAGAGGCTATTTTTATCGTTGTATTGGTATTTTAAATTGGCATTGAAATCAAATAGAGATTGTTTCGTTATAGAACTTGAATAGCGAAATTTTCCTGTCCATTTGTTTTTTCTATATTCGTATTGTCCACCGAAATCATTGATTTTATCGTTGATGGCATTGGGAACAATACCCGAGGTTAGATACAAAACTGAATTATAGTAATAATTGTATCTAAAATCATCTAAAAAAAACTGAAATTTTCCTAAACTAGTATTTTCATAAATGGCCCCAATTTTATTGTATATTCTATTGTAACGCACTTGATCGTTGATGTTTCCTGTTACAAATGAAGATCCAAACCTATTGAATGTGGTTGCTACGCCCGTATTTGAAATAATTGTAGTTGGAATTGTAACTTGATTAAACTCGAAATAGTAACTCTCAAAATTAATTTGATGCGTTAAATAGAGATTGTTGTTTCCTTTGGTAGGATTAATTTGGAAACTATGGTCATGGAATAATCGTTTGCCAATTAAGGTCGTTTTTGCGTCTTTAAGATACACTCCGAGACGAGCGCGTTCTTTGTAAGCTACATCCTCACTTTCAAAATTTTCGGGGCTTGTAATCCCACCATTTTCACCATTGAGAATGTCTTGTGACGTGAAATGAAAATTGGAATAATACCGCTTGTTTTTGGTATTATAACTTGTGGTAAACCTAAAATTTCCTGTACTTGAAAGTTGGTTGATGTATTTCCCTAAAGAGCGCAATCCTTTATAAGCCATAGAAAAATTGAATCGTTCTGAAGTATTTAAAGTCACAAAAGCATCTACATTTTGTCCTTGCTCCATTACAGTTTTAAAATACAATTCTGTGAATGGTGTGGCAACGGAATAATAATTAATTTGATTGGCTTTCAAATAATTGAATTGCTTGGCAGTGTAACCAAATTCTGGAAAAGAGCTGGTTTTATTTAAACCATATTGCAAAGTGGTGTAGGTTTGTCCTTCGTTGGCAAAAGGCATTAACCCAAAAATATCTCTACGCAGATAATTGTATTCGTATTCTTTTTTTATGGTTAGCGAAGTATCTACGAAAGTCGTATCGCGTTCTAGTGTTATAATGCGGTATTGTGAAATGGTGGCTTTAGGTTGGTCCTTTGAATGATCAATAATGAGAGAATTATTTTTTAAAGTATCCGATTCCACTTTATTTTCTATTTGGGAAAAAAGTGAAAAAGAGATAAAAAAGATAAAAAATAAATACCAAAATTTCATAAATATATTTTCAACAAATATACTATTTATAAATAAAGTTAAAATAAAATAGGGTTAAAAAAAAACCACTCTTAAAAAGAGTGGTTTTAAAACTAGAATATTATAAATTAGTATCCTGCATTTTGTTGAATTCCAGCATTACCATTTATCTCGTCTTGTGGAATAGGCAAAGCCCATTTATAACTAGTTAATGGTAAATTAGTTGGATTAGCAGCAGGAATATTCCAAGATGAAGAAGCGTAATCAGAAGGGTCTCTATCTAGAGAAGCACCAGCTAAAACTCCTAAACGTTTCAAGTCAATGAAACGGAAACCTTCGAAAGATAATTCTTTTCTTCTTTCGTCAAGAATTCCTTTCCAAGCAGCTTGTGCATTAGCAAAAACTGGAGCTGGTTGCGCTGTTGGGAAACGGGCATCTAAAATAGATTTTAAAGCTGTTCCAGCACCTGCTAAATCACCCGCAGCAACTTTCGCTTCTGCTTTAATGAAATACATTTCAGACAACCTACACACCATAAAATCAGGGTTGAAAGCATTAGATGCAGTACTTGCAGATTGACCTCCGTGTTTTTGAAGTACAATAATATCAGAATTTTTTACATCTAAAGCAGTTGCATAATTAGGATCAATTAAAGAACTTGTAGTAGCAGAGGTAGAAAAGAATACGTTTGTAGCTAATCTGAAATCCGTTGGATTCGAATTAAATTTGTTGAACAAAGCTCTACTCATTTCATAAAATGGAGAACCATTTCTTCTGTTAGTAACTGAACACCATCCATTGTGAAGGTTAGTTCCTTGAGAGTTTTGAGCTGCAGTTCTTTTTAATCTAAAGATTACTTCTTTACCAGCTGCTTCGTTATGTGTATGGAATACAGCCGCATAATCTGCTGCAGAATTCGCTAAAGTAATACCTGAAGTATTAATAACTTCATCCGCTTTCAATAAAGCATTAGTATAATCTCCTTTAAGAGCATACGCACGAGCTTTCATTGCTTGAGCTAAAGTTTTAGAAGCATAAGCTGTTTTAGTTGTATATGCAGGAGCAGTATTTGTACCATAAATACTAATAGCTTCATCTAAATCAGCGTGAATTGAAGAATAAAATACTCCATTAGTAACTCTTCGTGGAAACTCAGAAGTATTAATAATTCTATTTGCTAATACTCCAGCTAAAGCATCATTGTTTTTAGGATCTGGAGAAAAGTATGACATTATTTTCAAATGACATACTGCTCTTAATACTAAAGCTTCTGCTTTTGTTCTATTAATTAATTGGGTATCCGCAGCACTTGTAGGAACTATAGTTGAAGAAAGAGTAATTACACGATTTATTCTAGCTAAAGCTCCATAAGTAGATGACCAAATAGCTGTTGCATTTGAATCATCTTGCAGGAGTAAAAATATGTACTCTTGTCTAATCCCTTGACCGCCATTATTGAAACCCATTGCGGCTTCGTCAGTGAACACAGAACTAAATACATATTCAGATCTATTTGTCATGATATTCATACCAGAGTTCAACAATCTAGTCAAATCTGAACTTTTAGTAATAGCAACCTCCTCCGTTAATGAACCCGGAGTAAAAGGCTCTAATTCTTTGTCACAAGAAACAAATAGTGACAAAGACAATAACATTAATCCATATACTTTTTTCATAATATTTTTTAATTAAAATTTAACTTGTAAACCAAAAGTGAATAATTTTGGAGTTGGGTATTGACCGAAATCACCCGTTCTATCACTTTCTGGATCAAAACCTTGCCATTTTGTAAAATTATACAAGTTTTCTCCTTGAAGTGAAATAGAAAGGTCTGTAATAAATGAACCACTCAAAAACTTTTTAGGTACTTGGTATCCAATTTGAACATTTCTAACACGAACATAAGAAGCGTCTTTCAAGAAGCGGTCAGAAGTATCACCTACACCTAAATTAGAAGCTGATAATGAAGGAACGTCAGTAATAGTATTTGTTGGAGTCCAAGCATTTAACATGTTTGCACCTACTACAAATTGACCAATTCCACCTACATCATATAAAGAATCTAAATCAAAATCAAATCTTGCTACATCAAATGCATACGTAAATAATGTTGAAGCGAAAAATCCTTTGTAAGAAAAATCAAATCCAAAACCACCTGTATAAGCAGGACTGAAATTAACGTTCATAGGTTTTTTATCAGCAGCCACAGGAGCTTCCGTAGCAGTTCCATCAGCAGCTTCAAATAATAAATTACCATTTACAGGATTAACTCCTAAATAGTGATATACATAAGGCTCATATATTGAACCTCCATTTTCAGTAATATAGTTACCGTTTATAATTACACCACCATTAGATTCAATTTTACTAACTTTATTATCATTATAAGCACCATTAGCTCTTAACGTTAAAGTAATATCATTTTTTTGGTCATTGATTAAATCATACGTTAAGTTTAACTCAACTCCTTTATTAGTTACTGTAGCTTCAGAGTTTCTGTTAATTGTTGAAACACCTGAAGTTGGAGTAACAGGAGCGGCTAGGAATAAATCAGAAGTAGCTCTATTGTAATAATCAAAAGAACCTCTTAATTTTGAATTTTTAAATTCAAAATCCAAACCAACGTTGTATTGTGTAGTAGTTTCCCATCTTAAATCAGGGTAACCAAAATTAATTGAATAACCAGTTCCACCATTATAAACGTTATTAGCTACAAGATAAATATCAGCAAATCCAGGAGGATTAATTCCAGAGTATACAGTACCTGAAACAACTCTTTGATTTCCAACAGTTCCATAAGAACCTCTTAATTTTAAAGAATTAACAAAAGTTACATTGTCCATGAAAGTTTCTTCATCAAGATTCCATCTTCCACCAACAGACCAGAAATTACCCCATTGTTTATCATCAATAAATCTTGAGGTTCCGTCTCTTCTAACTGAAACTGCTACTCCGTATTTTTTGTTGTAATCATAATCAACAGAACCAAAATAAGAAACTAAATCATTTCTTAAATGTCCAACTGAAATTTGAGGAACATAAAAATCATTTGTACCCAAATCCGCAGCATATCCTGCCCCAGTATTAGGAACAAATACACCTGGAATTAATCCACGTTGTCTGATATTATTAGAATTTAAACGAGAATGGTTGTACTCAAAGTTAGCAAAAGCATTAAAAGTATGCTCCCCAATTACTTTTTTATACCCTAATTCCCATAAATTAGTAAAGTAAAATTCTCTTCTTGAGTTAACATCTTCAAAACCATTGAAGTTTCCACCAGCCAAAGAAGAAACCCCTGGAGTAGAAGAAAACAATAAAGCGTTGAAAGAGTTAGGTCCTTCTGATTGAAAGAATCTGTTTTGAATAAATTGACTACTTGTTCTGTTTTTTAATGTAAAATCTTTAGCAATTTTATATGAAAATTCTGCAGATATATCAACACGAGCTTCGTCAGTTAAATTTTCGTATGTTTTTAACTTGTCAATCAACATGATTGGAGTAGCTAATAAACCCGGAGTATTGTTATAATAATCCAATGCAGATTGAGATCCGGTATATACATCAGGAGATACATAAGTTGCTCCTAAAAAAGCTCCAAGCACATAGTTTCTATTGATACCACCAGTACCTAAACTAGTAGCTTCATTATTTTTCGAATAACCGAGTGCTGTATTTACAGAATACTTGAATTTCTCATTAGTAGATTTACCAGTAATATTATTTCTTAATGTGAATCTGCTTAATCCAGTTGTTTTAAGAATACCATCTTGTTGGAAATACCCTAAAGAAGTATAAGAACTAGTGTTTTTTCCGCTATTCTCAATACTAATGTTATGTGAAACAGAAGCTGAAGGTCTAAAGAAATAATTTACCCAATCCGTATTAATAGAAAATGCATCAATTTCAGCATCAGTTAAAGTACTACCTAAACCAGTCCCTAAATTTTTCTCAATTTTTAACAATTGTCTAGAATTAGCATAATCATATTTAGGATTTTGCAAATATCCAACACCATACTGTGAATTGTAATTAAATGATGTTTTAGCATCTCCAAATTTAGCTTGTTTAGTTTTAATTACAATTACCCCATTTGAACCTCTATTTCCATACTCAGAAGTTGCAGCAGCATCTTTCAAGACAGCAATAGACTCAATATCATTTGGATTAATTGAACGGAAGTTATCACTGTTTGATGGAAAACCATCAATTACATATAAAGGATCAGTACTACCAGTAATAGAACCTACACCCCTAATAACAACTGACGATTTAGCTCCAGGTTGACCTGTATTAGCAGAGATATTAACCCCAGCTAATTGCCCTTGAATCGTGTTAATCGCACTTGCATTAGGTCTGTTTCCAATTGTTTCAGAAGAAACGGAAGCGATCGCTGTTACTGCGGTTTTCTTAGTAACGTTACGATACCCTTGTGAGATTAAAACTTCTTGTAATTTAACTCCGTTCTGCATTTTTATATTAACAGAATTTGAAGCGCCTACTTTAGAAGTAGTTTCAGTCATTCCAACAAAAGAGAAAACTAAAACATCCCCCGCTTTTGCTTTGATAGAATATTTTCCATCAACATCAGTTTGTGTTCCAGTT
>SHWW01000084.1 GCA_009693635.1 Flavobacteriaceae bacterium
GCCATTTGGAACATTCCAACTTTGCGACACACCGATTTATTTCCGAAAAAACCATTAGAAAATTTAACGCAAGAACAGCACGATTTGATTTTAGAAAAAGCAAAAAAATTCGGTTATACTTTCACTTTTGAAGCTATCAATTCGGATAACTATTTGAAATTTATTGTCGAAGAAGTAAAACCATTTGTTGATGCAAATTTTTCAGTTTACACCGATGCAAATCACACCGCAATAATGGGCTCAAGTATGGGCGGATTAATTTCGATGTATGCCATTTGTGAATATCCAAAAGTGTTCGGAAAAGCTGCTTGTTTATCAACGCATTGGATTGGTTTTCGGGAATTTGAAAACAATCCAATTCCTGAAAGTTTTTTTTCTTATATGAAGGAAAGATTACCAAATTCAAAAAATCATAAACTTTATTTTGATTATGGAACGGAAACTTTGGATGCCAATTATATTAAATACGAATATCGAGTTGACGAAATTTTAAAAGAAAAAGGATACGATTCAACGAATTCTAAAAATTTGAAATTTGAGGGAGAAAATCATTCGGAAGTATCGTGGCAAAAAAGAATACCTATTCCCATAGAATTTATGTTTGGAAAATAACAAACAATTTCAGGGTTTAGAAATAGATATTCATCCAAATTACACAATAGAAAATCTGTGGAAATCTGTGAAAATCTGTGGCAAAAAAAACGAAGCAAGGCTTCGATGAATTAAACTTAAAATTTAAAAGATGAAAAAATTACTTTTATCAGTAGTACTACTTTCGGCGCTAATTAGTTGCAAAAAAGAAAGTTCTGAAAAATCAGCTTCAACAGCACAAATTGATGCTTTTCAACCAGAAATGGAAGAAAATTCAGTGATTTATGAAGTCAACATCCGACAATATTCCCCTGAAGGAACATTTAGCGCTTTTACAAAAGACATTCCGCAACTTAAAGAAATGGGAATTAAGATTCTTTGGGTTATGCCAATATTTCCTATTTCGCAAACCAAAAGAAAAGCAACTGGTGGCGATGATAGCAAATTTGCATCTGAAATGCCCAAGGAAGAGCAATCAAAATACTTAGGAAGTTACTATGCCGTTTCCGATTTTAAGAAAGTAAATCCTGAATTTGGAACTATCGAAGATTTCAGAAATTTGGTGAAAACCGCACACGAAAATGGCATTTATGTGATCTTGGATTGGGTTCCAAACCACACGGGTTGGGATCATGTTTGGATCAAACAACATCCTGAATTTTATACCCATAACGAAAAAGGAGAAATCGTAGATCCGATGAATCCAGAAACAGGAAAAAGTTGGGGCTGGACCGATGTTGCCGACTTGAATTATGATAACAAAGGACTGCGAGCTGCAATGTCTGGAGATATGATGCATTGGATAAAAAACGAAAATATTGATGGATTTCGATGTGATGTAGCAGGAAATGTACCTACCGATTTTTGGTCCGAAACCATTCCAAAACTAAGAAAAGAAAAAAATATTTTCATGCTTGCTGAAGCATGGCAACCTGAATTATTAAAATCAAATTTATTTGACATGTGCTATGGTTGGGAAACGCATCATATTATGAATAGAATTGCTAAGGGAGAAAACACGGTTTCAAACTGGGATAAAAACATACTAGACAATTCTAAAAAATACGAAGCCAATGATATCGCAATGAATTTCGTTGATAATCATGATGAAAACTCTTGGAACGGAACTATGAAAAGCCGATTAGGAAATGCAGAAGAAACCATGACCGCTTTATCTTATTTAACTCCGGGAATGCCTTTGGTTTATAGCGGTGACGAATATGGATTGGATAAAAGTTTGAAATTTTTCGAGAAAGATTCCTTTACAAAAATAAAAGGCAAACAATGGGAATGGAGAGTAAAATTAGGAAAACTTAAAAATGAAAATAAGGCTTTAAATGGCGGTAAAAAAGCAGCATCTTGCACTCGAATTTTAACTTCTGACGATTCAAAAATTCTAGCTTTTGCTAGAGCAAAAGAAAAAAATAAGGTAATTTTTGTTGGAAATTTATCAAAAACAAATACTACATTCACCTCAGCTTTTGAAGGAAAATTTACCGATTACATGACTGGTGAAAAAGTAAATTATTCAAAAAATCAAAAGTTGAATTTCAATCCTTGGGAATACAAAATTCTTATAGCAGATTAAAAAAATTCGAATACCAACTAAAAGCACAAATCCGTCTGGTTTGTGCTTTTTTAATTTTAGCTTTGTACTTTGTAAAAACAACTATGAATCAGAATTTCGATATACTAATTGTTGGTGGAGGTGCAGCCGGTTTTTTTACCGCTATTAACATTGTTGAAAAAAATCCTTCCTTGAAGGTGGCCATTTTAGAGCGAGGTTCGGAGGTGCTTAATAAAGTTAGAATATCTGGCGGAGGTCGATGCAACGTGACCCATGCGTGTTTTGAACCCAACGAATTAGTGAAATTTTATCCACGTGGCGAAAAAGAATTGCGAGGTCCGTTTCATCAATTTTGTTCTGGCGATACTGTAGAATGGTTTGAAAAACACGGCGTAGAACTAAAAATTGAAGCCGACGGACGCATGTTTCCCGTATCAAATTCTTCGCAAACCATTATAGATTGTTTTCAAGAGGCCACGAAAAAACTAGGAATTGCAGTACTTACGAATCAAAGCGTACATTCTGTTTTCAAAAAAGACGCGCTTTGGAAAGTAGAAACACAATCGGAAACCTACCTTTCAGAAAAATTAATTTTGGCCACAGGCAGCAATCCTAAAGTATGGGAAATGCTACAAAATTTCGGACACGTGGTTGTTTCACCTGTTCCTTCCCTATTTACTTTCAATATTAAAGATCCTAGAATTGCAGCATTACCGGGAGTTTCAGCGCAAGTTTCGGTAAAAGTCAGAGATACCAAACTCGAATCTTCTGGGCCACTTTTAATTACCCATTGGGGAATGTCGGGACCAGCAATTTTAAAATTATCGGCTTGGGGTGCACGAATTTTACACGAAAAAAACTACCAATTTTCAGTTGCAATTAATTGGTTGAACGATATTGATACTGATGATGCCGAAAAAATTCTAAAAGAACTAAAATTAGAAAATGCTAAGAAAGCCGTTTCTAAAAAATCTCCTTTTGAATTAACCAACCGTTTATGGGAAAGTTTGGTGATGGCTTCTGGAATTGATTCCGAAACAAAATGGGCCGATTTATCTAAAATCCAGCTTCAAAATTTATCCAATCAGTTAACGAATGGCCTATTTCAAGTCAATGGAAAAAGCACCTTCAAAGAAGAATTTGTTACTGCAGGCGGCATCGATTTGAAAGAAATCAACTTCAAAACCATGGAAAGCAAACTCCACGAAAATCTCTATTTTGCTGGCGAAATTGTAAATATCGATGCCGTAACTGGCGGCTATAATTTCCAAAATGCTTGGACAAGCGGCTTTATTGTCGCCAATTCAATATAGAAATTATTTCAAAATTGATTTAGCGATTCAACCACCAAATACTTGCATTCAAAACCGTTGCAAAACTAACCCAAGCTAAGTACGGAATAAATAAATAGCCCGCCATTTTATCTATTTTTTTAAACTGAATGTACGTTTCATATATCAGTAACCACAAAAGTACAATTTCTATTAAAGCCAACATTGGGTTGTGCAAACCAAAAAACAATATCGACCAAAGCGCATTCAACGCCAACTGAATCGCAAAGAAAATCAAAGCTTTTTTAACCAATTCTCTATTAGTGTCAATTCTGTTCCAAACCAGTCCTGCAGCGATTCCCATCATGATATATAATAGTGACCAAACAGGAGCAAAAACCCAGTTGGGTGGATTAAAAATGGGTTTAACCAAAGTGGGAAACCAAGTGGTAATACTTGATCTTGTTGCCATTCCAGAAAAATAACCAATTGCTAAACAAGTAGCAACAACCACCAAAATTCTCTTATATTTGCTCATCTGTTAATTAATTAGTTAACAAATTTAAGGAAACTTTAATAGGAAAAGTCAATTTTCATCGACGTATAAATCAAAAAAAGTATCTTTGTAAAAATTATTGCTGTTTATGAGTTCATCTAAGTATTTTATACCTTCAAAATATTCCCAATCTATAGAAAAAGGAGCTTTTTCATGGAGCGCACCCAGTAATATTGCTTTAGTAAAATACTGGGGGAAAATTGAAAATCAATTGAACGACAAAGGCGAAATCCTAACTCAAATTCCTGCAAATCCTTCTGTGAGTTTTACTTTAAATTCTTGTAAAACAGAAACTAAATTGGCTTTTGCCAAAAAAAATAACAACGGTGAATTTTCATTCGACCTGCTATTTGAAGGAAAACCAAAAGAAGATTTCAAACCTAAAATTCAGAAATTTTTAGAGCGAATTGAAATTTATTTGCCTTTTTTGAAAGACTATCATTTCACTATTGACACTCAAAATACTTTTCCACACAGTTCTGGAATTGCTTCTTCAGCATCTGGAATGGCAGCATTAGCTATAAATTTCATGAGTTTAGAAAAATTGTTATCCCGAAACTTCGGGACAGAAATAACCGATGACTATTTTTATAAAAAAGCTTCTTTTTTAGCTCGTTTAGGATCAGGAAGTGCTTGTAGAAGTATTAAAGGAAGTCTAGTGGTTTGGGGAAATCATAAAAATATTAAAGGAAGCTCCGACTTATTTGGAGTGGAGTTTCCAAATAAAATTCATGATAATTTTAAGAACTATCAAGACACGATTTTATTGGTAGACAAAGGGGAAAAACAAGTTTCGAGTACGGTTGGTCACGATTTAATGCACGGGCACCCATTTGCTGAAAAGCGATTTGCTCAAGCTCATGAGAATTTAGATGCGTTAATTTCTATTTTTGAAAGTGGCGATTTAACCAAATTTATAAAAATTGTGGAAAGTGAAGCGCTAACATTACACGCCATGATGATGACTTCCCTTCCCTATTTTATCCTTATGAAACCGAATACTTTAGAGATAATTAACGCGATTTGGAAATTCAGAAATGAAACACAAATTCCCGTTTGCTTCACTTTAGATGCCGGCGCAAATGTACACGTGTTGTACCCAGAAAACGTAAAGGATAAAGTTTTAACATTTATTAAGAACAAATTAGTTGGCTATTGTCAAAATGGTCAGTACATTTGTGATGAAATTGGATTTGGAAGTCAATTGATAATTGATAATTGATAATGTAAATTAAAGAGTGGAGAAACGAAACGTTATCAAAGAAAAATCATTTTTATTTGCAATTGAAATCGTTGGTCTCTATAAAGTTTTAGCCGAAAGAAAAGAGTTTGTTTTATCAAAACAAG